>NZ_CAXBIB010000001.1:0-358993 GCF_963975745.1 uncultured Parvibaculum sp. | reverse complement strand
CGATCCGCCCCCCCCCTCTGACGACCAAAGCACACTGTGTTTTGCAGAGGAATCCCCAAGGGGAGGGTGGGAAGTGGTAACAAGTTTTGCTTGCGCAAAAGCGCCCTACAACGCCCCCAACGTCCCCAGCAACTTCTTCGCAAGTTCGATGCGCAGGCCCGCCTGCTCGATCTTCGTCATGTCCATGTTGAGTGCAAAGCTGAAAATCCGGCCGTCGCGTTCGACCCAGCCGACCAACCAGCCGATGCCGGGCTTCTCCTCGGCGAAAGCCCATCCGGTCTTGCCATAGAGCTTCGCGCCGTCGATCTCTTCCATCAGCAGGATCTCGCGCACCAGCGCCTGGCTACGGTCCGACAGCGGCAGACCGTTCGTCGCCAGCGCGGCAACGAAGCGCGCCTGTTCGACCGCGCTGATTTCGAGCGGCCCGTCGAGCCAGAAGCGATCGACGACATCGCCGGGATCGGCATTGCCGTAGCCGAGCCGTTCCAGCATCGCGCGCATGCGCTCAATCCCGACGCGCCGCGCGACCTCCTGATAGACCGGCACGTTGGAGGCGCGGATCGCCTCGCGAAGCCCCATGTCCTTTTCCCAGGCCGGAAAGGGCTGCGGTTCGCCGCCATAGGGCAGCACTTCGTCGGCATCCGCCACCGCGCCGGTTTCGAGCGCGATCAGGCTGTTGGCGATCTTGAATGTCGAGGCCGGCACGTAGCGGCGGAGCGCTCGACCCGGATAAACAATGATCGTCTCATCCGTCTGCACATTCAGCAGAACGAAGGTGCCGTTGACGCCGGCCGCATCGAAGACCCGTCCGAGATCGGGCCGCTCCTCGTAGCCTTGCGCCTCGGCCTCGCCGGGTGCAGGCAGCATGAGGAAGAGAGCAACGAGCGCAAAAATCCATCTGGCAGGCATCGGAACTCCGGGTGGCAGGAAAATCGGAGGACATCATCGCCGCCCATTATGGTGACAGTGGGGCCGGGGGAGGGCCGAATGCGAGCAGAAGACGTCAGGCACGTCTCCTTTTCGGTGTCCGCGCAGGTGCATCATGTTCGGCGGACAAATCGTTGAGGATCGGGCAGTCCGGCCGGTCATCGCCATGGCAGGTCGCAGCCAGCTTGCGCAGCGTGTCGGCGACGGCCTGCATCTCGGCGATCTGCTTTTCCAGTTCGGCGATATGGCCGAGTGCCAGCGTCTTGACTTCGGCGCTGTTGCGGTCGTCGTCGCGCCAGAGGCCGAGCAGCGTCTCGATCCGCTCCATCGGGAACCCCATCTTGCGCGCCCGCTTGATGAAGCGCAGCACATGCAGGTCGTTTTCGCTGTAGACGCGATAGCCGCTCTCGCTGCGCGCCGCCGGATCGATCAGGCCGACGCTTTCGTAGTAGCGGATCATCTTGGCCGAAACGCCTGTGGCCTTCGCCGCCTCGCCGATGTTCATGGGTGCCTCATGGTCCCGCGCTCTCGGGTTTCTGCCTGATTAAATATAATTCGTCATGACCCGGACAAGCAGGGCCATGACGTTTTGGGGGAGAATGCAATCGGTACACATAACCAATCACCCATCTCCAACCTTACCCCAGCTTCGCCTGCCGCAGCCGCAGCGCGTTGCCGATGACGCTGACCGAACTCAGCGACATCGCCGCCGCCGCGATCACCGGCGAGAGCAGGATGCCGAAGAAAGGATAGAGCAATCCCGCCGCCACCGGAACGCCGGCCGCATTGTAGACAAACGCGAAAAAGAGGTTCTGCCGGATGTTGCGCATCGTCGCCCGGCTCAGGGCGCGTGCCCGGACGATGCCACCCAGGTCGCCGCCCAGCAGCGTGATGCCGGCGCTTTCCATCGCCACATCGGTACCGGTGCCCATGGCGATGCCGACATCGGCGGCGGCCAGCGCCGGGGCGTCATTGACGCCGTCGCCGGCCATGGCGACGATCCGGCCTTCGGCCTTCAGCCTGGCGACGATCTCGGCCTTGCGCTCCGGCAGCACCTCGGCCTCGACATCGGTGATGCCGAGCCGACGGGCGACAGCTTCGGCCGTCGTGATGTTGTCGCCGGTCAGCATGACGATGCGGATGCCGTCGGCCTTCAGCGCGTCGAGGGCGCCTCGCGTCGTTTCCTTGACCGGATCGGCAATCGCGACGACGCCGGCCGCCTTGCCGTCGATGGCAACGAAGATCGCCGTCGCCCCGTCATGGCGCAGACGCTCGGCGGTTTCGTCGAGGGCGCCCGTATCGGCGTCGAGGCTGGCGAGGTAACGGGCATTTCCGGCAGCGATCTTGCGGCCGTCGACGATGCCGGCCGCGCCGCGTCCGACCGGTGAATCGAAATCGCCGACATCGGCGAGTTTCAGGCTGCGTTCCTCGGCGGCCCTGACGATGGCCGCGCCCAGCGGATGTTCGCTGGCGCGTTCGAGGCTGGCGGTCAGGCGCAGCAATTCCTTTTCATCGACGCCGTCGGCGGCGACGATCTCGACAACGCGCGGCTTGCCCTCGGTGAGTGTGCCGGTCTTGTCGACCACCAGCGTATCGACGCGCTCCATGCGCTCCAGCGTTGCCGCATCGCGCACCAGCACGCCAAGCCCCGCGCCGCGGCCGACGCCGACCATGATCGACATCGGTGTCGCAAGGCCAAGCGCACAGGGGCAGGCGATGATCAGCACCGCGACGGCCGCCACCAGCGCGAAGGCGAGGCGCGGCTCCGGTCCGAAGAGCGACCAGGCGACAAAGGCGATGACAGCGACAAGGATCACGGCCGGTACGAACCAGCCGGCCACCTTGTCGGCCAGACGCTGGATCGGGGCGCGCGAACGTTGCGCGGCGGCGACGAGGCCGACGATCTGCGCCAGCATGGTGTCGCGGCCGACCTTTTCGGCCGTCATCGTGAAGCTGCCGGTCTGGTTGATGGTACCGGCAATCAGCTTGTCGCCCGGCCGCTTGCTGACCGGCATGGCTTCGCCGGTGATCATTGCCTCGTCGACGGCGCCGCCGCCCTCGGCCAGCGCGCCGTCGACCGGCACCTTCTCGCCGGGGCGCACGCGCAGCCGGTCGCCCACGGCGATCTCCTCGATGGCGACGTCTTCGTCATTTCCCTCCGCCGTCACGCGCCGTGCCGTTTTGGCTTCGAGACCCAGCAGCGCCTTGATCGCGTCGCCGGTCGTTTCGCGGGCGCGGAGTTCCAGCACCTGGCCGAGCAGCACCAGCACGGTGATGACGGCAGCGGCCTCGAAATAGACCGCGACCGCGCCCTCGGCGCTGCGGAAGGCATCGGGAAAGATGTCCGGCGCCAGCGTCGCCACCATGCTGTAGGCCCAGGCGACGCCGGTGCCCATCGCGATCAGCGTGAACATGTTGAGATTGCGCGTGACCAGGGACTGCGCACCGCGCTGGAAGAAGGGCCAGCCGGCCCAGAGCACCACCGGCGTTGCCAGCACCATCTGGATCAGATTGTTGTTGTGCTGCGAGAGCAGATGCATCAGTCCGGTCAGGTGTGCCCCCATCTCGAGCGCGAAGACGGGCAGGGTCAGGACCGCGCCGATCCAGAAGCGGCGGCGCATGTCGATATATTCCGGGTTCGGACCATCGGCGACGGTCGGGGTCATCGGCTCGAGCGCCATGCCGCAGATCGGGCATGAGCCGGGCGCGTCGCGCACGATCTCGGGATGCATCGGGCAGGTCCACTGCACGCCCTCCATCGGTTCGGTCGGCGCGGCGTCGGTCTTCGGGTTCAGCCAGGTCTCGGGATCGGCCTTGAACCTGGTCCGGCAGCGTTCGCTGCAGAAATGGAAATCCCGGCCGTCATGGCGATGGCTGAGGGTGTCGGGCGTCACCTTCACCGTCATGCCGCAGACGGGGTCGATCGCTGTCGCGCCGCCATGGGCGTGACCGTGACCGGCATGGTCATGATGGGTGCAAGTGCTCATGGAAAGCTCCTCTGGCTCCGTGTCGGATCCGAGATAGGGCTTCCCATGATGGGAAGGTCAAGGGGTGGAGTCGAGTCCTTGCCGGGCGGGCGGGGATAAGTCGGGGTTATCTCCGGGGCCCTGACGCGCGCTCCCCGGGGACAAGTTGAGGGATAAGTATTCCCGAAAGCCGTTTATGACAGTTTTGTGACAGTTCCGTGACAGAGGGGGGGTATTCAGCGCTTTTCGCTGTCGAGTTCGACCCAGACGGGCACGTGGTCGGAGGGCTTTTCGCGGCCCCGGACATTGCGGTCGATGTCGCAGGCCGTGAGGCGATCGGTCGCCTGCGGCGACAGCAGAAGATGGTCGATGCGGAGGCCATTGTCCTTCGCCCAGGCACCGGCCTGGTAGTCCCAGAAGGTGTAGCGATGGGCTTCGGTGTGGCAGGCCCGGAAGGCATCGGTCAGGCCGAGATTGATCAGCTCACGGAACTTGGCGCGGGTTTCGGGCCGGAACAGCGCGTCATCGGCCCAGGCGTCCGGATCGTGCACGTCGTCGGCGGTCGGAATGACATTGTAGTCGCCGGCGAGCACCAGCACTTCCTCGTAGGACAGCAATCTGTGGGCGTGGTCGATCAGGCGGTCCATCCAGTGCAGCTTGTACTCGAACTTGTCGGTATCGACGGGATTGCCGTTCGGCAGATAGATTGAAGAAACCCTTATGGCAGCGTCATCGGTCGACACGACGGCCTCGATATAACGGGCCTGTTCGTCCTCCGTGCCGCCCGGCAGGCCCTTGGTCACGTCTTCGAGCGGCAGCTTCGAGAGAATGGCGACGCCGTTATAGGTCTTCTGTCCATGCACGGCGACGTTGTAGCCCAGCCCCTCGATCTCGCTGCGCGGGAAGGCATCGTCGACGCATTTCAATTCCTGCAGGCAGACAATGTCGGGCGCGGCCTCCTGCAGCCAGGTGGTGAGATTGGCCAGGCGTGCCTTGATCGAATTGACGTTGAAGGTCGCAATCTTCATCACTCGGCCCGCTTCCCCTGGCTGAGGGCCCCGCGCTCGGCCCATTGGACGATTGCGTTGTCGTCAGGCTCGCCCTGGCCGACATCGATGAATTCGAACCGGCTTGCCGGCGCCATGAAGATAGGCCGTCCGCCAGTCTCGGAATAGGGCGCCGTGCCGAGCGGCGTCACCACCATCACCAGCATCCGGCCCTCGCCGTTGTCGGTGCGCAGCGGAAAGCCGACCACCTCGACGTCCGCCGCGAAACCGCGCTGATATTCCTCGCGATGCACGGAGACAAAACCGCAGGGCGTGGCATGCAACGCGATAATGCGGGCGGCGGCGCGCGCGACCTGCATCGGCTCGGCGAAGTCGCCATAGCGCTTGCCGGTGATGTTCAGGCCCTGTCGTTCCGTCAGGCCACTGCCAGCCAGACGGAAGACCAGGTCGTTGTCGTCGAGTTCTGCGATGACCAGATGGGGCATCAGCGGCGCGATATCCGATGTCAGCCTGAAGTCGCCGCGCCGCGGCACTTCATCGGCCTTCCGGATTGATTGCCAGTATTTCTCCAGCTTTCGGCCGGAATCGGTCAGAACAAGGCTGTTCATCGGTATGCGCTTGCGGTCCCTTACGGTCAGAATCACCAAGATCGCGCAAGGATACTGGCGTTTTGCTTTGGGTAAAACCATCGTTGTGCCATTGCGGCACAGTATTGGAGAAAAACCCCCGTCAGACCGAGAAGGACGTGCCGCAGCCGCAGGACGAAGTGGCGTTCGGATTGTTGATCTTGAAGGCGGAGCCGATCAGATCGTCCGTATAGTCGATCTCGGCGCCGGCCAGATACTCGACCGAGACAGGATCGATCAGCACTGTTACGCCATCCCTTTCGAGTGCCAGATCGTCATCCTGTTTCGAATCATCCAGCGTGAAGCCGTATTGAAAACCGGAGCAACCGCCGCCCTGGACTGCCACACGCAGCATGACGCCCTGGCCTTCTCCCTCAAGGATGCGGGCGATCTGACGGGCGGCCCGCGCCGTCAGCGTGATCGGCGCAGCAAGTTCGGCGATATTGGCGTCGGTCATGCAATCTCTCTCGCTTGCGCACCCGAAATCGTGCTTTCGGCTTTGAACAATACCAGAATTGGCTTAGCAGATATGTAGTCGCCCGGCGGTCGGTTTTCAAACCGGCAGATCGGGCCAATGGACTGAAAAGTCGAGGTTTTTCTTGCCGATCGCCAATCCCGCCGCCACCGCAGCCTATGCCACTCGCGCCGAGGAAACGCGCGGGCGGCTGTTCGCGGAGCCCGAAAGCGCAACCCGGACGCCGTTTCAACGCGATCGTGACCGGATCATCCATTCCGGCGCCTTCCGCCGCCTCAAATACAAGACCCAGGTCTTCGTCTATCACGAGGGCGACAATTACCGGACGCGGCTATCCCATTCACTGGAAGTCGCGCAGGTGGCCCGCTCGATCGCCCGTGTGCTCGGTCTTGACGAAGATCTCGCCGAGACGCTCGCGCTTGCGCATGATCTCGGCCACACGCCTTTCGGCCATGCCGGTGAAACCGCCCTAGATCGGTGCATGGCGGGCTTTGGCGGCTTCGATCACAATGCCCAGACGCTGCGTATCGTCACCAAGCTGGAGCAACGCTATGCGCGTTTCGACGGGCTCAACCTGACATGGGAAACGCTTGAAGGGCTGGTCAAGCATAACGGGCCGGTCGTGACGCCGGCCCAGGGTATCGACGGGCTGCCGCGGGCCATCGCCGAATATGCCGAAACGCAGGATCTCGAGCTTTCGACCTATGCGGGCCCCGAAGCCCAGGTTGCGGCGCTGGCCGACGACATTGCCTACAACAATCACGACATCGACGACGGTTTGCGGGCGGGCCTGTTCGAAATTGACGATCTGATGGCGCTGCCCCTGGTTGGCGATGCATTCCGGCTGGTGCTGGACGAGTTCCCCGGGCTTGAGACTTCGCGCGTCATACAGGAAGCGGTCCGGCGGCTGATCGGCGCGATGGTCGATGACCTGCTGGCCGAAACGCGCCGCAGAATCGAGGCATCACGGCCGGAATCAGCGGCCGAGGTCCGGGCAATGGATCAGCCACTGGTCGGTTTCGGGGTCGTGATGCGAGAGCACAATGCGGCGCTGAAGTCTTTTCTGATGCAGCGCATGTATCGCCACTATCGCGTCAATCGGTCGATGAGCAAGGCGCAGCGGATCGTCGCCGATCTCTTCGGACTGCTGCATCGGGAACCGGACCTTCTGCCGCCCGAATGGCAGAGGGGCTGCGACGGCGCCAGCGGTACAAGGACCGCGAGGCGGGTTTGCGACTTCATTGCCGGCATGACCGATAGGTTCGCCATCGAGGAGCATCGGCGGCTCTTCGATCTTCACGATTCAAGGGCCTGAACCGGGGCTGGAAACCGGCCGTCGGCGCGGCTAGAGTGCGCGCCCGGTGGCCCCATAACTGACGGCAACAATGAATATTTTTCGGTATTTCGAAGATCGCGTCGCGGCCGCCCTTCAGAGCCTGGTCAGGGAAGGAATCCTGCCGGTCGGGATCGAAACGTCGCGTGTCGCGGTCGAGCCGCCGCGGGATCCCGCGCATGGCGATCTGTCGACCAATGCGGCGATGGTACTGGCCAAGCCTGCTGGCATGAAGCCGCGCGATCTCGCAGATGCGCTTGCGGCAAAGCTCGCCACCATCGAGGCGGTCACGGAGGTTTCCGTGGCCGGGCCGGGCTTCATTAATCTGCGGCTCAGTGCCGATTTCTGGCTTGCCCGGATTCCGGAAGTGCTGCGTGCGGGGCCGGCCTATGGCGCGAGCGACATGGGTGCCGGTGAAGCCGTCAATGTCGAGTATGTCTCTGCCAATCCGACAGGGCCGATGCATGTCGGTCATGTTCGCGGTGCGGTTTTCGGCGATGCGTTGGCCAATCTGCTCGAAAAGGTCGACTACCGGGTTTGCCGTGAATACTACATCAACGATGCAGGCGGCCAGATCGAGGTGCTGGCGCGCAGCGCCCTGCTGCGCTACCGCGAAGCACTTGGTGAAGATATCGGCACAATTCCGGAAGGGCTCTATCCCGGCGACTATCTGAAGCCGGTGGGACAGGCACTGGCTGCCACGCATGGGGCGGCTTTGCTCGAAATGGATCCGGGCGAGGCGCTCGCTGCCGCGCGCGTGGCAGCGGTTGAAGCGATGATGGAATTGATCCGCGGCGACCTCGCGGTTCTTGGCATCACGCATGAAGTGTTTTTCTCGGAACTTTCATTGCATCGTTCGGGCGCCATCGAGGAAACGGTAAAGCTTCTCGAAGACAGGGGGCTGATCTATGTCGGTGTGCTCGAACCGCCAAAGGGCGAAACGCCCGAAGATTGGGAGCCGCGGCCCCAGACACTTTTCCGTTCGACCGAATTCGGTGACGATGCCGACCGGGCGCTGAAGAAGTCGGACGGCAGCTGGACCTATTTTGCCCCCGATATCGCTTACCATCATGACAAGTACAGGCGCGGATACCGCACGCTGATCGACGTCTGGGGCGCGGATCATTCGGGCTATATCAAGCGCGTCAAGGCCGCCGTGGCGGCGCTGACCGAAGGCAACGCCGAGATCGACGTCAAGGTGTGCCAGATGGTTCGCCTGTTCCGCAATGGTGAACCGGTGCGGATGTCAAAGCGGGCCGGCGATTTCGTGACACTGCGCGATGTCGTCGACGAAGTTGGCAAGGATGTCGTGCGCTTCATGATGCTAACACGCAAGAACGACGCGCCGCTCGATTTCGACTTTGCCAAGGTCATGGAACAGTCGCGCGACAATCCGGTGTTCTACGTGCAGTACGCGCATGCGCGGATTCACTCCGTGCTGCGGAATGCGGCGGAGGCCGGATACGATCTGTCCGATGGCGGTCTTGCAAATGCCGAGTTCTCGCGACTGGGCGATGAGGCCGAGCTTGCGCTTCTACGGTTGATGGCCGGGTTTCCGCGTCAGGTGGAACAGGCGGCGCTTGCCCATGAACCGCACCGGATCGCCTTCTATCTCGACGACCTGGCAGCGGCTTTTCATGCGCTGTGGAACAAGGGCAAGGATGATGCTTCTCTTCGTTTTATCCGGGACGATGACAGGGATGTTACGCTTGCAAGGCTCGCTTTGATTCGTGCTGCCGCTTATGTCGTTGCCGCCGGTTTGGGAATACTGGGGGTCGAACCGACTGAGGAGATGCGCTGATGCCGCGCCGGGACGGCGATTGGGACGAGGATCCGGAATACGATTTCGATCCCGATGTCGAGGATTACGAAGTCTATGACGACGATGAAGGCCGTCGTCGGGGACCCTTGATGCTTCTCAGCATTCTGGCGCTTGTCGCGGTGTTTGCCGGCGTTGTTTTCCTGGCTTACCGGCAGGGCGATCAGAATGGCGGCGTTCCGCCAATCCTGCGTGCCGACGGAGAGCCGACCAAGGAAGTGCCCGCCAATCCGGGCGGCAAGACATTCCCGCATCAAGATGCCGGAATCTACGACCGGCTTGGGGGACGTGAATCGGCTGCTTCACGCGGCGAGGACGAGCAACTGTTACCGCCGGCCGAGGAACCGCTCGCGATCGACCAGACTATTTCACCGCGTGATCAACAGGGCATGGACAGGCTGGCGGAGGCCATCGAAAGTTCGCCACTTGAACCCGTCGTGCCGGATAGCGCGACATCGCCCGCGTCCAGCGTTCCGCCGGCACCAGCCGAACCGGAGCGCGTCCGGCAGGAGCTGCAGGCCGGCAGCGCCGGCAGTCATGTCGTGCAGCTTGCCGCGTTTCGCGACGAGGCTGCCGCCCGCGATGCCTTCGGCAAGCTGAAGACCCGCTTTCCCGATCTACTCGGTCCGCTCGGCATCGATATCCAGCGCGCCGATCTGGGTGAACAGGGAATTTACTACCGGTTGCGTGCCGGCTATCTCGACAAGGACGAAGCCGACGCACTCTGTGCGAAGCTTGAAGCACAGGGGCAGGGCTGCTTTGTCAGGCCACGATGAGTGTTTCGGCGGCCATTTTCGGCTGCGAAGGACTTGAACTTGGCGATTCCGAAAGCGCCTTCTTTCGGGAAACACGGCCTTGGGGCTTCATTCTTTTCGGCCGGAACATCGACACGCCGGACCAAGTGAGGCGGTTGACGGCGAGCCTGCGGGCGGCCGCCGGTCACGATGCTCAGATTCTGATCGACCAGGAGGGCGGACGCGTTCAGCGTCTACGTCCACCTCACTGGCGCAACTATCCGCCCGGGCGTGCCTATGGCGCGTGCCATGCTCGCAACCCCGAGGCGGGGCTCGCCGCTGCGCGGCTCGGTGCCCGGCTGATTGCGGTGGATTTGCGCAGTCTCGGGATTACGGTCGATTGCCTGCCTGTTCTGGATGTGCCGGCCACGAACGCGCATGACGTGATCGGCGATCGCGCCTATGGCGATACGGCCGACCGGGTGGCTGCGCTTGGTCGCGCGGCGGCTGAAGGACTTCTTGCCGGCGGGGTATTGCCGGTGATGAAGCATGTCCCAGGACATGGACGTGCCGGTGTCGACAGCCACGAGGGGCTACCTGTCGTCAGAGCGTCTCGGCGCGCGCTGGCGGAGGTCGATTTCCTGCCGTTCCGCATGCTGCACGATCTGCCTTTGGCAATGACGGCTCATATTGTCTATGCGGCCATCGATCCCGAGCAACCCGCAACGACCTCCAGGAAGGTCATCGATGAAATTGTGCGCGGGCATATCGGTTTTTCCGGGTTGCTGATGTCCGACGACCTGTCGATGGCGGCGCTGGCGGGAGGGCTCGAAGCCCGCGCTGCGGCCAGCCTTGCGGCCGGATGCGATGTGGTTCTTCACTGCAATGGCCGGATGGATGAGATGAAGGCCGTCGCGCGTGCGGTCCCCTGGCTTGAAGGGGTGTCGCTCGCAGGCGCTGATTCGGCAGTTGCGCTCCTGTCCGAGCCGCCCGTCGATCTCGATCCGGCCGAAAACCACCTGTATCTCGCCCGGATTCTGGCCGATGGCGCCGAAGATCGCTGGGGATAAACCGAGAAACAGGGTACCCGCCTCTGGGGGTGCGAGGTATAAGGGTCAATCGTCCCCGGCCGATGGGCAGGTTCGGATCGCGGGCGTAAGGGGACTACAAGAATCCGGGTCATATGCACAAGGCAGCCATGAGCGAGGCGCCCACACAAGGCGAAGCTGACGAAGGCGCACCGGCAGGTGATGCCGCGGCGCAGGATGCCGTCACGACCTTTGAAGAAGGGGCACCTCGGGGTGCCGCCGATCCGGGCGATCTGCTGATCGTCGATCTCGACGGATTCGAGGGTCCGCTCGACGTTCTCTTGACGCTGGCACGCAACCAGAAGGTCGATCTCACCCGCATTTCCATTCTCAAGCTGGCCGAGCAGTATCTCGATTTCATTGCTCATGCGCGGCGGATGGAACTCGACCTTGCAGCAGACTATCTGGTGATGGCTGCCTGGCTTGCATACCTCAAGTCAAAATTGCTGCTGCCCGCACCCGAGGAAGAAGAGGGGCCGTCTGGCGCCGAGATGGCGGCGCGGCTCGCCTTTCAATTGCAGCGGCTGGAAGCCATGCGCAAGGCGGCGCAGGAGATATTCGGGCGCCGCTGCCGGCTGGGCCTGCAGGTCTTCCCGCGCGGTGCGCCTGAAGGCATTCGAGTCATCAAGACAAGCCAGTATCAGGCGACGCTGTTCGAACTCCTGAAAGGTTATTCGGAACAGCGGTTGAAGGGCCATGAGACCAAATGGGAGCCGAAGCGTCTGCCGATCATGGCGATCGAGGCAGCGCGCAAGCGCCTCGAAGCGATGATGGGCATGATGTTCGACTGGGGCCGGATCGACAATTTCCTGCCCGTCGACGAAATGAGTGCGCCGATGCGGCGTTCCGCCATGGCCAGCATGCTGAGCGCGGCGCTGGAACTGGCAAAGGACGGGCATATGGAATTGCGCCAGTCCGGTGCATTTGGTCCTTTGTTCGTGCGCCGGCGTGAGGCAAAGCCGGACGACAGCCCCCCGGAGAACACGACGGAATGACGGACGAGACAGTACAGGATAAGGAAGCCGAGGGCGGTATCGAGATGGAGATCGACGAAAACGAGGGAGACGAGACGGGCGAAGCGTCCGAGAACGTCGTTCGTTTTCCGGTCAATGCTTCGGAACATGCAGCACTGTTGCGAATGGTCGAGGCACTGCTTTTTGCGGCGGCCGAGCCGCTCGATATCGACAGCATTGCCAGCCGGCTGCCCGAAGGCGCCGATGTCGGCGCCGCGATCGAGGATCTGCAGAAAACGTATGAGGGGCGAGGCGTCAATCTGGTCCGTGTCGCCAACAAATGGATGTTCCGGACGGCCGAGGATCTCGGTTTCCTGATGGAACGTGAGGCGGTCGAACAGCGACGACTGTCGCGTGCCGCAATGGAGACGCTGGCGATCGTGGCCTATCATCAACCTGTTACGCGCGCCGAAATCGAGGAGATTCGAGGCGTCAGCGTGTCGAAAGGGACACTCGACGTGTTGATGGAAACGGGCTGGGTACGCCTGCGCGGACGCAAGCGTACGCCGGGGCGGCCCGTCACCTATGGGACGACCGAAGACTTCCTCGTCCATTTCGGGCTGGAGAATGTCGGCGACCTGCCCGGTATCGACGAGTTAAAGGCGGCCGGCCTGCTCGACGGGCGCTTGCCGCCGGGCTTCGATATTCCAAATCCGAGCGAGAGCGGTGGCGAGGGCGATGGCGAATTTGCTGACGACGAGGAATATGGTGCCGCGCTCGACGATCATATGGCTCAAGAAGTCGCGGACGAGAAATAGCCCGCCGCAACCTAAAGCGAAACATCAGTTTGGAAGATATTTTCTTTCAGAATCAATTGATTGCTGAAAATCATTAACGGTGTATCTTGCTCCTGTGCTGGCATATTTCCGCAACGGAAGTTCCGGAATGATGTCGCAATTTGGCGACGAAACGCCCATATTGCACAAAGGTAGTACCGGTCAAGGAGCGCGAGCATTTCGCGCCGGTGGAGAGAAGAATGCCGAGTTGGACACAAATACTGCTGGTCGTGGTGCTGATCGTGCTGCTTTTCGGCAGGGGCAAGATTTCCGACATGATGGGTGACTTTGCGAAAGGCATCAAAAGCTTCAAGAAGGGGCTTTCCGACGAGGATGAGGCCGAAGCTGCGCGGCCAGAGCCAAAGACCATCGATTCAACAGTCAGCCGGGAAGATAGCGCCGAGGCCAAGAACAAGGCCACCAACGGCTAACAGGGGCTCAATCGCGTACCCGGTTCGAGGCATTTCAGAACAACATGTTCGATATCGGATGGTCAGAGCTGCTTGTCATCGCGGCGGTCGCCATCATCTTCGTGGGCCCGAAGGACCTGCCGCGGATGATGCGGACGGTCGGTCAGTACGTGGCCAAGGTCCGAGGGATGGCCAGGGAATTTCAGAGTTCCTTCGAGGATCTGGCGCGCGAGACCGAGCTTGAGGAGTTGCGCAAGGAAGTCTCCGGTCTTCGTGATGTCGCCTCGGCGCCGCTGAAAAAACTCCAGCAGGAAATCGACAAACCCATGAAGATCGGTGGGGGCGGCGCAGGCGCGGCTGCCGCTGCGTCGGCATCGGCAGCGCGCGCGGCCGAGATCGCTGCTGGCGAACCGCCGGAAACGGACGATCTGTCGCCAGAGATGCAAGAAGCGCTGAGGGAGGCGGAAGAGGTTCAGCAATTCGCCGTCAGCGACCCGGCGACCAATGGGGAGCGCGACGACAAATGAGCGTCGACGCGGCCACCCCAGAACCCGAAGACGAGGTCGAGGCGTCTCGTGCACCGCTGATCGATCATCTGATCGAGCTGCGCTCGCGGCTGATCCGTTCGGTGATCGCCATCGCAATCGCCTTCGGTGTCTGCTTTGCCTTTGCCGACGATATTTTCAATATCCTGATCCAACCATACGAAGCGGCGGTCGGATCGGGGCCCGAGGCCCGTTTCATTTTCACGGCGCCGCAGGAATTCCTGATCACTCAGCTCAAGCTTGCCTTCTTCGGCGCGATGTTCCTCGCGTTTCCGATCATCGCCTCGCAGATTTACATGTTTGTCGCGCCCGGCCTTTACAAGGACGAGCGCCACGCCTTCTTGCCGTATCTGGTCGCGACGCCGGTTCTCTTCCTGATCGGCGCCGCGCTGGTCTATTTCGGCGTGATGCCACTGGCCCTGCAATTCTTCATGAACATGCAGCAGGAAGGGGGCGAGGGCCGGGCAGCCATCGAATTGATGCCGCGGGTCAGCGAGTATCTGAGCCTGATCATGACGTTGCTCTTTGCCTTCGGCATGTGCTTTCAGTTGCCCGTCATCCTGATGCTGCTGGCGCGGATAGGCGTGGTCAATGCGGCGCAGCTCCGCAAAGGACGACGCTATGCAATCGTCATCGTGTTTGCAGTGGCGGCCTTTCTCACGCCGCCGGACTTTTTCAGTCAGATTGCACTCGGCGTGCCGACGCTGCTGCTTTACGAGTTCTCGATATTCGGTGTGTCATGGACCGAAAGGCGACAGGCAGCGGCCGCCGCAAACGCCGAGGACGCGTCCGAGACCTGATCCTCCGTCATCTGGACGGTCGCCGCCTTTCCGCCTATACAGGGCGCGAAAATGGTTGGGTCGGCGGGATTGATTCGGTCTCGCTGTCGGCCTGCCGAAGCTTTGTTTCCCGCCAGTTTTGAGGTGTCATGTTCGACATCAAAGCCATTCGCGATGATGCCAGCGCCTTCGATGCCGGGCTCGCCAAGCGCGGGCTTGAACCGCAGGCCGCGCGCCTGATCGAGATCGACGAGCGCCGCCGGCGGATCATTACCCGGCTGCAGGAGATGCAGCAACGGCGCAACGACGCCTCGAAACTGATCGGTCAGGCCAAGGCCGGCAAGGACGAGGCGACCGCGCAGAAGCTGATGGACGAGGTCGCAGCGCTGAAGAGCGACATCCAGAAGGGTGAGGACGAAGAACGGCAAGTCAATGCCGAGCTCGAAAGAGCGCTGGCTTCTATCCCGAACATTCCGCTCGACGAGGTGCCGGTCGGCCCGGACGAGAGCGCCAATGTCGAACATCACCGGAACGGCTTCCCACGCGCGATGAACTTCGCGGCGCGCGAGCATTTCGATCTCGGTGAGGCGCTTGGACTGATGGATTTCGAGGCGGCGGCGAAGCTTTCCGGCGCGCGGTTCACGATCCTGAAAGGTCCGCTGGCGCGGCTCGAGCGCGCCATCGGAAATTTCATGGTCGATCTTCATACGAGCGAGTTCGGTTACGAGGAAGTCGCGCCGCCGTTGATGGTGCGGGACGAGGCCATGTTCGGTACAGCTCAGCTGCCGAAGTTTGCCGACGATCAGTTTGCGACCTTCAAGGGTCAGAGCCGCGACGATCAGGAGAAATACTGGCTGATACCGACGGCCGAGGTGCCGCTGACCAACCTGGTGCGCGAGAGCATCCTGTCGGAGGAAGAACTGCCGAAGCGCTTTACGGCCTATACGGCCTGTTTCAGGGCCGAAGCCGGTGCTGCCGGGCGCGATACGCGCGGCATGATCCGGCAGCATCAGTTTTCCAAGGTTGAGCTTGTTTCGATCACCGCACCCGAGAAGTCAATCGAGGAGCACGACCGGATGCTTGCCTGCGCCGAGGAAGTGTTGAAGCGGCTCGGCCTTCACTACCGTGTCATGGTGCTTTCGACCGGCGATATGGGATTTGCCGCGCGCAAGACCTACGATATCGAAGTCTGGCTACCGGGACAGGACGCCTATCGCGAGATTTCGTCCTGTTCCGTATGTGGCGACTTCCAGGCACGACGGATGAATGCACGCTATCGCCCGAAGGGCGAGAAGACTACGCGCTTTGTCCACACGCTCAATGGCTCGGGCCTTGCCGTTGGCCGGACGCTGATTGCCGTGATGGAGAACTACCAGCTGGCAGATGGCTCGATAGAGGTTCCGGACGTGTTACGTCCCTATATGGGCGGGCTGGAGGTCATTGCACCTCATGGCTAAGCGTGCGGAAAAACCCTTTCGTGTTCTGGTGACCAACGATGATGGCATTCATGCGCCGGGTCTCAAGATTCTCGAGAAAATCGCGCACAAGCTGACGCGCGATGTCTGGACCGTGGCACCGGAGGAAGAGCAGAGTGGATCGGCTCACTCGCTGTCGCTGGCCAATCCGCTCCGTATCCGCAAGCTCGGCGCGCGCAAATACGCCGTCAAGGGAACGCCGTCCGATTGTGTACTGATGGCCGTTCGACACGTCATGAAGGACGAAATGCCCGATCTGGTTCTTTCGGGAATCAACCGGGGACAGAATATCGCCGACGATGTGACCTATTCGGGAACGATCGCGGCGGCGATGGAAGGAACGCAGCTCGGTATTCCGTCGATTGCACTCAGTCAGGCCTTCGGGTTCGGCGGCGGATCGAAACTGAAATGGTCGACCGCCGAACAGTTTGCGCCCGACATCGTGAGGAAGCTCGTTGCGGCCGGTTGGCCTGAGGACGTTCTGATCAACATCAACTTTCCGGATGTGCTGCCTCAGTCCGTGACCGGGATAGAAGTGACTCGACAAGGCAAGCGCGATCAGTCGCTTGTGCGCGTGGAGGAGCGGATCGACGCGCGCAACAACCCCTATTACTGGCTGGGATTCGAGCGCATTCTCAGCAATCCGCCGCAGGGGACCGATCTTCGTGCGATCTATGAAGGACGTATCTCGATCACACCTTTGCATATGGACCTGACCCATGCCGGCACGGCAAAAGCCCTCAATGCGGCGCTCGGCACGATGCCGGTGAAGCGGCCGCGCCGGAAATCGTGAGGCTCAGGTGAGCGACGAAACGCCCATGGACGAGATCGAGCAGGGCAAGATCGAGCTGATCATGGGCCTGCGGCGTCAAGGGGTGCGCGACAAGCGGGTTCTGTCGGCGATCGAGCGGGTGCCACGCGAAAAGTTCATCAGCGGCACATTCCGCAAGCAGGCCTATGAGGATCACGCGCTGCCCATCGAATGCGGGCAGACGATCAGCCAGCCCTATATCGTCGCCTACATGACCGAGCAGTTGCAGGTCGGCGAGAGAATGAAGGTGCTGGAGGTCGGCACAGGTTCGGGCTATCAGGCCGCGGTGCTCGCACGGCTCTGCCGCCGCGTCTACACGATCGAACGCTATCGGACGCTTCTCAAGGATGCCTTGAAGCGGTTCGATGAACTCAATATCCACAACATCACGGCCAAGGTCGGTGACGGGGCCCAGGGCTGGCCCGAGCAGGCGCCCTTCGACCGAATCATTGTGACTGCTGCGGCCCCGGCGGTGCCGCAGAAACTGGTCGAGCAGCTCAAGGAAGGCGGGTTGATGATTGTGCCGGTCGCCGTATCCGGCGGTCGGGGCGAGCAGAAACTTGTACGGATCGAGCGGACAGGCGAAGGTGTGAAACGCGAAGAACTTTTGCCGGTGCGGTTTGTGCCGCTGGTCGAGGGTGTCGCGAAAGAGTCCTGAACGCCTGAAAGGAAACGCCCGGAAAGATGCGACGCGGTCACGGGACACGAAATTCGAGACTTGCAGGCGTGCTGGCGTCGCTGCTGCTCCTGACCGCCTGCAGCGGAGGTGGCGAGCGTCCATGGTGGGACGGTCAATCCGTTGGCGGCCAACGATTGCCGATGACCCGTCCGGCCGATCGGCTGGTTTCCGGCGAGGACTATGTGGTCCGGCGCGGCGACACGGTCCACAGTATTGCCCGGGCACATGATGTGCCGTTGCGCTCGATCATCGACACCAACCGGCTGACGCCCCCTTATGCCATTCATGTCGGGCAGCGACTGGCAATTCCGGCCGGACGATTTCATGTCGTTCGCAGCGGCGACACGGTCTACAGTATTTCGCGACATTACAATGTCGACATGGCGTCTCTGACGAGCCTCAATCGCCTGCGGGAGCCCTTTACGATCAGGGTTGGCGAGCGTCTTCAATTGCCGTCGCGCGGCACGGCGCAGTCGATCGTCGACCGCGACGTGGCGGGTGGACCGGTTCCCGTGGCGCGACCGGTCGCCGGCGCCGCTATTTCTGCGGCGCAGCCGTCGACCACCACGACCGTTCGGCCAAAGGATCCGCTGCCAGCAGTGCCGGCTGCGTCCGGCGGGTTCGTGTGGCCGATTGAAGGCAAGATTCTTTCGACATTCGGTCCAAAGGCAAACGGACTGCATAATGACGGGATCAACATTGCCGCGGAGATGGGGGCACCGGTCCGGGCCGCGCAAAGCGGCGTCGTTGCCTATGCGGGCAACGAGTTGAAGGGCTATGGCAACCTGCTGCTCGTCCGGCACGAGGGCGATCTGATCACGGCCTATGCGCACAACAGCAAATTGCTGGTCAAACGCGGAGATACGATCATGCGTGGCCAGACTATCGCCGAAGCCGGAAACTCGGGCAGTGTTGTCACGCCGCAGGTGCATTTCGAAGTGCGGCGCGGCGCCAAGGCGCTCGATCCGCAGACGATTGTCGGCCGCTAGCTGAGTTGCTGGCCGAGGCGTCCGGCCAGATCCTGAATGAATTGCCATGCCACCCGGCCCGAACGAGCGCCGCGCGTGGCGGCCCATTCGACGGCTTCCGCATGCAACTGTTCCGGCGCAATCTTCAGGCGGTAGTGGACGGCATAGGCCTCGACCATGCCGAGAAATTCAGCCTGGCTGCAATTGTGAAATCCGAGCCACAAGCCGAAGCGATCGGACAAGGAGACCTTTTCTTCCACGGCTTCGGACGGGTTGATGGCCGTCGAGCGTTCATTCTCGACCATCTCGCGGGGCATCAGATGACGCCGGTTCGATGTTGCGTAAAATATCACGTTGCGCGGCCGTCCTTCGATACCGCCTTCCAGCACGGCCTTCAGCGACTTGTAGCTTGTGTCGTCGTGATCGAAGGAGAGATCGTCGCAGAATATGATCACGGGGCGGGCGGCACCGCGCAGCAACGTCATCAGTCGCGGCAGGCTTTCGATGTCCTCCCGGTGAATTTCGATCAGAACGAGGCTGCGGGGCGTCTCGGCATTGACGGCTGCGTGGGCCGCTTTGACCAGCGAGCTCTTGCCCATTCCGCGGGCACCCCAAAGCAGGGCATTGTTGGCGGGCAGGCCAAGTGCAAAGCGCCGTGTGTTTTCGAGCAGGATATCGCGGACGCGATCGATCCCTTTCAGGAGCGGCAGATCGACCCGCGAGACGTCGGAGACCGGCTCAAGCGAGGCGCTTTCGGCATTCCAGACGAAGGCATCGGCAGCCCCAAGGTCAGCTTTTGCGACACGCGCGGGCGCGAGGCGCTCGAGCGCGTCGGCGATGCGTTGCAAAAGGGCTTCGGAGGCGGACTTTTCGGTCATTTCGGAGCTTGCCGGAACTGGGGTTAGGAGAGGTTGGGGTGCGGACCCTAGCACCTTGATCGAGGTCCGAAAATCCCTGTCGACGTCGGACCTTAGAGGAGAATTGAAGGGGCTCGGCCACCGGTTTGCAAATGCGCAAGCGGCGGCTATAGTCCGCCGCAATGCAGCGCAGTCCGAGAGGCCTGCGACAGGGCAGGCAGTCGAAACAGGAGAAATCGATGGGTGGCGGCGGCACTTCGGAATTCTTGATCTCGTTATTTCCGTTTATCGCGCTGTTCGCGATCATGTATTTTCTCATTCTGCGGCCGCAGCAGAAGCGAATGAGGCTGCATCGCGAGATGGTCGCCAATGTCCGCCGTGGTGACGTTGTGGTTACGGCTGGCGGGCTGGTCGGCAAGATCGTCAAGGTTGAAGATGCCGAGGTGCAGGTCGAGATTGCCGATGGCGTCCGGGTGCGGGTGGTCAAGACGACCCTGACGGATGTGCGCTCGAAGTCGGAGCCGGTTCCGGCAAACGCCAATACCCCTTCATAACGCCGCTCGCGGGAGCCGCCCGAAGAGGGGGGACATGACGACATGCTTCATTTCGAACGCTGGAAGATTACCCTGATCGTCGCCCTCTGCCTGGCGGGCATTGCCTATTCGGCGCCGAATTTCGTTCCGCGCGCTTCGCTTGAGGGTATGCCGGGTTGGCTGCCCAACCAGCAGATCAATCTCGGTCTCGACCTTCGGGGCGGGTCCTACATGCTGCTCGAGGTCGACACGAGTTCGCTGATCCAGGACCGCCTGCAATCCCTGCTGAACGACGTGCGTGCAGCGCTTCGCAGCGAACGGATTCTGTATACCGGTCTCGGGATAAGAAATTCTGAGGTCACGGTTCGTATCAGCCGGCCGGAAGACGTGGAGAAGGCGCGCACGGCGGTCGACGGGGTGGCGACGACTGTTGCCGGCAATGCATTTTCCGCGATTCCCGAACGGGATATTGCGGTCCGGGTGAGCGACCAGGACATCGCCGTCAACCTGACTGAACCAGCGATCGTTGCACGGACACAATCAGCGGTTCAGCAATCGATCGAGATCGTGCGCCGTCGTATTGACGAGTTGGGCACCACTGAGCCCGTCATCCAGCAACAGGGCAGCAGCCGCATTCTGGTTCAGGTGCCGGGTCTTGACGATCCGCAGCGTCTGAAGGAGTTGCTTGGTCAGACGGCCAAGATGAATTTCCGACTGGTCAGCAATGCCATGTCGGGCGAGCAGGCCGTGGCCACGCGCACGATACCCACGGGCACCGAGGTTATCTACACGGCGGACGAACCCAGTGCTCCCGTACTGGTCGAGCGTCGCATTATGGTCGGTGGCGATCGACTTGTTGACGCGCAACCGGCCTTTGATCAGCAGACGGGCGCGCCGGTCGTCAATTTCCGCTTCGACTCCACCGGGGCACGCCAGTTCGGCGAAGTGACCCGCAACAATGTCGGCCGGCCGTTTGCGATTGTGCTCGACAACAAGGTGATCAGCGCGCCTGTGATACGCGAACCGATCATGGGCGGGTCCGGTCAGATCAGTGGCAATTTCACCGTTCAGGCTGCCAACGACCTGGCTATTCTGCTGCGGGCCGGCGCGTTGCCAGCACCGTTGAACGTCCTTGAAGAACGTACCGTAGGCCCGGGGCTGGGTGCGGACTCGATCCGTGCCGGCGAGGTTGCGGCGCTGATCGGCAGTCTGGCCGTCGTAGTTTTCATGATCGCAAGCTACGGGTTCTTCGGCGTGTTTGCCGTTGTGGCGCTGACACTCAATATGGCGATGATCTTTGCCGTGCTGTCGGTGTTGCAGGCAACCCTGACATTGCCGGGCATTGCCGGAATCGTGCTTACCGTCGGCATGGCCGTTGACGCCAATGTGCTGATCTACGAACGGATACGCGAGGAAATCGCTGCCGGCAAAGGCCCGGTTCAAGCGATCGAAACGGGTTACAACCGCGCATTGTCGTCGATTCTCGATGCCAACATCACGACGCTAATATCGGCTGCCATCCTGTTCCAGATGGGATCGGGGCCGGTACGCGGATTTGCCGTGACGCTCGGCATCGGCATCATTACGTCCGTGTTCACGGCCTATACCGTCAACCGCCTCATGCTTTCGGTCTGGATACGCCGCCGGCGTCCGAAGACCATTTATCTCTAAACGTCGGGACGGAACCAGTCACATGCGACATCTCAAGCTGATCCCGGACGATACTCATATCCCGTTCGTCAGATTCCGTCATATCGCGACGGGTATTTCATTGATCATCATTGCGGCTTCGATCGCCCTGTTTTTCTCGCGCGGCCTGAATTTCGGCATCGATTTCAAGGGCGGGATCATGATCGAGATCGCGACGGACGGCCCGGCGGACATCAACCAGTTACGAACAACAATGAGCGGTCTCGGCCTCGGCGAGGTTCAGATACAGGAATTCGGCCAGGCCGACGATGTGCTTATCCGCATTCCGTCGCCGGCGGAAGGCGGTGAGGCTGCGTCCCAGGAGGCGGTCAACAAGGTACGCGCGGCTCTCGGCGATCAGGTTGTCGAGTACCGTCGTGTCGAGGTTGTGGGGCCGCAGGTCAGCAGTGAGCTGGTCAGAAGCGGGACGATTGCGGTCGTTCTCGCGATGGTGCTGATGCTGGTCTATATCTGGTTTCGTTTCGAGTGGCAGTTCAGTCTTGGTGCCATCACGTCGCTGGTCCATGACGTATTGGCGACCATTGGTATCCTTTGCATCCTGCAGATCGAGTTCAATCTGCAGATGATCGCCGCCATTCTGACCATCGTCGGCTATTCGATGAACGATACCGTGATCGTTTTCGACCGGGTGCGTGAAAATCTCCGAAAATACAAAAAGATGGATCTTGGCGAGTTGATCGACCTGTCGATCAACCAGACGTTGTCGCGTACGGTGATAACATCCGGTACGACGCTTCTGGCGCTTCTGGCACTCTTTGTCTTTGGCGGCGAGGTTCTGCGGGGCTTCACCTTTGCCATGATCTTCGGCATTCTGATCGGCACCTATTCATCGGTGTTTATTGCTGCGCCCATCATTCTGGCGGTTGGCGTTTCGCGTGATTGGTCGGGCAACAGTTCCGGAAAGGTGCCGGAAGGCAAGGCCGGGGCCAAGGCGTGAGCGGTAGCCCATCGGGCATGAAGCCGCGCTTTTCGAGGCAGCCGCCCATCGATGCCTATGGCGACGGCGGTTTTCGCCTCGAGGGACAGCGTTTCGATGGTTCGATTATCGTTACCCCGCGAGGTCTTCACCCTTGGCCCGTCGCTTCGATAGACGGTGTCACAGCGGCGTCGCTTGCCGTGCTGGCCGGCGAAGCGGGCACATTCGACTTCCTGCTGGTCGGTTCCGGTGATGTCTTTGCGCGGTTGCCGGAACAGGCTCAAAGGCATCTCGAATCGCGCGGGCTCTTCCCGGACACGATGGCGACCCCGGCCGCGTGCCGGACCTACAACATGATGCTCGCTGAAAACCGTCGCGTTGCCGCGGCATTGATCGCCGTGCCTTGATTGCCCGGCCTCGCGGGCTTGGCTTTTGCGGCGGAAACTCCTAGTTTTCATGCCAGTATCGCGACATTGAGTCGCGCCGGCATCGGCATTTGATCCGGACGCCTTCCACGAGGCAGAGGCCGGAGGCGGTGCCGGACAATCAGACGGGGAGGACCATCATGGCTGCCATTCTCACATCGCTCCGCAACACGGTAATCGCCGGCTTCGTGCTGGCGGTGATTTTGGTGCTGCTCTATCTCAACTGGGGCGGGTCGCTGGGCGACTATGCCTTCTGGGCGTTCTTCTTCCGCTGGCTGCATGTCATCAGCGGCGTGATGTGGATTGGCCTGCTCTGGTATTTCAACTTCGTGCAGATCCCGTCCATGCCGAAGATCCCGGACGACCAGAAACCGGCAATTGGCAAGGTGATCGCGCCCGAAGCACTATTCTGGTTCCGCTGGGGTGCAATGGCGACCATTGTCACCGGCATTATCGTCGCACACATGAATGGCTACCTGCTCGATGCCTATACGCTTGGTGCGATGACCGGTTTTGCTGTGCCCAAGAATATCGCCATCGGTATCGGCATGTGGCTTGGCACGATCATGTGGTTCAATGTGTGGTTCGTGATCTGGCCCAACCAGAAGATCGCACTGGGGATTGTGGAGGGACCGGCCGAGGCGAAGCCTGCGGCGGCGCGCACCGCGATGCTTTTTTCACGCACAAACACCTTGCTTTCGATCCCGATGCTGTTTGCGATGGTCTCGGCGCAGAACATCTACTGATCGCGTCAGTACATGAAATGGAGCGGGGCTGCCTGATTGGCGGCCCCGTTTGCATTGAGGAGGTCATATGACGCAAACCAAGCCGCGCGAGGCGTTGGGTGCGTGTCTCGATGAAGTGTGGAAGTACGACCATGACCGGTTTCTGACGGTTCTGCTGGCGCCCGCCGGAAAACGTGATGCGTTGCTGGCACTTTACGCGTTCAACGTCGAGATCGCGCGGATTGCCGAACTCGTCAGTGAGCCGATGATGGGGCATATCCGACTGCAATGGTGGCGGGAAACGGTCGAGGGAATTGACCGTGGAGAAACACGCGGTCATCCGGTCGCCGAGGCTATGGCGGCGTCCGGCTTGCCGCGGGACAGGCTTGTCGCGCTCATCGATGCGCGCGAGCAAGACCTGTCGGAGGAACTCTTTGACGATCTGCATGCGCTTGAGGCTTACGCCCAGGCGACGTCAACTACCATCATGGAGATCGCGGCCACGATTATTGACGTTGAGGTGCCGGCGGAAGTCATTCGGCCAGCCAGCATCGCCTATTCTCTGACGGGGCTCCTTCGCGCCTTGCCGATCCACGCTTCGCAGGGGCGGATCATGATGCCGGCCGATCTGTTGCGTGCATATGACGTCGATCCACATTCGGTTCTGACGGGACAAATGACCGGCGGTTTGCGTGCCGTGATTCTGGATGTGGCGACACGGGCGAGGACGCTTCTGGCAGAGGCAAGACAGGAACGAGTGTCGGGCGCGGCATTGCCGGTGCTTCTCCCTGCAACGCTTTGCGATCGTTATCTCGCCATGATGACGGAGCCGGGCTTCGATCCCTTCCGTCAATCAACCGAAGTGCCGGCCTTTCGACGCCAGTTGCGGCTGCTGCGCGCGCGCCTTACCGGACGGATATGACTACTCGGCCGCCTGCGCCGCTGGATGGAGCCAGTGATCGAGATCGGTCAGCGCGCGCGAGGTGTAGGCGCGTTTGCGTGCCGGCGCCTTGGCCTTGCCGCGGGGGCGCTTGCCGCTTTCGTCGAGTGGCACTTCCGGCGGTGGAAAGAGACCGAAATTGACGTTCATCGGCTGGAACGTCGTCGCGTCGGCATCGCCCGTGATATGCGCCAGCAGCGCGCCGAGCGCCGTCGTGCGGGGTGGCGAGTGCGGCGTCCGGCCGAGCCTTTCGGCGGCAGCGAAGCGGCCGGCAAGCAGTCCCATTGCGCCGCTTTCGACATAACCCTCGACTCCGGTGATCTGTCCGGCGAAACGCAGACGTGGTTGCTTTGCGAGGCGCATCGACGGGTCGAGAAGTTTCGGGCTGTTGAGGAAGGTGTTGCGGTGCAGGCCGCCCAGCCGCGCGAACTCGGCACTTTCGAGGCCGGGTATCGTGCGGAAGATGCGTGTCTGCTCGCCATGTTTCAGCTTGGTCTGGAAACCGACCATGTTGTAGAGCGTACCGAGCTTGTTGTCCTGACGCAGCTGGATCACCGCATAGGGTTTTTCATCCGGCTTGTGCGGATTGGTGAGGCCGACCGGCTTCATCGGCCCGAAGCGCAGCGTTTCCGCTCCGCGTTCCGCCATCACCTCGATCGGCAGGCAGCCGTCGAAATAGGGTGTCGTCTTCTCCCATTCCTTGAATTCGGTCTTGCCTCCCGTCAGCAACGCCTCGACGAAGGCGGCATATTGCTCGCGCGTCAGCGGGCAGTTGATGTAGTCCTTCCCCGCGCCGCCTTCACCTTCGCCGCCGGCGCTCACCTTGTCGTAGCGCGACTGGTACCAGCAGACCGACATGTCGATACTGTCGCGATGAACGATCGGCGCGATGGCGTCGAAGAACGCGAGTTCTTCCGCGCCGGTCAGCTCGCCGATAGCCTTGCCGAGCGCGTCCGATGTCAGCGGTCCCGTCGCGACGATCACATTGTCCCACTCCGCGGGCGGGAGACCGGCGATCTCGCCCCGCTCGACCGTCACCAGCGGATGCGCCGTCAGCTTCTCCGTCACACAGGCTGAAAACACCTCACGGTCGACGGCGAGCGCCCCACCTGCGGGCACGCGTGCCACGACGGCTGCCTCCATCAGCAGCGATCCGGCGCGGCGCATCTCCTCATGCAGCAGGCCGACGGCATTCAATTCATGGTCGTCGGAGCGGAACGAATTGGAGCAGACGAGTTCCGCGAAGCCATCGGTGTGATGGGCGTCGGTCTTCACGACCGGCCGCATTTCGTGCAACACGACGGGTACGCCCGCCGACACAAGCTGCCAGGCGGCCTCGGAACCGGCCATGCCGGCGCCGATCACATGGACGGGTTTGATGCTGTCGCTCATGGAGCAGGAGATAGCACCCCGGCGCCCTCAGTTCCACACCTTCGGTTTGCGGGCGGCCCAGGGCAGCTCCTTCTCCAGTTGTCCGGCGAGGCGGAAAAGCGTCGCCTCGTCGGCATAACGGCCGGTGAACATCATGCCGATGGGCAAGCCGTTTTCGGATTCCCAGAGCGGCAGCGACAGCGAGGGCTGGCCGGTGAAGTTGAAGGGCGGGGTGAAGGGGAAGACCTGGCCCTGCCGCCTGTTCAACTCGCGCGCCTCCTGGTCGGGCCCCAGATGGCCGATTTCGGGCTGCAACTGACCCAGCACCGGGCAGAGATAGACGTCGACTTCCTCGAAGACGCCCAGGATCTGGCGGTTCATCAGCCGAAGCTGCTGCCAACCCCACATGGCTTGTGCGCCGGAGAGCTTCTGGCCGTTGCGGAAGCCGGCCCAGGTCAGCGGCTCAAGCTCGTGTTCCTCGGGCTCGCGGCCCATCTTCTCGATCCGGCGCAGCATGCCGGCGGCGAAGTTCGATCCCGACACCGCGCCCTGCGCCCTATAAAGCTGGCGGTAGTCGATGCCGAGACCGCGCGGGCGGACATCATGGCCCAGCTTTGCGAGAGCATCGGCAGTGCGCTCCAGCGCCGCCTGGATTTCCGGGTGGATCGGTTTGCCGTTCGGCGTCTCGCCCGACCAGGCGATCTTCAGCTTGCCGGGGCTCTTGGTGATTTCCTCCATATAGGGCCGGGCCTTCGGCGGCGGGGCATAGGGCGAAGCGGCTTCGGGATAGCCGGTCGCGTCGAGCATCGCGGCGCTGTCCCGCACGGTGCGACTCACCACATGGTCGACGCTGAAGCCGATGGCACGGTCGTAGTCGTCCGGTCCTTGCGGGTTGCGATCGCGCGTTATCTTCATGCCGACAAGGCCGCAACAGGCAGCCGGTATGCGAATCGACCCAAGGCCATCAGAGGCATGTGCGAGCGGTAGGATGCCGGCGCCGACGGCCGACGCTGCGCCACCCGAAGAACCACCGGAAATGCGGGTCGAATCCCAAGGGTTACGGCAGGGACCGAGCAGCCGCGATTCCGTGGTGCCGGTGATGCCATATTCGGGTGTGTTGGTCTTGCCGAAAAGAACCGTTCCCGCCGCGCGGAAACGCCTCACCAGCTCGCTGTCGTGATCGTCGACGACATCGGCGACGAAGCGGCTGCCGCTTGAGCGCCGCCAGCCCTTCACCGGTGAACCGAGGTCCTTGATCAGGAACGGTACGCCCTTGAACGGACCGTCCGGCAGTTTACGCTTGGCGACATCGCGCGCTTCGTCATAGGCCTCGAAGACGATGGCGTTAAGCGTCGGGTTGTGGCGTTCGGCGCGCTCGATCGCAGCGTCGATCAGCTCAAGCGGCGTCACCTTGCCCTTGTCGACCAGCTCCGCAAGCCCCAGCCCGTCATAATTCGCATATTCCGCAAAGCCCATCGTCGATCTCCCTCGGCCTGTGTCAGTTCCAGATTCTCGGATGCTTGTCCTTCCAGGGGCGTGCTTCTTCCAGTTGCGCGGCGAGGCGGATCAGGCCGGCCTCGTCGCCGAAACGTCCGGCGAACATGATGCCAACCGGCAGGCCGTCTGCCGTCCAGTGGAGCGGCAACGAGATTGCCGGCTGGCCCGTCGCATTCTCGATGGCAGTGAAAGGCACGTAGTCGATGATCGGCTCGAAGGCTTTCACCGGGTCGCGCTCATGGATGTCGATGCTGCCGAGCTTCAGCGGCGGGGCGCCGAGCGTCGGCGTCATCCATGCATCGTAACGTTCCATGAAATGCGCGACGGCTCGCGACATGCCCTGCATCTGTGCCATCGCCATCTGGTATTGAACTGCGGTCACCTGCTTGCCGGCCTGATAGAGGCCCCAGGTCAGTCCCTCGATCTCGTTGTCGTTGGGTTGCTTGCCGGTGATCATCGCAAAAGCGTCGATCTGCAGGGCGAGGCCGGATGCCCAGAGCGCCATGAAGGACTGCGAGAGGATTTCGTTGGTCAGCGGCGGTGCCGCCTCCTCGACCTCATGGCCGAGATCGCTCAACAGTTTCGCCGTTTCCTCGATCCCCTTGACACATTCGGGATGCACCGTCTTTCCGGCCGTGTCGGTCACCGAATAGGCGATGCGCAGCTTGCCGGTCTTGCGGCCGACTTCCTCGCCAAAGGGACGCTCGTTGGGCGGCGCAAAATAAGGGTCGCCAAGTTCGGGGCCCGATGTGCAGTCGAGCATGGCCGCCGTGTCGCGCACGCTGCGCGAAACAATGTGTTCGTGGATCAGCCCGCCCATGATGTCGCCCATGTCGGGGCCCAGCGGATTACGCGCCCGCGTCGGCTTCAACCCGACAAGGCCGCAACAGGCCGCCGGAATGCGGATCGAGCCGCCGCCATCATTGGCATGGGCAATCGGGACGATCCCGGCCGCGACTGCCGCAGCCGATCCGCCGGAGGAGCCGCCGGTCGAATGCTCGGTGTTCCAGGGATTGCGCGCAGGGCCGTAAAGCGCCGACTCCGTCGTCGGTAGCAGCCCGCATTCAGGCACATTGGTCTTGCCGAGAATGACAACGCCGGCCTGCTTGAAGCGCGCGGTCAACGTTGCATCATGCGGGGCCGGAATGCCGCTGAGGAACCGCGAGCCATTCTGCGTCGGTACGCCTTCGAGATCGCCGAGAATGTCCTTCAACAGGAAGGGCACGCCCTCGAAGGGCCCACTGGCCGGCTTTTTCGCCGCTTCGCGTCCGCGATCGTAGATTTTGGTAACGACCGCGTTCAGTGTCGGGTTGTGCTTCTCGATGCGGGAAATGGCTTCTTCGGCCAGATCGGCGGCGCTGACCTCTTTCCGGCGCACCAGCTCGGCCAGCCCCAAACCGTCATAGGACGCATATTCGGAAAAACTCATGCCCATTCCCTCCCGACCGCTTCTTGGGAGGGAAGCTTAGCGGCTGGAAGCTGCCCGTCAAACCGTGAGACGGATCAGACGAAGGTCCAGGGGTAGGGCGGCTTGCCTTCGAATTCCGGACCCTCGATGGCCGGGGCCTCGCCGGGACCCCACGGCTTCACGGTGAAGCGCGCACGGCGCAGAACCTCTGCGCCTTCGGGACCGGCGTCCCGGGTTACATCGCCGACATTGACCTGCTCGACCTTCATCGCCTCGTCTGTCAGGGTTACGAGCGTATAGCCGTGCCCGTCCGAGTCCATGTAATCGAGGCCGGGGCTCGCACGTTCGTTCTGCACCATGTCGCGGAGATAGTCCGAGTTCGAGTAGTTGGCGAGGATGCCGGCGCGCAGACCGTTGACCAGCGTGTTGTTCCAGTTCTCGAATTTCTCGCCGTCCCGGTCGAGCACCACCGCGCGATGGAAGAAACCGCTGTCGCGGGTTCGCAGTTCGACCATTTCGTACATCGCGCCGGAGCTGACGGCAGCAGTCATGAATTCGACGGCCACATGCGAAAGCTCGTCCGCGTCCGGATCGACCGGCAGGCGGCCGGCGGCGAAGGCGTGATAATCGCCAGCGACCGAAACGAGATTGCCGATACCCTCATCGCGAACGAAGCTCATCAGTTCCTGCAGTTCACCGGGAAATCCGTTCCAGGCGTCGGTGCCGACATAGCCATCCTGCAATCCGGCAAACGGAATGCGCGAGAAATCGAGGCGCATCTGCAATGCCGGGCCGCCATTCGCCCAGACGCGCCACTTCGCGGCCGAGGCTGTCAGCACCGACTTGAACCACGCTTTTTGCTCAGCGCCCATATGCGTGCCGGGCGGCGCATCGCGCCGCGGGTTGGGCATTTCTTTGTCGCCGTAGCGGATCGTCTTCGGCGGTTCTCCGCCATTGGCCGACGCCCCTGCGTCGAGCAGTTTGACCAGGCCGACGGGCGGCGCCGGCGCTCCCTTGATGAGTTCCTTGATCTCTTCCGTCAGCACCGGCGGGCTCCGATAGCTTCTGAGATCGGTGACGACCAGGTCGAGCATCACACCCCATGTCAGCGCGCGATAGATCGTCAGGCTCGACAGCGCTTTCAGGTTGTCGTCGCCCTGATAAAGAAAATTCTCATCCGGCTCGCCCATCGGCGCGTCGTCGACACGGACGGGCTTGTAATCATGCGCCTTGTTGGCGATGCCGTTGAACGAAGGCATGCGCGTCAGCACGGCGGGAATGTATTCGAACCATGCCCGATTGGCAGCGACCTTGCGGCGCTGTGCAGGTTCGCCATCGCCGAAATAGGTGTCGTGGCTCTGCCACGCGTCGTTGGTGAATTCGTGATCGTCCCAGGTGTGAACGAAAGGAAAGCGCGCGCGGGCCGCTTGCAGATCGGGGTCGGTCAGGTATTTGCGGTAGATCGTACGATAGTCGGCTATCGTTACTGCGGCCTGTCCGCCTTTCCGCCACCAGGGTCGCGTGCCGTCTGGCTCCCACGGCTCGGAGCCGTCGGGCAGCGGGCCTATCAGCCGCGCGGGTCTCAGAGTTTCCGGCACGTCGCCGGTGCGTTCGTAGATGAAGTCGCCGAGGTGCAGAACAAAATCGATCTTGTCTTCTGGCGCCGCGGCGATGTCGTCGTTCACCAGACGGCGCAGCGCCCCGTAGTATCCCTGTTCGTAACTCTGACACGAGATGGCGGCGAAGCGAACGTTGCGGGCGGCGTCCGGACGCGGCGCGGTGCGCGTGCGGCCCGGATAGGGCGAGCGATCGCCGCCGGCATAAAAGCGATAATAGTAAGCGGTGTCTGGCCTCAACCCGTGAATGAAGAGGCGCACCGTATGGTCGGCGGCGGGGTCGGCGCGCACTGCCTGTTCGGCAACCAGATTCTCGAAGGCCTCGTCCTCTGCGACCTGTACATAAAGATCGATCCAGGTCCGCATTTCCGGTGCGGACGGGTCGGTCGTCTCGACGCGGGTCCACAGCATCACGGCGTCGGGTTGCGGGTCGCCGGAGGCAAGTCCTTGCGGGAAATGATAGTGGCCGCCATTGGCCTGGGCCCAGGCGCGCCGCGACGTGAAGGGCAGGGCGCTTGCGGCGAACGCAAAGCATCCGGCTCCGGCCGTGAACAGCTTGAGAAACTCTCGGCGATCTAAGTGAGACATGATCCGCTGACGCCCATCTTCCAGCCCTTAATATACAGATTGGTGCAAGTGGGAAACCGCCGATCCGCCCTCTGGAGGAAAAAATCCGATCTACACATTTTCAGCCGTCAACCTGTCGAGGAAGGACTGCGTCTCGCGGTCGGCCGGAAAGAAGCACTCGATGCGGATCGACTGCATTGTCGCGTCATAGGGCACGCCAAATGTGCTGTAGCTGGAGACGAAGGAAAGGTGCTGGTCGCCGTTCCGGATTTCGAACCGGAAGATCGGCAGATCGGTGCTGGTCGGCTCGACTTCAGGTCCGGCCAGGCGCCTGATCCGGGCAAGGAGGCGGCCGGCGTCGGCGCGGTTCGGGGCAATCAGCGCTTCCTGCTCCAGATGATGAAGCAGCGCCGGTGCCACCTCGCGCCAATTGACGATCGCCGCTCGCGCCGCCGGATCCGAAAAGAACAGCTCGAACAGATTGTCTCCGGTCGCAACCGGTTTGTCGCGGGAGATGCTGAAAAACCGTGATGCGGCGTCGTTCATTTCGAGAATGTTGCCGAGCGAGTCCGATGCCACGGCCGGGATGGCGCCCTGTGCATCGAGCAGCTTCGACACCGCATCGCGCGCGAGCAACCGTTCAGGCTGCGCGAGGTCGGCAGGCGCGAAAGCAGGCGCGAAGCCCGCAAGCCTCAGCATTGCGTTCCGCTCGTTCGCCGACAATTCCAGCGCGTCGCCGAGACGCAACACGACATCGCGGCTCGGACGCGATCGGCCCGTTTCAATGAAGCTCATGTGACGCGCTGAAATGCCCGCACCCTCGGCCAGTTCTTCCTGACTCCGCTTTTGTGCGAGCCGGGCGCGGCGCAGATGAACGCCGAATATGCCTTCGTCCTGGAGGATCGTGTTCATGGCGATTTTCTTACCTTCCGGGTAGTGGTGCTGCTGCGTCGCTCGGCTGACCCTGCGGACCGGCACAAACCGAAAGAACACAAGATGACGAAAACCCTGACCTTCCCCTACGAAGACATCGAACTTGCCTACACCGTTTCCGGCAACGGCCCGGCGCTCATTCTGCTGCATGGCTGGCCCTTTCACAAGGCGAGCTTCCGCAAGCTGCTGCCGCTGCTCGAGCCGCACTACACCTGCTATGCGCTCGATGCCGCTGGCATGGGCGAGAGCGGCTGGAGCCGGCACACCAATTTCTCCTTCCACGGACATGTCGAGCGTGTTCGCGCCTTTGCGGACCGAATGAAGCTTGCGGGCTACTCCGTCGTCGGTCATGACACGGGCGGCACATTTGCGCGGATGCTGGCTGTGGCGGATGCGGCACGCGTTGACAGGATTGTCGCCATCGACACCGAGGTGCCGGGTCATCTGCCTGGCGTCGTGCCGAAGCTGCAATGGGCCTTCCGGCGGCGCGGCGGACGCGCGCTCTTCAAGGCGGCGCTCGGCTCGAAATCGGTCATGCGCCGCTGGCTCGGCCGTGTCGGCTTCTTCGTCGACAAGCGGCTGATCGACGACGAATACATGGAACTGTTCGTGACGAGTTGGTTGCGCTCGGAGCACGCCTATCGCGGGCTGCTCGAATATCTTCTTGGCGTCGATCACAGCCTTGTCGCGCGGCTGGACGATCTGCATGCGAAGATCGACGCGCCGATGCTTTTCATCTGGGGCGAGAAGGACGGTGTGTTCCCGGTGCGGCGGGCCAGGGAAATGGTGGCGCGGATGCCGGATAAGGCCGGCCTTGCGGTGATCGGCGGCGCCGCCTTCCTGCCGCATGAAGAAAAACCGGACGAGGTCGCCAAACACATTCTGGCATTTCTCGACGCGAATGTGCCGGTGCGCCTCACGGCCGAAAAGCGCTAGCGCCGCGTCTTCTTCTTCGTGGCGGCGGGTTTTGCTTTCGGTGCCGCCTTGCGGACGCTGGTCTTGCTCTTTGCGGCGGCACTCGCCTTGCGGGGCTTTGGCGTCGCGGCGCCTTTGCCCGGCCGGCGCCTGAAGAGTTCCTTCAGATATTGCCCGGTGTAGGAGCGGGACTCGGCCGCGACCTCTTCCGGCGTTCCCGCCGCCACGATTTCGCCGCCGCCGTCCCCGCCTTCAGGTCCGAGGTCGAGCAGCCAGTCGGCCGTCTTGATGACTTCGAGATTGTGTTCGATGACGACAACGGTATTGCCACTGTCGACCAGTTCGTGCAGCACTTCGAGCAGCTTGGCGACATCGTGGAAATGCAGGCCTGTCGTCGGTTCGTCGAGAATGTAGATCGTGCGGCCTGTGGCGCGCTTCGACAGTTCCTTGGCGAGCTTGATGCGCTGCGCCTCGCCGCCCGACAGCGTCGTCGCCTGCTGACCGACCTTGATATAGCCGAGACCGACACGTTGCAGCACTTCCATCTTGTCGCGCACCGCCGGCACGGCCTTGAAGAAATTCGCGGCTTCGTCGACCGTCATTTCCAGCACGTCGGCGATCGACTTGTCCTTGAACTTCACCTCCAGTGTTTCGCGATTGTAGCGATGGCCGTGGCAGGCGTCGCATTCGACATAGACATCGGGGAGGAAGTGCATCTCGATCTTGATCACGCCGTCGCCCTGACAGGCCTCGCAACGTCCGCCCTTGACGTTGAAGGAGAAGCGGCCGGGCTTGTAGCCGCGGGCGCGGCTTTCGGGTAACTCGGCGAACCAGTCGCGAATGAAGGTGAAGGCGCCGGTATAGGTCGCCGGATTGGAGCGCGGCGTCCGCCCGATCGGCGACTGGTCGATATCGATGATCTTGTCGAGATGCTCGAGGCCGAAGATCTCGTCGAAAACACCGGGATGCTCGCGCGTGTTGTTGAGGCGCCGCGCCACGGCCTTGTAGATTGTCTCGATCAGCAGGGTCGACTTGCCGCCGCCGGATACGCCGGTGACACAGGTAAAGACACCAAGCGGGATTTCGGCGGTCACGTTCTTGAGATTGTTTTCCTTTGCACCGGTCACCTTCAGCCATTTGCCACTGCCCTTGCGGCGCACGGCAGGGACGTCGATCTGGCGAAACCCGGTGAGATACTGCCCGGTCAGGCTCTCCGATGCGGCCATGATGTCTTCGACCGTTCCCTCGGCCACGACCTTGCCGCCGTGAATGCCCGCCCCGGGTCCCATGTCGACGACATGATCGGCAACGCGGATTGCATCCTCGTCATGCTCGACCACGATTACCGTGTTTCCGAGATCGCGCAGCCGCTTCAGTGTTTCGAGCAAGCGGTCATTGTCGCGCTGATGCAGGCCGATCGAAGGCTCGTCCAGCACGTAGAGAACGCCGGTCAGGCCAGAGCCGATCTGCGAGGCAAGGCGGATGCGCTGACTTTCGCCGCCTGACAACGTGCCGGAGTTGCGCGCCAGGGTCAGATATTCGAGGCCGACATTGTTGAGAAAGTGCAGGCGCTCGCGGATTTCCTTCAGCACGCGGCCGGCAATCTCGTTCTGCTTTGCGGTCAGATGTTGGTCGAGGTCGGCGAACCAGCGGTCGGCCTCGCGGATCGACATTTGCGACACTTCACCTACATGCCGCTTCGCGATCTTGACCGACAGCGCTTCCGGCTTGAGGCGGAAGCCGCCGCAGGCGTCGCAATTCGTAATGCCCTGGAATCGTTCAATCTCCTCACGCGCCCAGGCACTATCCGTCTCGCGCCAGCGCCGTTCCAGATTGGGGATCACACCCTCGAAGGGCTTCCTGGTCTTGTAGGAACGCATACCGTCGTCATAGGCGAACGTCACCACCTCGTCGCCGGACCCATAGAGTATGACGTTCTGCGCTTCTTCCGGGAGCTGTGACCACGGCACCGTCATAGAGAACTTGTATTGCTTGGCAAGCGCCATCAGCGTCTGGGTGTAATAGGGTGAGGTCGAGCGCGACCAGGGTGCGATGGCTCCCTTCTTCAGCGACAACCCGTGATCCGGAACCACGAGATCCGGATCCATGTAGAATTGCGTGCCGAGCCCGTCGCATGCCGGGCAGGCACCGAAGGGGTTGTTGAATGAAAACAACCGGGGTTCGATCTCGTCGATGGTGAAACCGGAAACGGGGCAGGCAAAACGCGAGGAAAAGATGATGCGCTCAGCCGTCTCTCCCTTTTTGACATCGGCCATTTCAACCACGGCAATACCGTCGGCGAGTGCCAGCGCAATCTCGAAACTGTCGGCCAGCCGGTTTCCGAGGTCACCGCGCACCACGATACGGTCGACCACGACATCGATGTCATGCTTGACCTTCTTGTTGAGTTCGGGCACCTCGGCAATCTCGTGGAATGCGCCGTCGACCTTGACGCGCTGGAAGCCCTTCTTCTGGAGTTCGGCGAATTCCTTCCGGTATTCGCCCTTGCGGCCGCGAATGATCGGCGCCAGCAGGAAGAGGCGTGTGCCTTCCGGTAGCGCCATCACGCGATCGACCATCTGACTGACCGTCTGGCTTTCGATGGGAAGACCCGTCGCCGGCGAATAGGGAATGCCGATGCGTGCCCAGAGAAGGCGCATATAGTCGTAGATCTCGGTCACGGTACCGACGGTCGAGCGTGGATTGCGTGAGGTCGTCTTCTGCTCGATGGAGATGGCCGGGGACAGACCGTCGATCTGGTCGACATCCGGCTTCTGCATCATTTCGAGGAACTGGCGTGCGTAGGCCGACAGGCTCTCGACATAGCGTCGCTGTCCCTCGGCATAGATCGTGTCGAAGGCAAGCGATGACTTGCCGGAGCCCGACAGCCCGGTGATGACGATCAGCTTGTCGCGCGGCAGCTCGACGCTGACGTTGCGCAGGTTGTGTTCGCGGGCGCCGATCACCCGGATCATGCGGTTCTGTGTATCGGGTACGGCGCTGGATCTGGAAGCACGAGGCATGGCGCTGAAACTCTGGGGAACGTCGGCCGGGCAACCGGCCCGAAGATTACGGGGTCGGGATCATCTATGTAGGGCGGCCGCCGTCGCTTCAAGGGCCATGTGGGCATGTCGGAAAAGAATCATTTGTGACCGGATTTCAGCTTGCCATGATTGACATCTCGTGGGAACATAAGAAGAACATATTTCCGGGCGGGACTATCGGATGTCCCGGAGCGGTCATTTCAGACTTCCCACTCAAGACGGTTTCTTTCGTTGTTTGATCCACAGATTTTTTGAGGCGGGCGCTGGCCCATAGCGGTCTCTGCCGCTAGGGTCCGGCGCAACGGGACAGTTTCAGCGCGAGGGCAAAAACATGGCAGGCAGCGTCAACAAGGTGATCCTCGTCGGCAATCTGGGGGCGGATCCTGAAATTCGTCGCACACAGGACGGGCGGCCGATTGCCAATCTGCGTATCGCGACGTCCGAAAGCTGGCGCGACAAGAATACCGGCGAACGCAAGGAACGCACCGAATGGCACCGCGTCGTGGTTTTCAATGAAGGTCTCTGCAAGGTCATCGAGCAATATGTCAAGAAGGGCTCGAAGGTCTATCTTGAAGGCGCGTTGCAGACCCGCAAATGGACCGACCAGTCGGGCCAGGAGCGCTACTCGACTGAAGTCGTGCTGCAGGGCTTCAATTCGGTTCTGACCATGCTCGACAGCAAGGGAGGCGGTTCGTCGGGCGGCGGGGACTATGGCGGAAGCTCGGATGATTTCGGCGGCAGTTCCTCGTCGGGCGGTGGCGGACGCGGCAACTTCAATCAGGACCTCGACGACGAAATTCCATTCTAGCCCTTGAGGCGACGCGATGGATCTGTTCCATGTCCTCGAATATCTGCACATTCTCGGCGCAATGGTTCTTTTCGGAACCGGGCTCGGGATTGCCTTCTTCATGTATATGGCCGACCGCAGCGGCGATGTCGCGCTGATCGCCGGCACAGCACGCATCGTCGTCATCGCCGATTTCGTCTTCACGGCAACCGCCGTCGTGGTTCAACCGGTCACCGGTCTTGCGATGGTCATGTTGTCCGGCCATACGCTCGATGAAAGCTGGATCGTGGTCAGCCTCGCGCTCTTTGTGATGATCGGCCTGTTGTGGCTGCCGGTCGTCTGGATGCAGAACGAAATGCGCAAGATGGCCGTCGCCGCGCGCGATTCCGGTACGGTGCTTCCCCCGCGTTACCGGCAGTATATGCGTCTGTGGTTCTGGATGGGCTGGCCGGCATTTTTCGGCGTCCTGGTCATTCTCTATCTGATGATTGAGAAGCCGCTTCTCTGGTAACGGTCCGGCCACAGCATCTCAAGTGGCGTGCGCGCGCCGGCGATGCCGCCAGCCCAATCGGATCATCTTCTCGATTTCGAGGATTGCAAAAAGTACGACGCCGACGGCGACAATCGCAAGACCGTCGGTGAAAGCGACCGGCGCCGTGTCGAATGGCAGCACCATGAATGGCGCATAGGTGAAGGTGAGCTGCAGCACGATGACAGCGGCGATGCCGGCGAGAACAGCTGGCGTTCCGAAAATGCCTTGCAGCGTCAGCGAACCGCCATGCACATAGCGCACACTGAACAGGTAGAAGATTTCCATCACGACAATCGTGTTGACGACCATGGTCCGGGCGACTTCGTTGGACAGACCGCGGTCGATCGCCCAGGCGAACATGCCAAAGGCACCGAACAGGAAAAGGGTCGAGATGAAAACGATCCGCCAGATGACGTCGCCACGCAGGATCGGCTCGTCGGCGGGCCGCGGTTTCTGCCGCATCGTGCCCGGCTCGGTCGGCTCGAAGGCCAGCACCATGGCAAGTGCCACCGAACTCACCATGTTGACCCAGAGAATCTGTACCGGTGTGATAGGCATTTCCAGGCCGGCCAGGATCGCAAAGACGATTGTCATCGATTCGCCCCCATTGATCGGCAGCAGGAAGAGGATGGTCTTCTTGAGATTGTCATAGACCGTCCGGCCTTCGCGCACGGCCGCGACGATCGAGGCAAAATTGTCGTCGGCGAGCACCATTTCGCTCGCTTCCTTTGCGGCCTCGGTGCCTTTCTGGCCCATCGCGACGCCGACATCTGCGCGCTTGAGAGCCGGCGCGTCGTTGACGCCATCGCCGGTCATGGCGACCGTCAGCCCATCGGCTTGCAGGGCTTCCACCAGCCGCAGCTTGTGCTCGGGGGTGGTGCGCGCAAAGACCTGCGTCTCTAGTGCCGCCTTTTTCAGGGCCAGGTCGTCCATTTCCTCGAGGTCGCGGCCGGTCAGCACGTGTGGATCGTCCGCCAGTCCAAGCGCGCGGGCGATAGCCTTGGCCGTCAAGGCATGATCGCCGGTAATCATCACGACGCGGATGCCGGCCTGCTTGCAGGCCTTGACCGCTTCGATCGCTTCCTCGCGTGGCGGATCGATGAAACCTACCAGGCCGATCAGTATAAGACCCTCGTTGACATGACCGGTCTCGACAGTGCCATGCTCGGCGGCGACGGGTTTCAATGCGAAGCCGAGAACGCGTTCGCCACGCGCCGCCAGTTCGTCGACACGCTGATGCCACTGGTCACGGTCGATCGGCGCTTTGCCGTCTGCCGTCAGGACCGCATCTGCCATTTCGATCAGGCGCTCTGGTGCACCCTTGACCAGGATTGCCCGTTCGCTTTCCACACCGTCTTCGGCTTCGTGCAGGGTCGCCATGAACTTGTGGGCGGAATCGAAGGGAATTTCGTCGAGACGGGTGCGCAGGCGGCGCCGTTCGGCAGGATCGATCCCGGCTTTCATCGCCAGTACCAGCAATGCTGCTTCCATGGGATCGCCAGCGGCCTTCCAATTACCATTCTCTTTGTGCACCTCGGCATCGTTGCAGAGCGCTGCCGTTTCGAGAATGGCCGCAAGCGCAGGAAGAGTCGCCGTTTCGGCGTCGTTCCCGTCACGGGTCAATGCGCCTTCCGGTACATAGCCGGTGCCCGAGACCTCGATCAGACCGTCGGCGATGATGACGGAACGCGCCGTCATTTCGTTGCGCGTCAGCGTGCCGGTCTTGTCGGAACAGATAACGGAGACAGCGCCGAGGGTTTCGACGGCCGGCAAACGGCGGATGATCGCCTTGCGCCCGGCCATACGCTGCACGCCGATTGCCAGCGTTATTGTCATGATCGCCGGCAATCCTTCGGGGATTCCGGCAACGAAAAGGCCGACAACGGCCATGAAAGCGTCGGCGAGCGCGAAGTCCGGACGCTGCAGCGCAATCGCGAAAACGATGACGGCCACGCCCATCAGCGCAAAGGTAATGTGACGCGCAAAGCGGTCCATCTGCCGGACGAGTGGCGTCTTCAATTCGACGACATCGGCCAGCATACCGCTGATGCGGCCAAGTTCGGTCTGGGTCGCGGTTGCAACCGCAAGGCCTGTGCCCTGACCCGAAGCGACGAACGTGCCCGAAAAGACCATTGACGTGCGGTCACCGAGCTCGACATCGGCCGGTGCCGGATCGGACGATTTCTCAACCGGTACGGATTCGCCGGTCAGTGCCGCCTCGTCGAGTTTCAGATTCTTGGCCCGCAACAATCGCAAATCTGCCGGCACGCGGTCGCCAGCCTCGATCAGCACCAGATCGCCAGGCACGACCTCGCCGGCCTTGACGATTGTGCGCTGGCCGTCTCGCCGCACTGTTGCCTCGGGGTCGATCAGCCCGCGAATGGCTTCGAGTGCATCTTCGGCCTTGCCCTCCTGAAAGAAACCGATGCCGGCGTTGACGATCACAACGACAAAGATCACCAGCGCATCGATGCTGTGGCCGATCAGCAGGGCAAGGCCTGCCGCGGCGAGCAGCACATAGATCAGCAGATTATTGAACTGACCCGCTAGTCGCTTCAGTGCGCTGCGTCGGGCAGCGGTAGCGAGACGGTTGGGACCGAAGCGTTCGAGACGCTCGGCGGCCTCGGCGGCGCTCAGCCCGTCCGCAGAGCTCGCCAGTTCCGCCGCAACCTCGTCGATCGTCAGGGCGGCCCAGTCCGGGCGACTGGCCGCCTCGGATGATGTGCCGGTGAAGGTGGCATTTGATGCTGATGAGCGTGGACCGGACATGGGAGCGGGGCGCCTCGTGATCGGTTGCGGGTCGTCTTCGGGCATTCCTGAATGCTTCGCTCGACACTACACGATGACGCAAAAGGGGGGCATTTCGTCAGCAGGACATGTTGCCGCGCAAGCGTGTCGACAGGCTTTTGCCGGGTGGCAGGCGAGCACCCTGGACCGCATTTGAGAAACGGCTTTTTTCTCTTTTATTTCAGCGTGTTACAGGATGTCGTTTCGCGTCTTTGAAGTTGCCGTGACAGGGCGCGTCTGGTACTCTGCAAACCAGTAAGTCAGAGGGATTCGGCGCGTGTCGTCGGCCCTCGTTTTTGTTCCTTTCGAGCGTGTCCGCGGCCGGCGAATTCGGCCCCGGCGGCTACGCTCCCAACGTCAGAAAAACACTTGTCCGATACCCAAGACAGCGACATTCCGGGTAACGAGCCGGGCCCGGGCGGCGATACCGATGTGGATAACGGTCTGAACGGCGGCGGTTCGCGGCCGCCGGCCGGCGGCGCCGCGGGCGGTCCGCCGCCGGAGCGCGATGTCTCCCCGATCGCCATCGAAGACGAGATGCGCAGTTCCTATCTCGATTACGCGATGAGCGTGATCGTGAGCCGCGCGCTGCCAGATGCGCGGGACGGGTTGAAGCCGGTCCATCGCCGCATCCTCTTTTCGATGAACGAGAACGGCTACGACTGGAACAAGCCCTATCGCAAGTCGGCCCGCGTCGTCGGCGATGTCATCGGCAAGTATCATCCGCATGGCGACCAGTCGATCTATGACGCGCTGGTGCGCATGGCGCAGGAATTCTCGATGCGCCTGCCGCTGCTCGACGGGCAGGGCAATTTCGGTTCGGTCGATGGCGATCCGCCGGCCGCCATGCGTTACACCGAAGTGCGCATGGCCAAGACCGCGCATGCATTGCTGCGGGACATCGACAAGAACACGATCGACTTCAAGGACAATTACGACGGCTCCGAAAGGGAACCGGTCGTTCTGCCGGCCGAGTTTCCCAATCTGCTGGTCAATGGCGCCGGCGGCATTGCCGTCGGCATGGCGACCAACATCCCGCCGCACAATCTCGGCGAGGTGATCGATGCCTGCATTGCGCAGATCGACAATCCCGAGATCAGCGTCGACGAGCTGATCGAATATGTGCCGGCGCCCGACTTCCCGACGGGCGGCATCATGCTGGGGCGCCAGGGCGCGCGTTCAGCCTATCATCTGGGGCGCGGTTCGGTCGTCGTGCGGGGCCGGGTCGAGGTCGAGGAGGTCCGCAAGGACCGTCACGCCCTGGTCATCACCGAGATCCCCTATCAGGTCAACAAGGCCTCGATGGTCGAGAAGATCGCGGAACTGGTGCGCGAGAAACGAATCGAGGGCATTTCCGATCTGCGCGACGAATCCGATCGCAACGGCATGCGGGTCGTCGTCGAGCTGCGCCGCGACGCGGTCGCGGAAGTGGTGCTGAACCAGCTCTACCGTTTCTCGCCGCTCCAGCAGAGCTTCGGCTGCAACATGCTGGCACTCGATCACGGCCGGCCGGAGCTGATGAACCTCAAGCAGTTCCTCGGCATCTTCATCGCCTTCCGCGAGGAAGTGATCTCGCGCCGGACCAAGTTCGAACTCAACAAGGCGCGCGACCGCGCCCATGTGCTGGTGGGTCTCGCCATCGCGGTTGCCAATATCGACGAGGTGATCCAGTTGATCCGGACCGCGCCCGATCCGGCGACGGCGCGCGAACGCCTGATGGCACGGGACTGGCCGGCGACCGACATCGCGCCGCTGATCGCCCTGATCGACGATCCGCGCCACCGACTGGGCGAGGACGGCACGACGCGGATGTCGGAGGAGCAGGCAAAAGCCATCCTCGATCTGCGCCTGCAGCGCCTCACCGCGCTCGGCCGCGACGAGATCGGCGACGAGCTGATGGGGCTCGGCGAGCGGATTTCCGACTATCTCGACATTCTGCGCTCACGCGAGCGCGTGCTGACCATCATGCGCGACGAGCTGACGGCCATCAAATCGGAGTTCGCAACGCCGCGCCGCACCGAGATCGCCGAATCCGAATCCGATTTCGAGGATGAGGACCTGATCCAGCGCGAGGACATGGTCATCACGGTCAGCCATCACGGCTATATCAAGCGCGTGCCGCTCTCGACCTATCGGGCGCAGCGCCGCGGCGGCCGGGGCCGCGCCGGCATGTCGACGCGCGACGAGGATTTCGTCACCCGCCTTTTCGTCGCCAACACGCATACGCCGGTGCTGTTCTTCTCCTCCACCGGCATGGTCTACAAGCTCAAGGTCTGGCGTCTGCCGCAGTCGACGCCGCAGGCACGTGGCAAGGCGATGATCAACATCCTGCCGCTGAAACAGGGCGAGACCATCACCACCATCATGCCGCTGCCCGAGAACGAGGAGAGTTGGGACAGCCTGCATGTGATGTTCGCCACGAAGAGCGGCGGCGTCCGGCGCAACAAGCTGTCCGACTTCATCCAGATCAACCGCAGCGGCAAGATCGCGATGAAGCTCGAGGACGAGGGCGACAGCATCATCGGCGTGCAGATCTGCAGCGAGGACGACGATGTGCTGCTGACGGCGGCGGGCGGGCGCTCGGCGCGCTTCCCGGTGCCGGAGGTGCGCGTCTTTGCCGGCCGCACCTCGACCGGCGTGCGCGGCATCCGTCTCGACGACGGCGACGACGTGATCGGCATGACGATCCTGCGTCATGTCGACGTGACCTCGGCCGAGCGCGAGGCCTATCTCAAACAAGCCGCCGCCATGCGCCGCGCAACGCTGGGCGACACCGAGGCCGAGGACGGTCCGGCGACCGCCGATGACGAGGAGGCCGAAGAGGTGCCGGCCGAGGAGTTGACGCTTAGCCCCGAACGCTATGCCGAGCTCGGCGCCAAGGAACAGTTCGTGCTGGCCGTCACCGAAAAGGGCTTCGGCCGGCGCTCCTCCTCCTACCGCTATCCGGCCAAGGGCCGCGGCGGTAAGGGCGTCATCGCGATGGATATCGGCACACGCAACGGCCGGCTGGTCGCCTCCTTCCCGGTCGAGGATGATGACCAGATCATGCTGGTCACCGATGCCGGCCAGTTGATCCGTTGCCCGGTGCATGACATTTCGATCCAGGCCCGCGGCACGCAGGGCGTGACCGTCTTCCGCACCGCGGCCGACGAACGCGTGGTTTCGGTCGAACGCGTCGAGGAAAGCGCCGACAGCGAAGCCGGCGAGGAGCAGGAGTAGGGCATGGCGCGGATCGGACTCTATCCCGGCACTTTCGACCCGATGACCAACGGCCATCTCGACGTGATCCGCCGCGCGCTGACGCTGGTCGATCACCTGGTGGTGGCGATCGGCGTCAATGCAACCAAGACGCCGCTGCTGACGCTCGAGGAACGCTTCGCGCTAATCGAGACCGAGGCCGCGCCGCTGGCAAAGGCGGCGGGCGGCAAGGTCAGCACGGCCTCCTTTTCGGGCCTGGTCGTCAATGCCGCCGACGAGGCGGGCGCCGGCGTCATCATCCGCGGCTTGCGGGGCGCCGTCGATTTCGAATACGAGACCCAGATGGTCGGCATGAACCGGGTGATGAACCCGCGCGTCGAAACGGTGTTTCTGGCCGCCTCGCCCGAGACCCAGTTCATCTCCTCGACGCTGGTGCGCCAGATTGCCGGCATGGGCGGCGACATTCTGCCCTTCGTGCCGAAGCGCGTCGCCGAGAAGGTGCTGGCGCGGATTGCCGAAAGGAAATAACCGCCAAATGAAACGGGAGTTCCCACATGCGTAGACTGACGACGGCGCTGATCGCGCTTTTCGCCCTGGCCGGGCTTTCGGGACGGGCGCTGGCGCTCGACCCCGAGAACACGATCTGGCTCGACCTCAAGGACGGCCGTGTCGTCATCGAACTGCTGCCCGAAATCGCGCCGCGTCATGTCGAGCGCATCAAGACGCTGACGCGCGAAGGCTTCTACGACGGCATCGTCTTTCACCGCGTCATCGAGGGCTTCATGGCCCAGACCGGCGATCCGACCGGCACCGGCATGGGCGGCTCCTTTCTCGACGATCTGCGCGCCGAATTCACGCGCAACGAGAGCTTCACCCGCGGCGCACTGGGCATGGCTCGCTCGCAGAGCCCCAACAGCGCCAACAGCCAGTTCTTCATCGTCTTCGACGACGCCTCGTTTCTCGACGGCCAGTACACGCTGTTCGGCCGCGTCGTCGAGGGCATGGAGTATGTCGACAACATCAAGCGCGGCGAGCCGCCTTCCGATCCCGACCGGATCGTGAAGATGCAGGTCGCCGCCGACGCAAAGGAAGATTGAGACCCTCATGACCGACATCAAGGATCCCGAAAACACGCTGATCATGGAAATCCCGCACGGGAAAGTCGTGATCGAACTCCGGCCCGATCTGGCGCCGAAACATGTCGCCCGTATCAAGGAACTGGCGCGCGAAGGCTTCTATGACGGCATCGCCTTTCACCGCGTCATCGACGGTTTCATGGCGCAGGGCGGCGACCCGACCGGCACCGGTTCGGGCGGTTCGGGCAAGAAGCTGCCGGCCGAATTCTCGAAGGAACCTCATGTCCGCGGCACCTGTTCGATGGCCCGCACGCAGGACCCCAACAGTGCCGATTGCCAGTTCTTCATCTGCTTCGGCGACACTTCGTTCCTCGACGGGCAATACACGGTCTGGGGCCAGGTGATTTCGGGCATGGATGCCGTCGACAAGATCAAGCGCGGCGAGCCGGTGCGCGATCCCGACCGCATCGTCTCGATGCGCGTCGCGGCGGATGCGGCGTAATCGGCGCCGGCGCAACGCACTTTCTTCCACCCTCCCCTTGGGGGAGGGTCAAACGGAGCGGCTTTGGCGATTTATTGCCAAAGCCGTTCGGTTTGGGGCGGGGTCGCTGACTTCGTCGCCTGTTTAAACGATAGCGAGTTCACCGTGGCGAGACCGAGCCCCCGCCCCGAAAAATTCGTCGCTACGCTCTCGAATTTTTCGACCCGCCCCCCAGGGGCGGGTGGGATACATCGGATTGATCGAACCCCATGCGCGTTTCCGATTTCGATTTCGAGCTGCCGGAAGCGCTGATCGCGCTCCGGCCGGCCCGTCCGCGCGATGCGGCGCGGATGCTGGTGATTGGCCCCGGGGAAAACGCGCTGGCCGACGAGACGGTCCGCGATCTGCCCGCGCATCTGCGTGCGGGCGACATTCTCGTCTTCAACGACACGAAGGTCATTCCGGCCCGCCTTTTCGGCACGCGGCGGCGCGGCGCGGCCGCGGCCCGCATCGAGGTGATGCTGCATCTGCGCGCCGGGCCTGCGGCATGGCGCGCCTTTCTGCGCCCGGCCAAGAAGCTCAACCTTGGCGAGACGATCGAATTTGCCGGCGGGCTTTCCGCCACCGTCGAGGAAAAAGGCGAGGGCGGCGAGGCGCGCCTGCGCTTTTCTCATGCCGGCCCGGCGCTCGATGCGGCCATCGCGCAAGCCGGCGAAATGCCGCTGCCGCCTTACATCGCCCGCAAGCGCGCGACGGACGCCGAAGACCTCGCCGACTACCAGACGCTCCATGCCGCCGAGCCCGGCGCCGTTGCCGCACCGACGGCCGGTCTCCATTTCACGCCAGACCTGATGGCCGCCATCGCGGCGCGCGGCGTCCATTGCGTCCGCCTGACACTGCATGTCGGCGCCGGCACCTTCCTGCCGGTCACGGCCGAGGACACCGAAGCCCACAGGATGCATGCCGAATGGGGCGAGATATCGCCGGACGAGGCCGAAGCGATCAACGACGCCCGCGCCGAAGGCGGCCGCATCGTCGCGGTCGGCACCACCTCGCTGCGTCTCCTCGAAAGCGCCGCCGATGCCGAGGGCCGCATCCAGCCCTTTCGCGGCGAGACCGACATCTTTATAACGCCGGGCTACCGCTTCCGCGCCGTGGACCTGCTGATGACCAATTTCCATCTCCCACGCTCGACGCTTTTCATGCTGGTCTCGGCGCTGCGCTCGACCGGGGAGATGAAGCGCGCCTATGCCCATGCGGTTGCCGCGCGATATCGATTCTACTCCTATGGCGACGCCTGCCTGATCCACAAGGCATCGCCATGAGCGCCTTCGCCTTCACGCTGGCGGCCACCGACGGCCAGGCCCGCACCGGCGTCATGTCGACGCCGCGCGGGGAAATCCGCACCCCGGCCTTCATGCCGGTCGGCACGGCCGCCACCGTCAAGGCGATGTATCCCGAGCAGGTGCGCCAGACCGGCGCCGACATCGTGCTCGGCAACACCTACCACCTGATGCTGCGCCCCGGCGCCGAGCAGGTCGCGGCGCTGGGCGGCCTGCACAAATTCATGAACTGGCCGCATCCGATCCTGACGGACTCGGGCGGCTTCCAGGTCATGTCGCTCTCGAAGCTCAGGAAGATGAGCGAGGAGGGCGTCGCCTTCCAGTCGCACCTGGACGGTTCGCGCCATATGCTCTCGCCCGAGCGCTCGATCGAAATCCAGTGCCTGCTCGGTTCCGATATCCAGATGCAGCTCGACGAATGCACGCCCTTTCCGGCGACGGAAGCCGAAGCCGGAAAGTCGATGGAACTGTCGCTGCGCTGGGCCGCGCGTTCGAAAGCGGCCTTCGACGCGCAACCCCATCGCAGCGAAGGCATGGCGCTGTTCGGCATCGTCCAGGGCAGCACCTACGAGCCCTTGCGCAAGGCCTCCGCGGCCGGGCTTCAGGAAATCGGCTTCGACGGCTATGCGGTCGGCGGGCTTGCGGTCGGCGAGGGCCAGGCCGAAATGCTGCGCGTCCTCGATTTCACCGCGCCGGAACTGCCCGCCGACAAGCCCCGTTATCTGATGGGCGTCGGCACGCCCGACGATCTGGTGGAGGCGGTCGCGCGCGGCATCGACATGTTCGACTGCGTCATGCCGACCCGCAACGGCCGCCATGGCCTCGCCTTCACAGGCCGCGGCAAGGTCAACCTCAAGAACGCCCGCCATGCCGCCGATCCGCGGCCGCTCGACGCCGGCAGCACATGCCCCGCCGCGCGCGACTATTCCCGCGCCTATCTCCACCATCTGATCAAGTCGGGCGAGATGCTGGGTTCCATGCTGGTCAGCTGGATCAACCTCCACTACTACCAGACGCTGATGGCCGGCATGCGCGCCGCCATCGCCGAAGCCCACTTCGAGGCCTTCCGCGCCGACTTCAAGGCGCGGCAGGCAGCCGGCGACATCGAGGCGGTGTGAGGCGGGTGCGACAGAGGGCGCGCAGCGCCAAAACCCCACACCTCGCAATGCCTTACGCCATCCCCAACCCCAAGGTTGACCCCCCGCGCCGCGCCCCTTAAGTTCCGCCCACCTTTTCGAGAGGCGGCGCAGATTCCGCCCTCCGGCGGGCCCTTAGCTCAGCGGTAGAGCGGCTGACTTTTAATCAGTAGGTCGATGGTTCGATCCCATCAGGGCTCACCACCTTTTGCATTTTCCCGGCGCCAATCCTTGCGCGGTACTTGCGATTCCCGGCCTGCCGGGGGAGCATCCCGCCACCGCGAAATCACGCACTCGAAGGAACCGCCATGGCGCTCTCGCTCTACGACCTCACCGTCCCGAACTACCTGCAGACGCTCGCTGCCGTTTCGGGCTTCCTGAAGAAGGGCGCCGCCTTCTGCGCCGAACAGGGAACCGATCCGAACGAGATCGTTGCCGCCCGCGTCATCGACGACATGCTGCCCTTCAGCTTCCAGATCGCCTCGGTTGCGCATCATTCGCTGGGCGCGGTCGAGGGTGCGCAAGGCGGCGCCTTCTATCCGCCGAAGGACCCGGGCACCTATAGCTATGCCGACCTCCAGAAGCTCGTCGACGATGCCAGGGCCGGGCTCGAAAGGATCGCCCCCGAGGGGCTCAATGCTTGCGAAGGCAAGGACGTGGTCTTCCATCTCGGCAAGATTCAGCTTCCCTTCACGGCGGAGAATTTCCTGCTCTCCTTCTCCATCCCGAATTTCTATTTCCACGCAACAACCGCCTACGACATCCTGCGCGCGCGCGGTGTGAAGCTGGGCAAGGTGGATTATCTCGGCCAGATGCGCATGAAGATGTGACGCGGCGAGGCGCGCGCGGCCGCCGATCTGGCCATCTCGCCGCCGCTACGCGGATTCACGCCTGTTCCAGCGTCTCCTCCATGATCCGCTGATGCGCCAGACGGCGCTGCACGACCTCGTCGCTGGCGCCGAGCCCCGACAGCACGCGGCCGGCCAGTTGCAGGCTGGCCTCGATGGTTTCGGGCACGGCCATGGTCGCGCCGGCCGCATTGAGCCGCGCCGCATGGGCGCCGTCGCGCGCCCGCACATAGACCGGGATGTCGGGCCAGGCCTGACGGATTTCGCGCACGATCTTTTCGGCCGCCGCCGGCGCGTCCATGGTGACGACCACGGCCTGGGCCCGGTCGATATGGGCGCGATTGAGCATTTCGAGCCGCGCGGCGTCGCCGTAGAAGACCGGCAACCCCGCCGCGCGCGCCGCGGCCACATTGGCCGCGTCGGCATCGAGCGCCAGATAAGGCACGGCTTCGGCCTCCAATGTCGTCGCCAGCGTCTGCCCGACCCGGCCGAAGCCGGCCAGGATCACATGGCCGGTCATGTCGCCTTCGCTTTCGAGCTGGCCTTCATGGCGGCGGCTGGTGCTATCGCGCTCCATCCGCATGGCGAGTTTGCCGGCTGCCGAGGCGACCAGCGGCGTTACCAGCATGGTGAGGCCGGCCACGATCAGCATGAACTGGCCGACATCGGGCGGCAGCAGCGCGAGGCTCATCGCCAGGCCGACCACGATGAAGGCGAATTCGCCGCCCTGGCCGAGCAGCAGCCCGGCCTCGAGTGCGGTATGGCGGGGCAGGCCGAAGGCGAGGCAGAGCCCGGCCGTCACCACGGTCTTCAGCACGAAGAGGCCGGCGACCGAAGCGATAATCCAGAACGGCTCGTCGCCCACCACGCGCCAGTCGATGCCCATGCCGACCGACATGAAGAAGAGCCCCAGCATCAGCCCCTTGAAGGGTTCGATATCGACCTCGACCTCGTGGCGGAACTCGGTTTCGGCGAGCAGCAGCCCGGCCAGGAAGGCGCCCAGCGCCATCGACAGGCCGGTCGCGCCGGTGATCGCCGAAATGCCGATGACCGCCAGCAGGATCGCCGCCATGAACATTTCGGGGCTGCGGCTCTGTGCCACCAGGCGCAGCGCCGGGCGCAGGATCAACCGGCCGCCGGCATAGATTGCGACGATCACCACCACGGCCTTGCCCAGCGCGAACAGCAGGTCGAGCCCGACATTGCCGCCGGTCTTGGCCCCCAGCACACCGACCACGAACAGGATCGGCACCACGGCAAGGTCCTGCATCAGCAGGATCGAGAAGCTCGAACGTCCGAGCGGCGTCGCCAGCCGCCGGCTCTGCATCAGCAATTGCATGACGATGGCCGTCGACGACAGCGCCAGGCAGGCGCCGAGCACGATCGAGGCCGGCACCGAATTGCCGAACTCCCAGGCAACCAGCCCGATGATCGTGCCGGTGATGACGATCTGCAGGCTGCCCAGGCCGAAGACGAGGCGGCGCATCGCCCAGAGCCGGTCGAGCGACAATTCGAGACCGATGGTGAACAACAGGAAGATGATGCCGAGTTCGGCCAGCGCCTGCACGCCTTCGAGATCCGATATCACCGCATAGGAAAGCACCGGCAGCCTGTCGGCCCAGAGCGCCAGCCCGAAGGGGCCGATCAGCCCGCCGACAATCAGATAACCCAGCACCGGGCTGATGCGCAGGCGGTGGAACAGCGGCACCACCACCCCGGCGGCGATCAGGAAGATGACGACCTCGCGCAGATAGGGGATCGTGGAATGGTCTTCCATGCATGGCCTTTCGGAACGTCGGGCAGGGCGGCAGAGTGATCAGAGTGCCACGGCGGGCGCCCGTTGCCTATCGCCGGTAGACGGCGGAGAGCGGCCCATAACCGTAGGATCTGAAATCTGCGATGCGCTGACTTCCCACCCTCCCCTCGGGAAGCGTCCAAATTCGCAAGCGAAGCCGAACGAATTTAGGGGCGGGTGGGAATGTCGCCGCCACCCGACCCCTCACTCCCGCCCAATCACCTTCACCACCTTGAGCCAGCGCATGTCGCCATGGCGCGAGCTCCAGGAGATGGTCTGTCCCTCGCGCATCCCGAGCAGCGCCACGCCGACCGGCGAGGCGATCGAGACCACGCCGTCATCCGACGAGCGTGCCGTCGGATAGACGAGCTTCAATCGCTCGACGCGGCCCTTCATGCCGAAGATGAAGTCGACCGTCGCGTTGACGGTCACGACATCAGCCGGCAATTGTGCCAGCGGCATCACTTCGGCGCGGGCCAGTTCCTGATCGAGAAAATGCGCGACTTCCGGCAGCACATTTTCAAGACCGCCGGCCACCGCCGACAGCTGGTCATATTGCTCGGCCGCCACCATGATCGGTGGCAGCGCGGTATGGATCGCTTCTGCATGTACATTCATCTCAGACCGCCTCCGGTCCGTTGTTGTCCGGCCCATCTCCGTCGGGTGCCGTCCGCGCCATGCGGCGGCGGATATCGGCTTCCGGCTGGAAGTCGATACCGGTCAGCTCGAGCTTCAGCCGCGCGCCGTCGAACAACTCGGCCTCGACGATGTCTCCGGCCGACTGGCCGAACAGCGCCAGGCCGATCGGCGTCAGCACGCTCAGATACTGGCCGTTGGGTGCGGGGCCGCGCTGCAACTGCATCATCCGCCGTTCGGCCATGCGGCCTTCGATGCGATAGCGGACGATGCTGCCCAGCGTCGCCACGGTGTCGGCAACGGCCGCGCCCGGCACCACCTTTGCTTCCACGAGTTTCGCGCGGACGCGCGTGCGCATCGGGTTCGTGAGATCGAGGTCCTCGAAGCTCGCGGCCTCGAGCCGCGCATAATCCGAAGAGGTCAGCACGGGCCGCGATGCCGTTTGCGGATTGGGAACGATATTCAATTGTGGGCGGCTGCTGCCGCCATGGGTGGTGGACATGACGAAACCTCATCGCACGGCCGGGCTCATGGCCCGCCGTGCCGATTGAATTGAAACGATGTGGTGAGGTCGGTCCCCGGGTCTGGCCTTGCGCAAAGGCGCAACGGCGCCGGCCCGGGGCTAATGTCCCGCGAGCAGCGTACCCGGCGTCAGGAAAAGACGTGCGTTGAGCTTGCGCATAATGGCGTCAGGCTAGCCCTTGTGTGGAAAAAGTCAAAGCAGGGCGGGGCGGCCGAACGCCGCAGCGGCGGTCAATCCGTTGCGGCCTGCTGCTCCACAGGCGCGCGCCACCATCGCGCCGCCGGCGGCACGGTCTCGGCCAGCGAAAAACCCGGCGCGCCGATGTCGATGGCGTTTGCCGCATAGCTGTCGATTTCCTGCTGCAGCTGCTCCGGCGTCCAGCTGTAGTGAAAGCCCCATTTGTTGGCCAGGTCGAGCGCGCGCAGTCCGGTCTGCTGTGCGCGATGACGCGCGATGGTGCGCTCGAAACCGACATACTTGTAGTGCAGCAGCATCAGCCGGTCCTGTTCGGGATAGCGGACGGTCCCGTCGGGGAAGGCCTGGTGGCGCCCGACCGTGTAATTCGGTTCGACCGCGCGCGGATTGAAGATGCTGAGCTTGTTCATCATGTCATAGGGCGCGCCGATCGTCCGGCTGTCGCAAAGCCGGTTTTCCGGGGACGGCAGATCGTCGGCCAGCATCTGGAAGCCGATTGCCGGAATCAGCGTCGTGCCGTCGGCCATGCGCGCCTCCAGATAGTCGCGCATGCTGGCCTGCGGCAGGTGGAGATGTTCGTCGAGTGCGGTGATGATCATCCAGTCGGCATCGTGCCGGCTTTCCTTCCAGGTCTCGTTCTGGAAGGCCTGGTGCGAGAGCACGAAGGATTCAGGATAGCACCGCTCGAAGCGCCGCACCTCGACCTTGGGATGCGCATGCAGGATGTCCAGCGAGCCGTCGGTCGAACCGTCGTCGTGAATATAGTAGCGGTCGACCCAGGTATCGTAATGATTGAAGAAGAACGGCAGCATGTCCGCTTCGTTCCAGCACGGCGTGTAGAGTACCGTTCGCATGGCGTCCCTCAGTTCACCGCTTTTCCGCCATGACCGCGAATGGCCGGATCCTTCACCCGGGCCGGATTGCCGGCCACCATGCAGTTGCTCTCGACATCCCGGGTCACGACGGCGCCGGCGCCGATCACGGCATTGTCGCCGATCCGGATGGTCGGCAGCACGACCGCACCTGCGCCGATGAAGCTGCCGCGTCCGATGCTGACCTGGCCGCAGATCACGGCGCCCGGACCGACCGAAACGAAGTCGTCGAATGCCGCGTGATGGCCCACGGTCGCGCCGCGATTGATGGCGACGAATTTTCCGAAGCGGCTGGCCGCGCCCAGCGTGCATCCCGCATTGACGTAGAAACCACCCTCGAAGGAAATCGCCTGCGGCAGCGGCACGGTCGGGTCGATCAGCGAGAAGGGCCTGGAGAATCCGCGGGCCATGGCTTCGTTGGCCGCTTCCTGCCGGTGCGCAGGCGTGAACATCGGCACCAGAAAGGGCAGGCCACAGATTTCCGCGGTCAGTTCCTCCGGCGACACTGCGCGGTCGCCAGGATCGAGATGGCAGGCGCCGGGTCGGTTGCGCACGCCGCAGGCAACCACCAGGCCCGCGCGCCGGATGCTTTCCAGCATGTCGACCAGCAAGGGCGAGCCGGTGCCGTAGATGACGAGTTGGTTCAAGGCGAGAGCCCCCTCACAACAAGGCCGGCGATATGGTCGGTCTGCCCGGCCGCGATCTCGGGCTGAACCGGCAGGCTGACCAGAGTTTTCGACAGCCCTTCGGTAACGGGAAGCGCCCCCGCCCTGGTCCCCGTGAAAGCCGGCTGGAGATGAAGCGGCGGATCGTAATGGATCGCCGTGCCGATGCCGTTCGCGGCGAGAAAGGCCCGCAGATCGTCCCGGCGATCATAGGTGATCGCGAACTGGTGGTATATGGCGCCGGCGGCATCGGCCGGAAGGCCGAGGCCCGGCTGCTGGAGGCGGTTCCGGTACTGCGCGGCGATGGCGCGGCGCTCCGCATTGCCTTCGTCCAGATGCGGCAGAAGCGCCAGCAGGATCGCGGCCTGTATCTCGTCGAGCCGGGCGTTGCCGGCGGCAAAATGGCTGACCCGGTTTTCGTCCCAGCCGAGATTGCGCAGCCGCCGCAGCTTTTCGGCCAGTGCGGGATCGTTGCAGACCGCCGCGCCGGCATCACCTGCCGCGCCCAGATTCTTGGTCGGATAGAAGGAGAAGGCGGCCGCCTGGCCGAAACTGCCGGCGCGCCGTCCCGCGATCTCGGTTCCATGCGCCTGGGCGCAATCCTCGACAAGCGCGAGGCCGTTCTTCGACGCGATCTCGGAAAGCCGCATCATGTCGGCCGGGAATCCGTAAAGGTGAACCGGCAGGATGGCGGCCGTGCGCGGATTGACGGCGGCCTCGACCGCCCCGGGATCGAGGCATCGCGAAACCGGATCGACATCGGCGAAGCGCGGCGTGGCGCCGCAGAGCAGGATCGCCTGTGCCGTCCCCGCGGCGGTCAGGGCGGTGGTGATGACCTCGTCGCCCGGTCCGATATCGAGTGCCCTGAGGATCAGCAGCAGCGCTTCGGTGCCCGAACTGACACCGACACCGTGGCGGACACCGATGTAGCGGGCAAAGCTGCTTTCGAACGCCTCGACGGCCGGCCCCAGAATGTAGCTCGGGCCTTCCAGCATGGCCGCGATGGCGGCGTCCACCTCGGCGCGGTAGCGCGCAATGCGCAATGCGGGCGCGGCCTGGGGAATGAAGGGACGCTCTACCATCAGCAATCGGCGGGAAACGTGAAAAACGGCGACGGTTCGCTCCGCGTTTCGCGGAAGCTGCGGCTGGAGGCCACCAGCAGAATTGTCGGCGGCGCGAAATCTCGCAACCGGCGCCAGACGCCGCCTTCGATCACCAGGCCTGTGCCGTGGCCCGGGAGCGTCAGGGTCTGGGTTTCCCGCCCGTTGTCGAGGTCGACGGTCACCGAACCTGACAGCAGCAGCAGGGCCTGCGCTGCCGACACTGCATGTTCGGCCCGGACCACGTCCGCGTCCTCGACCCTGATGTAGAAGATTCGCTGGGCAACGAAACCGAAATCCCGCTGGAGTTCCACGACACCCAGTGTTCCGCGCGCATCCGGAAACTCATCCCAGGAGCAGAAGGCCACGCCACTGATGCAGGATGTTCCCTGGCGGTCCTGGATATTCTTGTTGGCCAAGGAAATTCTCGTTGTGAGATGTCGCTGAATACGAAAACCGGCATACCGGAAAAGCAGCGTATACTGCCGCCCGGCGGCCAACTATACTTGTTTCTAGATGGAGTTCGGGTGGTAATCAAGCGACGTATACTGATCTTGGGGAGCGGATACGGCCTGCTTCTGGCGGCAAAGCTGGTCCTTGCCGGTCATGCGGTCGTGCTGGTCGGGCATCCGGCCGAGGTGGCGCGGCTGAACGCGGAAGGGGCCCGTATCCGGCTGCGGCGCAAGGGTGGCGCAGGCTTGATCGAGGTCTCGACCCGGACGGCCGTCGGCACCTTGAGCGCGGTCGGGGCCGCCGATGTCGATCTCGACGGTTTCGACCTCGTGGTCTTCGCGATGCAGGAGCCGGCCTTTGCCGCGCCCGATATCGGCCGGCTGGTGCGCGCCATATCGGGCGCTGGATTGCCCTGTCTCTCGGTCATGAACATGCCGTTGCCGCCCTATCTGGCGCGCGTGCTGGGCCGTGTCCCGCCGGAACTCGCCGCCTGCTACAGCGCCGCCGCGCTCTGGGACGGCTTCCCGCCGGAACTGATGAGCGCATGCAGCCCGGACCCTCAGGCCTATCGTCCGGAAGATGGACCGTCAAACCTGTTGCATGTCGCGCTGCCCACCAATTTCAAGGCTGCGGCCTTTCCGTCGCCCGCACACACCCGGCTGCTGCGGCAGTTCGAAGACGATATCGAGGCGATCCGGCTGGAACATGAAGGCGCGCGCATCGAACTGCCGGTGAAGCTGAAACTTTTCGACGATCCGCTGATCCCGCTGGCCAAATGGCCGATGCTGATTGCGGGCAATTACCGGTGCATGACGGACGATGGCATCCGCAGCATCCGGGATGCCGTTCACCGCGATCCGGACGCTGCCCGTTCGATCTACGAATGGGTCGCCGGTCTGTGCCGGCACATCGGAATTGCCGGCGAGAATCTGGTGCCGTTCGGGAAATACGCTACCGCTGCCCTGGACCTCGAACGTCCGTCATCGGCCGCGCGCGCCCTGGTGGCCGGCGCCACGGCCATCGAGCGCGTCGACATGCTGGTAAGGGCGATTGCGGCGCAGCACGGCATAGCAAATCCGGCGCTGGACGGCCAGATCGCGCTGGTCGACCGCCTGCTGGCGCGGAACGCCGAAGCCGGCTGAAGGCGGCGCGGAAGCGCCCCATTTTCCCCACTTGCCTGCGATCCGTCTGCTGATCATCATTACCGGGATCGAATCGCGCGGCGGGCATGGGGTGGCAGCCGGCTTCCGCTTTGGTGGTTCGACCGTCCGCATAAAAGGGGGGAACCATGAAGATCGACCGTCTTTTTCTGGTCATTGCCGCCATCTACATCCTTGTGGGCATGGGCCTCGGCATGAAGATGGGCATGACCCAGGACTTTTCACACCGCACCACGCACACCCATATCAATCTGCTGGGCTTTGTCAGCATGACGCTGTTCGCCCTGGTCTATCGCGTCTGGCCGGCGATGCAGCAAAGCGTGCTGGCCAAGATCCATTTCTTCGCCTACCAGCTCGGCGCCCTCGTCATGGTGTCGGCGATCTTCCTCAAATATGGCGGCCATGCGGAGGAGGCCGTTTACGGGCCGATGTTCGGCGCCTCCGAGGCCGTGCTGGTTCTCGCCATGATCTGCTTCCTGATCGGCGTCCTGCGATCCGCCCGGGATTGAGCGGACTTCATTGAGAGATCTGTCCGGCGGTCCCGTGCGCGGCCGATTCAAAAATTGTCGTTTCATGTAGAAATTTGGTAACCCTGTCTCGCTAATCTCCCTGCGGAACGGCGAACACGGGGTCCGGATGACCGGCTACAGGGACGAGATCGGGCAGACATTGTGCGCGGCGCGGCAAGCGGCCGGCCTGACGCTGGGCGATGTCGCGGCAAAAATCCGCATCAAGCCGATCTATCTCGAGGCGATCGAGGCGGGCCATTTCGAGCGCCTGCCAGCGCTGCCTCAGACGCTCGGCTTCACCCGCGCCTATGCCCGCCATCTCAAGGTCGATGTCGAGGCGCCGCTGGCGCGGCTCGGCGAAGACGTCCATCGTCATATCGACAGCGCCGATTTCTCGGCGCCGGAACTGGCCTGGTCCGAGGTGCCGTTGCGGCGCGTCGGCTGGGTTGCGGCCGGCGCGGTTCTCGGTGTCGGGCTGCTGGCCGTGATGCTGTTCGATTTCGGTCCGGCGCCGGTTGCCGACACGCCGCCGCCCGTAGCGGCGCGTCCGGCCGTTGCCCAGGCACCGGCGCGTATCGTCCTCACCGCCCCGCAAATCCCCTCGGCGCCCGCCGCCATGCCCGTTCGATCCGTCGACGGATCGTCGCCGGTCTCGGCCGCGCTTGCCGCCACGCTGTTCGATATCGAGACCGCCGCCGCACCGCAGATGCCCGCCGCCGTCGAAACGCCGGTCGAGGCTCAATCTCCGGCTCAGGCGCAGGCACCGGTCGCCGATCTCTTCGTCCGCAACAATGTCTATCTGCGCGCGACGCCGGCCAATGCGGGCAGGGTGCTGGGTGTGCTCGCGGCCTGCGAGCCGCTGACGGCGCTGGGCAGCGGCCCTTACGGGCAATGGCGCGAAGTCGCGCGCGCCGACGGCGTCACGGGCTTCGTCTATCACCGTTTCGTCGGCGCCGAGCCGGCGGCTGCCTGCCGCTGACGGGGCCGCGCCGGTTTCCGTTCAGGATGCGGGCAGGGCGGCCGGCACGAAGATGAAGTTCTTCACATAGTCCGGACCGCGATGCTTCTGGTGACGTTCGACATCGAACAGCGAAATGTCGGTCAGGCCATGGCGCCCGAGGAAGAAGCCGCGATAGCCGAGATCGGCGCAGAAGCGGAAGACGTCGAACACCTTTTCGCCGACATGCAGATATTCGGTCTCCAGGAAGATCGCCGGGCGGTCGCGCCGGATCGTCTCGCGCGCGCCTTCCAGCACCGCCAGTTCATGTCCCTCGACATCGATCTTGATGAAACCGACCGGGTCGAGCTTCAGTGCGTCGATGCGATGGCACATCACCTCGACCGGATGGCTGGTTGCGCCGGCGGCCTTGTCGATACCGGCGCCGTTGCTCATCCAGCCCTTGCGGCTGCGCGGGATCGACAGCGTCACCGGTCCGTCGCTGTTGCCGATCGCCATCGGAAACACCTCGACATTGCGGTCGGCGACCTGCAGCAGCGTGCGCAGCGGATAGGGATTGGGTTCGAAGGCCAATACCTTCGGCGACAGGCGCGACAGGAAGTAACTGAACAGGCCGAGATTGGCGCCGACATCGAGACTGATGCGCGCCGGGTCGACCAGGAATTTCAGCAGGCCCATCTCGGGGTCGCGGTACAGCATGTATTTGTACGCACGCAGACGATAATAGGCACGGAAGGGCGGCCAGCGGAATTTCAGGTCCTGGCGGAAGTCGTTGATCCAGTCGCGCAGTTCCATGCGCGGCAGTCGCGGCGCGACCAGGCGCTCGGATAACGGGTCGTCCATTCTGCTTGTTCCCCTTGCCGGTGCGGCGTCCGGCACCCTCGATTTTGCGGGTGCGAACGGCGCTGTGCGGGCCGGAGATTAGCTCCCGGCACGGACATGGCCAATAGTTCGTTTGCACCGGATGGGAGGGTCCCTCAGAAAGCGGGGACAAGTTTTATTTATCCCCGGGGGCTCGCGCGCCTTGTCCCCGTTGCGGGACGCGCGCGGCGATGATTTGTGACAGTTACGTGACAGAGGGGGGGTCAGCCTGATCCGCAACGTCTGTGAAGCTGTCGGTTTCGACATCGTAGATCGAGAGTTTGCCGCTGCCGATGCCGTAGAACCAGCCATGCAGGCGCAATCTGCCGGCCTGTTCGCGCTCGGCAATGAACGGAAAAGTCCGAAGCATTTCAAGCGATTGCACGACGGCCTTCTGTTCCATCAGGCGCAGCAGGGCCGGCTTGTCGAGATCGCCATGAGCCTCGCGCACTGCGATCTCGACACCGGTCGCCAGCGACATCCAGTTGGAGATGAACTCGCCGTCCGGCGGATGGCCGCAGCCGGCATCGTAAAGCGCCTCGATGCCGCCGCAGCTGGCATGGCCCATCACGATTATGTCAGCAATTTCAAGGCCTTTGACGCCGAATTCCAGGGCGGCGCTGGTGCCGTGATAATTGCCGTCGGGCTGGTAGGGCGGGACCAGATTGGCAACGTTGCGGACCACGAAGAGCTCGCCGGGGTCGGAGGAAAAGATCATTGCCGGGTCGGCGCGGCTGTCGCAGCAGGCGACGATCATCGCCTTCGGCCGCTGGCGGCGGGCTGCAAGTGCTTGATATTTCGCCTCATTCTGCTTGTAGGCACCGGCGCGGAAGGCGCGGTATCCGGCGATCAGGCTGTCGATCGTGTCCATGCGGTCGGCACTCCTCGCGGCTCTCGGGCCGGTCTTCATACACAAGCCGCGGCGTTGATGAAAGATGCCGTAACGGCAGGGCCTTGCGGTTCCGGTGATGGCAAATCCGGCAGAATGCCTGCGGATTGAGCAAATATCGACCCTACCGTGTCCGGCGCGGCGCCGGAACGCCCGAAGGCCGGCAAAGGCCCGGATTCTGCATGGGCCTGCGCCAAAAACAGGGCGTGCCCCGGGCCGCCGCTCCAGGTGATGAGGAAAGACATGTCGTTTGTCGAAATGCTGGATAATCTGTCGCTTGAAAGTCAGGTTTCCATAGGCGGTCTGCTGCTTTTGCTGGTAATCCTGACAACGCTGCATGTGCGCAGCCTGCTGGCGCTCAAGGCCGAAAGGGCGGAGCGCAGCGCCCGTGAGATGAGCGCCCGCATCGACGCGCTGATGCGCAAGCTCGAGGGCAGGGGCGGCCGTAGCGGCCGTCAGGAGCCCGCTGTCGTCCGTCTGCGGCCGTTGCGGCGCCGGGCGGACAAATCGGTCCCGGCGGCCCGCTGTCCATCCAATGCGCTGCTGCCGCAGCGCCGGATCCGCTCTCGATCTGCCTGATCGGCGCGTTCTGCGGCGTTTTGATGCTTGCAAAGACGGAGGCGGCGCATTAAATCACAGAGACAAACGGGGTTTGATCGATAAACCCCGTTTTCTTGTGTATTATAGCCGTATCGCAGGAATTGCCTGCCCAGGAAGGCCGCCATGGATCGTCTTGATCAGCTCGAAAGCCAGAGCATCTTCATCTTCCGCGAAGCGTTCAACAGGATCGAGAATATCGCGATGCTGTGGTCGCTGGGCAAGGACTCCAACGTGATGATCTGGCTGGCGCGCAAGGCCTTTTTCGGTCACGTGCCGTTTCCGGTGGTGCATGTCGACACGGGGAAGAAATTCCCCGAAATGTACGATTTCCGCGATCGCTACGCGGCCGAATGGGGCCTCAATTTCATTCGCGAAGAATGCCCGCCGCTTGAAATGACCGATGAAACGCTGCCGCCCGCTGCACGTTCGGCGGCGCGCAAGACCGAGGGTCTGAAGCTTGCGATCAAGAAGCACGGATTCAATGCGCTCTTTGCCGGCATCCGCCGCGACGAGGAAGCGACGCGCGCCAAGGAACGCGTTTTCAGCCCGCGCGGCCTGACCGGTCAGTGGGACTTCAAGGATCAGCCGCCGGAATTCTGGGACCAGTTCAAGACCGATTTCCCGCCGGGGACGCATATCCGCATTCATCCGCTGCTGCACTGGACCGAAATCGACATCTGGCTCTACACGCTGCGCGAGCAGATTCCGACGATCCCTCTCTACTTTGCCAAGGACGGCAAACGCTACCGGTCGCTCGGCGACAAGGACATCACCTTTCCCGTCGCAAGCACGGCAACGACAATCGAGGAAATCATCGAGGAATTGCGCACCACGAAGATTTCCGAACGTTCGGGACGCGCGATGGATCACGAGTCGGAAGATGCGTTCGAGCGTCTTCGCGCCGACGGCTATCTCTAAGGAAATTCGACCATGTCCGAAGCATCTGAAGCCAAGGTGAGACTGGCCGCCGTGAACCCCAATCCCGCCTCCACGCGCGACCTTCTCCGCATCGTCATTGTCGGCCATGTCGATCATGGCAAGTCGACGCTTGTCGGCCGCATGTTCCACGACACCGGCTCGCTGCCTGACGGCAAATACGAGTCGATCAAGGCCATGTGCGAGCGCCGCGGCGTTCCCTTCGAATGGGCCTTCCTGATGGACGCGCTGCAGGCCGAGCGCGACCAGGGAATCACCATCGACACCAGCCAGATCTGGTTCAAGACGGACTATCGCGACTACACGATCATCGACGCGCCTGGGCACAAGGAATTTCTCAAGAACATGATCACAGGCGCTGCGCAGTCCGATGCGGCGCTGCTGATCATCGACGCGGCCGAGGGCGTGCGCGAACAGTCGCGCCGGCACGGTTACCTGCTGCATCTTCTCGGCATCCGTCAAGTGGCGGTCGCGGTCAACAAGATGGACCTCATTGCCTATGAAAAGGACCAGTTCGATCTCATCGAACACGAATATCGCGACTATCTGACCTCGATCGGCGTGACGCCGACATTCGTGATTCCCGTTTCGGCCCGGCAGGGCGACAACATCGTCGAGCAGTCTGCGCAGATGCCCTGGTACAAGGGCCCGACCATCGTCAAGGCGCTCGACAGTTTCATGCCAACGGCCGCGCCCGTCGAACGGCCGCTGCGCTTTCCGGTGCAGGACGTTTACAAGTTCGACCATCGCCGGATCATCGCCGGCCGCATCGAGGAAGGCCGTCTGCGCGTTGGCGATACGCTGGTCTTCTCGCCGTCGAACAAGTCGGCGCGGGTGCAAAGCATCGAGTCCTGGTCGACCGTTCCAGGCAAGAAGCAGCCGACCGAGGCGTCTGCCGGCGAATCCGTCGGCATCACGCTCGACGAGCAGATATTTGTCGAGCGCGGCGAACTCGTCAGTCATGCCGAACATCCTCCGATCGAAACAGATGTGTTTCGTGCCCGCATTTTCTGGCTCGGGCACGAACCGATGGTCAAAGGCAAGAGCTATCGCATCAAGCTCGGCACGCTTGAGGCGCCGGTTACCGTCCAGTCGATCGAGAGCATCATCGATACCAGCGACCTTTCGAACACCTCGTCGCATCAGGTCGAGCGCAACCAGGTTGCGGAAATCGTGCTGCGCGCCCGTCGGATGCTGGCGCTGGACGAATTCAGCAAAGCCCCCAAAAGCGGCCGATTTGTACTCATCGACAAATACGACATTGCCGGTGGCGGCATCATCTCGATGGAAGGCTATGCCGACCAGCGCGACCTCATCACGGCGCGTTCGACCAACATCACGCGCGTCGAACACGGAATCGATATTGCCGCCCGGGCCTTCCGGAACGGCCACAAGGGCGGCGTCCTCTGGTTCACCGGTCTTTCCGGCGCCGGCAAATCGACGCTCGCCGTTGCCCTCGAGAAAAAGCTCTTCGAGAAGGGTTATAACGTCTACGTGCTGGACGGGGATAACGTTCGCCACGGCCTCAATGCAAACCTCAGTTTTTCGCCGGAAGACCGGGCCGAAAACATCCGGCGGGTCGGCGAGGTCGCGGCCTTGTTCGGCCGCGCCGGCATGATCGCCATCACCTCGTTCATCTCGCCCTATCGCTCGGATCGCGACCGGGCGCGCGAGGCCGCCGAGAATTTCCACGAAATTCACGTCAAGGCCGATGTGGCGACCTGCGAGGCGCGCGACCCCAAGGGTCTCTACAAGAAGGCGCGCGCCGGCGAAATTAAGGATTTCACAGGAATTTCCGCGCCCTATGAGGCGCCCGACAATCCTGAACTCGTCGTCGACACGGCCGAGGCCCAGATCGACGAGTGCGTCGAGCGGCTCGTCAACTATGTGGAGACGAAGTTCAAGGTATAAGGGCTCAACAGGTCTCCAGAGGCGGACAGGACCCTGAATGAGCATTCTCGTGACCGGCGGTGCCGGCTATATCGGCAGCCACGCCGTTATCGACCTCATGAACGCCGGCGAGGATGTCGTCGTCATCGACAATCTGTCGACCGGTTTTGACTGGGCCGTGCAGGCGCCCGAGGCGCTTGTTGTCGGTGACATAGCCGACGAAGCGCTGGTCGATCGGGTCATCGCGGAACGCAATGTCGAGGCCGTCATCCACTTTGCGGGTTCGATCGTCGTGCCTGAGTCCGTGGTCGACCCACTGAAGTATTACCTCAACAATACGGCCAGGTCCCGGACGCTGATCGAGCGGTGCGTCAAGGGGGGCGTCAAGCATTTCATCTTCTCGTCGACCGCCGCGGTCTACGGCATGCCGGAGCGCTCGCCGGTAGGCGAGAACGAACCGCTGGCGCCGATGTCGCCCTATGGCCGCTCCAAGCTGATGACCGAATGGATGCTGCGCGATGTCGCGGACGCCCATGAGATGACCTATGCAGCGTTGCGCTACTTCAACGTGGCAGGGGCGGATCCCGAAGGCCGTGTCGGTCAGTCGACCGCCAATGCGACGCATCTCATCAAGGTCGCCTGCCAGACCGCGCTCGGCCAGCGGCCCTATATCGAGGTTTTCGGCGAAGATTACCCGACGCCGGACGGCACCTGCATTCGAGACTACATCCATGTCAGCGATCTCGCGGCCGCCCATACGGCGGCGCTGAACCATCTCAGGCGGGGCGGCGAGAATCTGGTTGCCAATTGTGGCTATGGACACGGGTTCTCGGTCCACGATGTTCTGCGTGCGGTCGAACGAGGGGCCGGACACACGTTCGAGATACGACAGGCGTCCCGGCGTGCCGGCGACCCAGCATCCATTGTCGCCGATCCGACAAGGATCAAGCAGGCGCTAGGCTGGGAGCCGGCCTATGATGATCTTGATACGATCGTTGCACATGCGCTGGCATGGGAGCAGCGTCTTGCAGCACGAAATCGGGAGTGACGGATGAACTTGTCCCCGGCCGGTCGGTGACAGGGCAACATAGTGAAATATAAATTTATTTCCGGAAGATTCGGGCGATGTGCGAATTTCGACCGCACCCCAAAAGGAGCTAGTCGGAGACCATGACGAGAAGCGACGTCAGCACCGTCATTCTTGCCGCCGGCAAGGGCACGCGCATGAAATCCCGGCTGCCGAAAGTGCTGCACGCGATTGCCGGCCGGCCGATGCTTGGCCATGTGCTTGCAGCCGTCGAAGAGGCCGGTGTCACGCAATCGGTCCTGGTTCTGGCCCCGGATATGGACGTTGTGGCGTCCTTTGCGCGATCCATCATGCCCAAGGTTTCGACCGTCATTCAAGCGGCGCCCAAGGGAACCGGCGATGCGGTACGCGCCGCGGAAGCGACGGTCGGGCAGGAGGCCGGCGTTGTGCTTGTCGTGTTCGGTGACACGCCGCTGGTGCGCAGCGAGACGCTTTCACAGATGATCGAAAACTGCACCCCGGAGATACCGGTCGTCGTGCTCGGTTTTGAGGCGGCGAATCCTGCGCCCTATGGACGGCTCATTCTCGACGAGAAAGGCATGCTGACCCGCATAGTCGAAGCAAAGGATGCGACACCGGTCGAACGCGAAATCCGTCTCTGCAATGGCGGCGCCATGGCGGTCCGGCGCGAACACCTGTTTCGTCTCTTGTCCCTGATCGGCAATGACAATGCCAGCGGCGAATACTACCTGCCGGATGTCGTCGGCCATGCTCGTGCCGACGGACTTCAATGCGCAGTCGTTCATGCTACCGAAGAAGAAATTCAAGGTGTCAATAGCCGCGCCGAACTTGCGGCAGCGGAAGCCGCCATGCAGCGCCGGCTTCGTCAATCCGCTCTCGATGCCGGCGTCACGATGCTCGATCCGGATACGGTCTATCTGAGTTTCGATACCAGGCTGGACCCCGACGTCACCATTGGTCAGAACGTCGTCTTCGGTCCGGGCGTAAAGGTGGCCGAAGGCGCCTCCATCAAGGCCTTCTCGCATATCGAGGGCGCCACGATTTCGGAGGGTGCCGAGATCGGTCCGTTCGCGCGCATCCGGCCGGGCAGCGAAATCGGCCGCAAGGCGAAAGTCGGCAACTTTGTCGAGACGAAAAAGGCAAAGGTCGAGGAAGGTGCCAAGATCAGCCACCTCTCCTATATCGGCGATGCCCGCGTCGGGGCCTATGCCAATATCGGCGCCGGCACGATCACCTGCAACTATGACGGGTACAACAAGTTCTTTACCGATATCGGTGCGGGTGCCTTTGTCGGTTCGAATTCGGCTCTGGTGGCGCCGCTCAGGATAGGTGAAGGTGCCTATATCGGCTCCGGGAGCGTGATCACCAAGGACGTTCCGGCCGATGCTCTGGCTGTTGGCCGCGGCAGGCAGTTCGAAAAGAGTGGCTGGGCGGTAAAGTTCCGCGCCGCACATGGGAATACCAACGAAGTTTCATCGGGCGAATAATCATGTGCGGAATCGTCGGTATTGTCGGAACGGAGCCCGTCGCCCCAGTCATTCTGGAAGCGCTGAAGCGGCTTGAATATCGCGGCTACGACAGCGCCGGCATCGCGACGCTCAATCGCGGCGCGATCGAGAGACGGCGGGCAGAAGGAAAACTGGTCAATCTCGACCGCCTTCTTTCCGACAACCCGCTTGATGGTGTCATCGGTATCGGCCACACCCGATGGGCAACACATGGTGCACCAACGGAGAGAAATGCCCATCCGCATGCAACCGACCGGGTTGCCATCGTTCACAACGGCATCATCGAGAATTTCCGGGAGCTGCGCGAAAGGCTGACGGCCGAGGGTGCCGTTTTCGTCACCGAAACGGATTCGGAGGTCGTCGCCCATCTAGTGACGCATTATCTGGATCAGGGGCTTGCGCCGCGTGAGGCCGCCGCAGCCGCTCTTGGCGAGCTCGAAGGTGCCTTTGCGCTCGGCATCGTCTTCCGCGGCGAGGAAAACCTGATCGTAGGCGCACGGCACGGACCGCCCCTTGCCGTCGGTTACGGCAAGGGCGCGATGTATCTCGGATCGGATGCGTTTGCACTGGCGCCGATGACCAGCCGGGTCAGCTTTCTGGAAGATGGCGACCGCGTCGAACTCACACGCGACGGCGCGGCGATTTTCGATGCGGCCGGCGCACCCGTTCAACGCCAGGTCAAGATTACCGATGTGTCCGCGGCGCTGGTCGACAAGGGCAATCACCGGCATTTCATGGCCAAGGAGATATTCGAGCAGCCGGAGGTTGTCGGCCATACCCTGTCGGAATATGTCAACCCGCTCGACGATACGCTTCGTCTTCCCGATCTGCCGGTCGATCTGGCCGCGGTTCCACGCATTACGATGGTCGCTTGTGGAACGGCCTACTATGCGGCCATGGTCGCGAAATACTGGTTCGAACGCTATGCGCGGATTTCGGTCGAGGTCGATATCGCCTCGGAATTCCGCTACCGCGAAGCGGCAATGCCGGAAGGCGGTCTCGCCATATTCATTTCACAGTCGGGCGAAACGGCCGACACGCTGGCGGCTCTGAACTATTGCCGTGCGCAAGGACAGAAGATCCTGTCGGTCGTCAATGTGACCGAGTCCTCGATTGCGCGAGCGTCGGATGTGATCCTGCCGACCTTCGCGGGTCCGGAGATCGGGATTGCGTCGACAAAGGCCTTTACCTGCCAGTTGACAACGCTGGCCGCACTGGCGATCCGCTGCGGTCTGGCGCGCGGCACGCTTGGCAGGGCCGACGAAGAACGCCTCGTGCGGACCCTCATGGAGGTGCCCCGTCACATCTCGGAAGCACTTGCCAGGGACAGTGAAATTCAGGCCCTCAGTGCCGAAATCGCGAAGGCGCGCGACGTTCTCTATCTCGGGCGCGGGCACAATTACCCGATTGCGCTTGAGGGTGCGTTGAAGCTCAAGGAAATCTCCTACATCCATGCGGAAGGTTATGCGGCAGGCGAACTGAAACACGGGCCGATCGCGCTTATCGACGAGGATGTCCCCGTCATCGTGATCGCACCCTTGGATGCGCTGTTCGACAAGACCATTTCAAACATGCAGGAGGTGATTGCTCGCGGTGCCCGCGTCGTCCTGGTTTCAGACCGTGCGGGGATCAAGCGGGCAGGGCCGGGTGTCTGGGCGACAATCGAGGTTCCGAGCGTCGATGCGCTGATTGCCCCCATCGTCCATGCCATCCCGGTGCAACTCCTCGCCTATCATACGGCCGTCTCAAAGGGCACCGATGTCGACCAGCCGCGCAATCTGGCAAAGTCGGTGACGGTCGAATAGGCGACGATTCGCGACCGGCGCCTCAACGCGACACAGAACGCCTCATTGCAACCAACTGATTTCACTGGAGGTTTTCTCCGGCCGCTGGGGCTTGCTGCCGTCGTGGTAGATTTACGCGGCGATATATATCCTTGGGGAGGGCCGGTGGATGCGGCGTTTGCTATGCCCAGCCTGACACAGACATTGCGGCTGAACGTGCAGGCGGTGCTGCTTGCGGCGGGGTTGGCGATTGTTCCGGCCGCAGCTCAGGCGGAGATGGGGACAACCGAAGCCGCCGCACTCATGAGCGCCGGAGCCGATGCGATCGAGCGCGGCCAGTTCGACAAGGCGGCCACCGATTTCTCGAATGCACTGGACAGCGGCGGTCTCAATGTCGATGGGCGGGCGCTGGCCTACTACCATCGCGCCATCGCGTTCCAGAAGACCGGCCAACAGGATGCCGCGATTGCGGATTACTCCCGCGCGATCACAGCCAATTCACTTCCTGCAGCGGTGCAGGCACGTGCACATTATAATCGTGGTATCGCCCTGGCCAATGCCGGCGATCTCGAACGGGCGGAATCCGACTATCGCACTGCCATTGCACTTGCACCTGACTATGCCGCCGTCTATCACAATCTCGCCAATCTCGAACGGCGCCGGCAAAGCTACGATGCGGCCATCGAGAACTACTCGACAGCGATACGGCTGATGCCGGGCAATGAGCGCAAGCTGCCGCTCTTCGGCCGCGCTCTGGCCTATGAGCAAACCGGAAATCTGAGCGGCGCCGAGGCCGATCTGCGGATTGCACTGGCGATCGATCCCGAGTTCGAGGTCGCCGGCGCCAAACTGGCGGAGCTCTCACCCAACCCATCTGTCCGTGAAAATGCGACTGCGGCCTTGGTCAATCATGGGAACAAGGCGCCCGAGCCACGCGTGCTGCCCGCGATGTTGACACCCTTTCAGAGCACCTCATCGGGCAACGAAGGCGCCGCGGTCATTCGCATCGCGACCACCGGGGGGTGGGAAACGACGGCAGTCCGCTTCGAACCGTCAGAAGAGGTGTCCGGTATCGCGGCGGGTGCATCCGGCCCCCCCGTCAATATCGTCCCTGCCGACCGGCTGACAACAGCCTCGTTGAGGCCGACGGCACCCATTCCACATGAAGCGGCGTCCATGGTTCCGCCGGCTTCGGATTCGGACGCGGCTTCTCCGCGGTACCGGATTCAGCTTGGGGCCTTCCGCGACGAGCAGACCGCCCGCGAGGAGTGGAAGAGGATTGCCGGGTCGGTTGGCGGTATCGTGGGGCAGTACGATCATCTTGTGCAGCGGGCCGACCTCGGCGAGCGCGGTATCTTCTACCGGCTCAGGGCGGGTGCCTTCGACGGCATTGCCGATGCCCGGTCGGCATGCAAGGCGCTGCAAGCCCGGAAGTTCGCCTGCGTGATCGTCGACGGCTGATATGCAGGCCCGGGCGTGTGAGTGACGTAGCGGCAGCTTGGCCCTTGGTCGCCGCCCTTTGGAACGGTTGTCGAGGGCCCGCTTTCATCGATAAACTCCCGGCAACAACAGACAACCGAGCATTCGGAAAGGGAGACGGATGGCCCAGCAAGCGGTGGGACTTACAGCCTATGGCGGGTATATCCCGCGCCTGCGGCTTCAACGAAAAGCCGTAGCCCAGGCCAATGCCTGGATTGCGCCCAATTTCCTCGGCAAGGGGAAGGGCGAGCGATCCATGGCCAACTGGGACGAGGATTCGGTCACAATGGCCGTCGAGGCCGCCCGCGACCTGCTGGGTCCGGATGACGACCGGGGCCATGTCGACGCGCTCTACTTCGGCTCGACGACCATGCCGTTCAAGGATCGGCTCAACAGCGGGATCATTGCTGCGGCCCTGACACTCGACGAGAAGGTCCGCGCGATCGACGTTGCATCGACCCAGCGTGCCGGGACATCCGCATTGACGCAGGCCCTGGCGGCGATCAAGGCCGGCGAGGCAAAGAACGCCCTGGTTCTGGCCGCCGATCATCGAAAGACAAAGGCGGTCACGTCACAGGAACTCGATTTCGGCGATGGTGCGGCAGCAGTAACCGTCGGTGCGGACAATGTCATTGCGACGTATCTCGGCGGTGCCAGCCTGACGATCGATTTTGTCGATCACTTCAGAGGCGACACCGAAGAGTTCGATTACAACTGGGAAGAGCGCTGGATCCGGGACGAAGGCTTTGCCAAAATCGTTCCCCGGGCGGTGAAAGCAGCACTTGAAAACTCTGGTGTAAGCGCAGGAGACATCAAGCATTTTGTTCTTCCCTGCAGTTTCGGTGACAAGTTCGTTCAGCAGCTCGCAAAGCGCTCGGGCATTGCGCCGGAAGCGGCCCGGGACACGCTTGCGGCGAATTGCGGCGAGACTGGTGCCGCCCATTCGCTGGTCATGCTCGTGCATACCCTTCAGAAGGAAGCAAAGCCTGGCGACAAGGTGATGATGCTGCATTTCGGCGGTGGCTGCGATGCGCTGGTCTTCGAAGTGACAGACAAGATAGCGAGCCAGTCCGGGAAACGCGGCATTGTCGGGGCGCTGGCGAACCGTGTCGAAGAGACAAATTATCTCAAGTTCCTTACCTTCAACGGTCTCATCGAGTGGGAAAAGGGTATGCGTGCCGAGCAGGACAAGAAGACCGCGCTCACCACGCTCTACCGCAATGAGGATATGCTGATGGGGCTCGTCGGCGGCCGTTGTACAGAGACGGGCGTGATCCAGTTCCCCCGCTCCCGCATTTCGGTCAATCCCAACAATCACACGGTCGACACGCAGGAGCCGTACAAGTTTGCCGAAAAGAAGGCGAAAATTCTGTCCTGGTCCGCCGATTTCCTCTCCTTCAGCATGAACCCGCCCAATCACTACGGGATGGTGGTTTTTGACGAAGGCGGCCGGATCATGATGGACTTCACCGATGTCGAAACCGGCACAGTCGATTCCGGCATGGAGGTGAAGCTGGTCTTCCGGATCAAGGAATTCGACGACAAGCGCGGTTTCCGTCGGTATTTCTGGAAGGCAGTGCCGATCGCAGCGAACGCCTCAAAAACACAAACGGGCCAGGCGGCCGAATAGGGAGACACGGACATGGCGGCAGGTATCAAGGACAAGGTCGCGATCCTCGGCATGGGGTGCTCGAAGTTCGGCGAAAGATGGGATGCCGGCCCCGAGGAATTGATGGTCGAGGCCTATCTCGAAGCAATGCAGGATGCCGGGATCGAGCCGACACAGCTCGATGCGGCGTGGTTCTCGACCCATATCGACGAAATCGGCACAGGCAAGGGCGGCACGCCACTTTCTGTTGCGCTGCGCCTCCCCAACATTGCTGTGACGCGGGTCGAGAATTTCTGTGCGTCGGGCTCAGAGGCGCTTCGCGGCGCCGTCTATGCGGTCGCCTCGGGTGCCGCCGACATCGCGCTGGCGCTCGGCGTCGAGAAACTGAAGGACACCGGCTATGGCGGCTTGCCGGTCGGCAACATGGGCACGCTCAATCCGCAGTGGTCGCCCTCGGGCTCGGCCCCCGGTAACTTCGCGCAGCTCGCCTCTGCCTACCGCGCCAAACATGGCGTCAACAAGGACGATCTCAAGCGGGCGATCGCACATGTCTCGGTCAAGAGCCATGCGAACGGCGCAAAGAATTCGAAGGCTCATCTGCGCAACGTGGTCACCGAAGAACAGGTGATGGGTGCGCCGATGATTGCCGAACCGCTCGGCCTGTTCGATTGCTGCGGCGTGTCTGATGGTGCGGCGGCGGCCATCGTCACGACACCAGAAATCGCCAGGGCGATGGGCAAGAAGGATATCGTGACGGTCAAGGCGATGCAGCTGTCGGTTTCGAACGGTCTCGAGTCGCAGCACAACAGCTGGGACGGCAGCTATTTCCATACCGCGCGGATTGCTGCCAAGAAAGCCTACAAGGAGGCCGGGATCGACAATCCACGCGAGGAAGTCAGCATGATGGAGGTGCATGACTGCTTCTCCATTACCGAACTCGTGACGATGGAAGATCTCTTCATTTCGCCCGAAGGCGGTGCCGTGAAGGATGTCATGGACGGCTTCTACGATGCCGACGGCAAGGTACCCTGTCAGATCGATGGTGGACTCAAGTGCTTCGGCCATCCGATCGGCGCCTCCGGCCTGCGCATGGCCTATGAGATGTACCTGCAGTTGCAGGGCCGCGCAGGCGAGCGGCAGCTGGCCAATCCCAAGATCGGCCTGACGCACAATCTCGGCGGCGCGCCGTCGCAGAATGTCTGCTCGGTGACCATCATCGGTGCCCACGGCGCCTGACGGCCCGACACTGCCTGCAATATTGAAGGCCGGGAAGCTGTTCCCGGCCTTCATGCATTTCAATGCATTCGGCACAGGCTGGGCGCATGCCCATTACCGGTTGCGGTTGATGTCCTCGTCGCCAGCGACGAACATTTTCATCTGACGGGCGGCGTCAGGATCGGTGGCAACAAGCGCCGCAAAGCGGCCCCGCCCATTGGCCAGTCCCTCCGACAGCGGCAGGTCTGCGGCGGATTTCACAAGGGCCTTGGCATCGGCAAGCCCTCGCGGACTCTTTCCGGCCAGTTCGCGTGCCAGTTCATGAGCCCGTTCGATCGCGCGTCCGCCGACACATTCATGAACGAGGCCCAGCGCGACTGCCTCTGCAGGCCCGACCGTTCGGCCGCGCAGGATCAGTTCGAGCGCACGCGCTTCTCCAATCAGCCGGGGCAGGCGTTCCGTTCCCCCGGCACCTGGGAATATGCCGAGATTCGTTTCCGGCAATCCGATCCGGTAGTCGCCAGCCTCGGCAATGCGCAAGTCGCAGCAAAGCGCAAACTCGAAGCCGCCGCCCTGGCAGAAACCATTGATCGCGGCAATCGTCGGCTTGGACATACGGTCGATCTTGTCGAAGGTTCGCGAGAGCGCTGTTTCGGTCCGGCTTCGCTCGAAGATCTCGTCCCTGCTTGCCGGATTCCTCTGCAGTGCATCGGCAAAACCCAGAATCTCGGCCACATCGTAGTGGCGGATGAAGACGTTCTCGATGCCACCCGTGAAGATGACGACGCGGACCGCATCGTCGGCGCTGAGTTCGTCTGCGATGCGGTCAATTTCCTGCATCTGCACGGCGTTCATGTAACCGCGTGGCGGATTGATGAAGGTAACGGTCGCAACGCCCTTGTCGACTTCCAGCGCGGTCAGGTTCATGGCCGCGTCTCCGCCTTGAAGAACGCGGCAACTCGTGCATCGAGATTGGCGCGCATGTTCATGTAGAAGAGATTGTAGTCGTAGATGTGGTAGTCGCCGCTACGTACTCCCATCGTGAAGCCCGGCTCATTCTCGTCAATCGTAACCAGCAGAACGCCGTCGTCGCAGGCGGCGCCCGTCAGCGCCGGACGCGGCGCCGGGAAGGCCTCATCCGAGTCGACAAATGGCAGACTACCGAGGTTTTCCGACGCATTGGCCGCGCTGCCCACCAGCCAGTTCAGCGGATTGACGCAAGCAAGCGACGCGCCACCAATCATCCGATATGCGCCATTGATCCATGTCGTGCCCTCGTCGACCCAGCCGCGACGAGGCGCCGATGCGTTCATTGAATTCCAGTTGACCGTGCATCCCGTTGCTTCAGGGCCGTTGCAGGGCTTGATTCCGCCAACGCCCAGATCTTCCGGCAGCACCGAACCGATCAGATAGGCAGCGACCATCCGGTCGGCCAAGGGTGTCCCGGCAATTCTTTCCTGCAGCAGACGGGAACCATGGAGCCCACCCTGACTATGGCCGGCAACAATGAAGGGGCGGCCGTCGTTGCGCTCGCCGATGAAATTCTCGAAGGCACGGAGAATGTCTCGATAGGCGAGGTCGAGGGCTGCATGTTCATCGTCGCCCTTGCCGATGAAAGCATAGACTGTTGCCTGTCGATAGCGGGGCGCGAAGATACGACAGCAGCCATTGAACACGCTGGCCTGATAACGCAGGACGCCGCTTTCTAGACGGTCCAGAGAGAATCCGGGTTCGTCGTAGCGTGCATTCCAGCCTGCCTTGCCGTAATAGGTCGTCGGATGAATGAAAAAAACGTCGACATCGGCATTGGCCTGATTGTCGATCAGGCCGGTTCCGGCGGGGACGACATCGGCCTTGTCCGCGCGCTCCGGGAGTGCGGCCCATGCATCAGCCGATGCGTAGTCGGGCTCGTCGGGCGCGTATGCCTCGTCAAATCCACTCCAGGGCTTCAGCAGCACGTAATATTGCGCGGGCTTGTTGAGATACAGAAATATCGCCATCGTCGCGGCGAAGACAGAAATTCCCACCACGCCCCAAAGGGTCTTCTTCAACATCACGATCACCCCGTTTCCTGTCTACCTTTTTCCTCAGCGGCGCGCCGGTATCCGGAATAACTCGGCTGGTCGATCGCCAGCTTTGTCAAGGTCGTAGCCCAGAGATGATCGGCAAGGCCAGGCGTTTCGAGACTGAATGTACCGTTTTCGATACGGTTGCACAGGTCCCGATTCAACTCCTCCAGGGAGCCGTCACGACCGAGAAGAGACGCCAGACGTTTCTGTTCGTCGGCATTGGCCGCCGGCGCAATTTCGAGTTCACGCCGGACGATGTCCAGCGCATTGGCCGCAACACGCGCATGAAACGCCGCATGCCCCTGAAGCTGCGGCATGGCATGATTACGGATGAAGTCTGCAACTGCCTCGACAAGTTCGGCCGCTGTTGGCTGATCCTGCATGTACGGCTCCTCAGTTACGCGGCGCCAGAAGGCGCAGCAGATCGATCTCGGTTTCGGAAGATCGACGCCCAATCGTCGCGCGTTCGACGGAGCGATCGGTTCCGCTCTTGAAGGCCGTGACCATGATGGTGCACATCACCCCCCATTTGAGCGTTCCCAGGACCTCCCAGTACTTGACGCGTGCCGGATCTACCTTTGCACCGCCCGCAGCTTCATAACCCTCAAACATTTCCTCGCGCGAGCCGAACCCGCCGACGGGATTGTCGATGTTACCAAAACGCCAGGAATTGACGCATATCCATCCGAGATCCTCCATCGGATCGCCGATATGTGCCAGTTCCCAATCGAGCACGGCCCGCACACCATCGGCGCCGATCATCAGGTTCCCATTGCGAAAATCGCCATGCACCAGCGTATGTGCGGTGGTTTCCGAGGGTGCATTGTCCTGCAGCCAGCGGAAAGCCAGTTCGAAAACAGGGTGGGGATGACCATGCGCCTTGTAGGTGTCGAGATACTGCCGGATTTCGCTGCGGGCCGGCGAAGTTCGCAAGGGCGGCAGGGCCGCCATGTCGATGCGATGCAGCCTTGCGAGAATCTCACCGCATTGACGCGCCAATTTCGGCCGCGCTTCGGCGAACTCATCGTCACGCAGAATCTTTCGTGCGATCGTCTCACCGGCAATACGATCCATGATGAAGCCGTGGCCAAGACCGTTCTCCGGCGACAGCACGTGCCGTACCGTCGGAACGGGAACATTCGCGCGACCGGCCAGATCGATCAACCGGGCTTCGGTTTCAAGCGGTACGACGGTTGCACGAGCATCTCGGGCCCCTCCCGGGGCGCGACGGAGAATAAGCTGAGCGACGACATCGCCGGCGGTCGCGTCGAAGGACCATGTTTCCTGGCTCGCGCCGCCCGACAGGCGCCTGAGATTGGCAATTGCGGTCGCGCCAGGAATATGGCGGCGCACGACCTCGGTCAGTGGACCGGCAAGTGGGTTTTCACCTGCGCTCATGTCAATGTCCCGCGCCGACCGGACGCCCGTCGACGATCTGGTCGAGATATTCCGACAGGCCGTACCCCGTCACGCCATTGCAATGATATTCGGTCATGCCCTCTGTGATACGGGTGTTCAGTTCAGAACCGTCGGGCGCCTTGCGCCGGTTGCGCAAGGGGATCAACGACAGAACCTTGCCGTCGATATCGTATTCGGCGCCCGATTCCGTCACAACATGTGCGCGCAGCGCCGTTTGATACCAGTTGTCATCCCAGTCGCTTTCAATCGTGCAGGATTCAATTAAGTCGTAGAGACCGTCCTTCAGCACCATCCCGCCCTGACGCTGCTTGCCCTCGTCATTGGTCACGATCGAGATCATCATGCCAAAATCGCGACCGAAGTTCATCGGCAACCAGCGATACCAATGGATCGCCTGCCAGTAGCGAGGGCCCCAACTCTTGTCCCGCAAGCCGAACCCCGAAACCTCAAAGCGTTCATCGCCGACCACAAAGTGTCCGCTGGCCGCCATGTGCTGTTCGTAATGTGCCTTGGCAAAGGATTTCTCCGGATCAAGGTCAAGCGGTGAGCCATCGGCCTTGACGGTTTCTCCGCCAAACATCGGCGACACCCCCTCGTAGTCGAGTACAACCTCACACGGCACCACCGGGTTGCTCCTGAAGGCCCCGGCCGGATCGGCCATTTCGTGAGGATTGCCCAGAACGACGACCTTCCCCGAATACGTGACGCGCAGGCGCTTGAACGGCTCCAGCACCTCAAACTTCATCCCGCCGGCGTCCATGGCTGCGTTGCCGGCTATTTCGGGACGGGCATACATGAAGGCAACCCGGCCATCGGGCAGATAGAGGCAATTGGACATCTCTGCATAGCCCTCATTGGGGCGGTTGCCGAGCCGGAACCAGCCGCCGGTCTTTCGGACCGGATCAAACATGTTGAAATACATGCTTTCGTTATAATTCAGGGCTGCATCGGGCTTGTGCGTGTATTCGTCCTCCGGTGCGAGGCGAAGCATCGTTCCCGGTGGGGTCTTGGCCATGCCGTCTTCTCCCATGAGGTCGTTCGGGGGGATCGATCCGCCCCTTCTGATGTCTATTTTTCAGCATGATGGAACGGGTGAGCCTGACAGGGAAGAGGCGCAGTGATATGAAACAATACTGTTTGCGGGAGGCCAATGCGCCGCGGCGTCAACCTGGAGTCCCAGGTAGCCACGAGACAGCGAAGATATGGCGGATTCATGAACGACCGACAGGACAGTGACACACCAAAAGGCGGGGGCGAACCGACCCTGATTCTGCCGGCCAAACGGTCGAGCTTCATGGCCCGCATCCGGAATTACTTTCTGACGGGCATGGTCGTGGCAGCACCGATCGGCCTGACCATCTGGATCACGCGCTGGTTCATCGATCTCATCGATACCTGGTTCACGCCGCTCCTGCCGCAGCAGTATCAACCGGACAAGTATCTGCCGTTCGATATTCCCGGCCTCGGTCTTCTCATCGCGTTCGTGCTGCTGACACTGCTTGGCGCGCTGACAGCCAATATTTTCGGACGCACCGTGCTCAATTTCGGCGAACGGATCGTCGCCCGGATGCCGGTTGTTCGCAGCATCTACGGTGCCCTGAAGCAGATCTTCGAGACTGTCATCTCGCAGTCGAGCGCTTCGTTCCGGGAAGTGGGTTTGATCGAATACCCCCGAAAGGGCATCTACTGCATCGTTTTCATTACTACCCAGACGAATGGCGAGATCGTTCATCGCGCCGGTTGTGAACTGGTCAGCGTGTTTCTTCCCACAACGCCGAACCCCACATCGGGGTTCCTTCTCTTTGTTCCCAGGGAAGACGTGCAGGTTCTCGACATGACGATCGAAGAAGGAGCCAAGCTGATCATTTCGGCCGGCCTGGTCGAACCCAAGCACCGCATGGGCGACGGTGAGCCGGTTACAGTAAGCAATCCGGCAGGGCTCTAGCCGCCGTCATCCGGATCTCAGATAGCGTATCGCCTCGTCGCGCTCGAAGAGATAGAGCAATGTGCGCAATGCGGAACCACGCTTTCCTTCCAGTTCCGGGTCGCCGCTCAATACGAGACGTGCGTCGTCATATGCTGCGGTCAGAAGATCCCGTTGCTCGTCGATCCGGGCAATACGAAAAGAGGGAAGGCCGCTTTGCCTTGTGCCGAGAAGTTCCCCCGCGCCGCGCAAACGCAGATCCTCCTCGGCAATACGAAAACCGTCTTCCGTCTCCCGCATGATCCGGATGCGTGCCTCGGCTGTCTCGCCAAGCGGTGCCTGATACAAAAGCAGACAGGAGGACTTGCCGTCGCCTCGGCCGACGCGCCCACGCAACTGATGCAGCTGGGCCAGACCGAAACGCTCGGCATGTTCGATGACCATGACCGTTGCGGAGGGAACATTGACGCCAACCTCGATAACCGTGGTTGCAACCAGAATACGTATGTCGCCAGCCTCAAAACGCGACATGACGCTGTCTTTTTCCGATGCCTTCATCCGCCCATGCACCAGACCGACAATGTCGCCGAATACGGCCTGAAGATGCAGGTGGCGATCGACAGCCGCTGCGGCATCGATTTCGTCGGATTCCTCGACCAAGGGGCAGACCCAATAGATTTGGGCGCCTCTATCGAGCGCACGCCGGAGACTGCCGACGACGCCGTCAAGACGCTCGAGCGGCAGCGCGCGGGTATCGACCGGCATCCTGCCCGGCGGCTTCTCGTCAAGCCGCGAGACATCCATGTCGCCATAGGCGGTGAGTGTCAGCGTGCGCGGAATTGGGGTCGCGGTCATCACCAGAACATCGGTCCCGACCCCGCCCTTTGCCGTCAGCATCAGCCGCTGATGAACGCCGAAACGATGCTGTTCGTCGACAACCGCGAAGGCCAGCGCATGAAAGCCCACATCCTCCTGAAAAAGCGCGTGCGTGCCGACCAGTATGTCGATCTCTCCATTGGCGACTGCGGCGAGTATATCGACTCGCCGCGCGCCCTTTTCCCGGCCGGTCAGCAATTCCAGTCGGATTCCGGCCACCTTGCACAAGGGTGCCAGGGTTGCGTGGTGCTGGCGGGCAAGAATCTCCGTCGGCGCCATCATGGCCGCCTGAAAGCCGGCTTCAACCGCGTTCAACATGGCCAGAAGCGCAACGACCGTCTTGCCGCTTCCGACATCGCCCTGGAGCAACCGAAGCATGCGGTGACCACTCGTCATGTCGTCGAGTATTTCGTCCAATGAGCGGTTCTGGGCGGCGGTGAGTTGGAAGGGAAGGGCGGCAATGACCTTTTTCCGCAAGCGGCCGTCGCCGATGACCGGTCTGCCCGGCAGCTTGCGCATCCGCAGCCTTACGACTCCAAGTGCCAGCTGGTTCGCCAGCAGTTCGTCATAGGCAAGTCGAGCACGCGCAGGCGCGTTGCATTCGAGGTCGGCCAGCGAACGCGGGTTGTGGGCCGCCTGCACGGACTCCCGCCATGAATGCCAGCCCTGCATTCTCATCCATTGCGCGTCCTGCCATTCAGGCAGATCAGGCAGCAGGCTCTGTGCCGCCCGTGCGGCCTTCTGGATCGCCTTCTGCGGCAAACCTGCGGTCAGTGGATAGACCGCCTCGAGCAATGGCAATTTCTCCATGTCCTCCGGTCTGACAATGTGATCCGGGTGGGTCATTTGCGGTTGACCCTGATAGAACTCAACATGGCCAGAAAGAATGCGCCTCGCGCCCTCCGGCAGCGTCTTGAGCAGATGATCCGCACGCGCGTTAAAGAAAACGATCTGCATTTCGGCGGTTTCGTCAAAGACATGTACCCGGTAGGGCAGCCGTGCGTTGCGTGGCGGGACATGCAAGCCAACGGTCACGTCAATGGTTGCGATCTCGCCGTCTCTGACCTCGCTGATTTTCGGGCGGCTGCGACGATCGATGAGGCCGGAAGGCAGATGCCAGAGCAGGTCCACGACCTTGCTACCTGCCAGTTTTTCCACAAGTTTTTCGAGCCGGGGACCGATTCCAGGCAAGCTGCGCGCGGGCGCGAAGAGCGGAAAAAGGATCTCAGGCCGCATCGCCGTCCCCATGGACACAAGCAGGAATCATGGCTCCATTCTAATGACATAGAGGCCGGAGCGGTCTATATCCCGGGCTCAAAAGGGACAAGGTTATGGCTGAGACAGACGATCAGGAATATCGCGCAAGACTGCGACGGATCGGGTTCAGATCGTGGCACCGCGGCATCCGGGAAATGGACCTTATCCTTGGGCACTTTGCCGACAGCACGCTGGAATCGTTGAGTTTTCACGAGCTCGACCAGTATGAGAGCCTGCTCGAGGCAGAGGATACTTCGCTTTACAACTGGATCACCGGGCGTGAGGCGGTGCCATCGGAACATGACACGCCGCTTCTCGCCCGCATTCGTACATTCAATCACCTGAAGGGAACGCTTTGGGCCGACCGAAGCGAGAGCTAATTCCTTGAACAGACTGCATGAATTGGTGGCGACACCGGGCCGGCTGACGCTAGGAGAAACGCCGGAGGGCTTCGACGCATTGGTGCTGGCCGATATGGCACGGGCCTGCCGAACGGCAAACAACGGCATAGTCGGCCATGTCGCCCGTGATGACGCACGTATGGCCTCTCTCGCAGAGGCACTCGCTTTCTTTGCGCCCGATGTCGAAGTCGAGCTTTTCCCCGCTTGGGACTGCCTGCCCTATGACCGGGTTTCTCCGAACGGCGATGTCACCGCCAGACGCATGGCGACGTTGTCGCGGCTGGCTGCACGGACAAGGAAGGGTAGCGATCGGCCACTTGTGCTGCTTCTCACCGTCAACGCGGCACTGCAGCGCGTGCCTGCGCGCGACATGGTCGACACCGCAGCTTGGTCAGCCCATGTCGGAAATCAGGTCGATCTCAATGCACTGACGGCCTATCTGGCCGCCAATGGCTACAATCGGACAGGTACGGTGCGCGAACGCGGTGAATTCGCGATCAGGGGTGGGATCGTCGATATATTCCCGCCGGGCTTCGACATGCCGGTACGCCTCGACATGTTCGGCGACACGCTGGACGCGGTTCGGAGTTTCGACGCCGAGAGCCAGCGAACGGTCGGACAGCTTGCGGGGCTCGAACTCGTGCCTGCCAGCGAAATCCATCTCGATGCCGGCACCATCCGTCGATTCCGCGCCGGCTACGTGGCTGCACTTGGTGCCGTCAATGACGGCGATCCTCTTTATGCGGCCGTCAGCGAAGGTCGAAAACACGCCGGAATGGAACATTGGCTGCCGTTGTTCCACGAGAAACTCGAAACGATCTTCGACTACATGCCAGAGGCGACGGTGACCCTCGACGCCCAGGTCGACGAGGCGCGGACGTCGCGGCTCGAGTTGATCCGCGACTACTATGAGGCCCGCGTCGCTGCCCGTGAAACCAGATCCTCCGTCGACGCGCCCAGCTACAAGCCACTGAGACCCGAGGCGCTGTATCTCGATGCCGCAGAATGGGATGCAGTTCTCGAGACACGGCCCATCCGGTTGTTTACGCCGTTCCGGATCCCGGAAGGTACCGGTATCAATCTCGGTGGGAAGCAGGGCCGGAGTTTTGCGCCAGAACGCGCGCAGGATGGCGTCAACATATTCGAGGTTCTTGGCGGTCACATTGCCGGGTTGCGGAAGGCGGGGAAACGTATCGCCATCGCGAGCTGGACAGAGGGTGCACGGGACCGGCTCTCTCATGTCCTAAGCGATCACGGTATCGGGAATGTTCTCATTGTCGATACATGGGAGGAAGTTAACACTGTTAGCCGAAATACAGTTTCACTGATTGTTCTTGGTGTCGAGGCTGGATTCGAGACCGATGATCTCGCCGTCATTGGCGAACAGGACGTGCTGGGCGACCGACTGGTGCGTCAACGGCGGAAGAAGCGTGCAGATAACTTCCTGACCGAAGCATCGAGTCTCTCTCCCGGCGATCTCGTCGTGCATGTCGATCATGGAATCGGGCGCTTCGAGCGCCTGCAGACCATTGATGTCATGGGTGCGCCGCATGACTGTCTGCTGCTTGTCTATCAGGGCAACGACAAGCTCTATCTGCCGGTCGAGAATATCGAACTGCTGTCGCGCTACGGGTCGGACGATACAGAAGCGCAGCTCGATCGTCTGGGCGGCTCTGGCTGGCAGGCGCGCAAGGCACGTCTCAAGGAGCGCATCCGCGAAATGGCCGGCGAGCTCATCAAGATCGCCGCCGCACGCGAGTTGAAGAAGGCGCCTATCATGGAACCGCAACCGGGTGCCTATGACGAGTTTTGCGCCCGCTTTCCTTTCACGGAAACTGACGACCAGGAACAGGCCATCGCAGCCGTGCTGGAAGACCTCGCTCGGGGCCGTCCAATGGACCGCCTGGTTTGCGGCGATGTCGGATTCGGCAAGACGGAGGTCGCATTGCGCGCTGCCTTTGTGGCAGCCCTCAATGGCTATCAAGTTGCCGTTGTCGTGCCGACAACGCTGCTGGCACGCCAGCATTTCAAGACCTTCAACGAGCGCTTTCAAGGCCTGCCCGTGAAGCTTCGGCAGATGTCCCGGCTGGTCAATACCAAGGATATGGCCGAAGCAAAATCGGGCTTATCCGACGGCACGATCGATATCGTCATCGGCACCCATGCCGTGCTGGGAAAGCAAGTCAAGTTCCGCAATCTCGGATTGGTCATCGTCGATGAAGAGCAGCACTTCGGCGTTGCGCACAAGGAACAGTTGAAGGCTCTGCGCGCCGAGGTCCATGTCCTGACGTTGACCGCGACACCGATTCCGAGAACGCTGCAGATGGCGCTATCGGGCGTGCGCGAGCTGTCCATCATCGCGACGCCCCCGGTCGATCGCCTGGTCGTCCGCACTTATGTGTCTCCGTTCGATCCGGTCGTCATCCGTGAAGCCCTGATGCGCGAGCATTTTCGCGGCGGTCAGAGCTTCTATGTCGTGCCACGCATTGCGGACCTTTCCGAAGCCGGTGAATTTTTGCAGCAACATGCGCCGGAGGTGAAATTCACCATCGCGCATGGACAGATGGCCCCGGGCGAGATCGAAGACAAGATGACGGCATTCTACGACGGCAAATACGACGTTCTGGTCTCGACGACCATCGTCGAATCCGGCCTCGATATTCCGACTGCCAATACGTTGATCGTCCATCGGGCCGATATGTTCGGTCTGGCGCAGCTCTATCAGCTTCGCGGCCGTGTCGGACGCTCCAAGTCACGTGCCTATGCCTATCTGACGGTGCCGGCCAACAGAACATTGACGCCGGGCGCCGAGCGCCGGCTCAAAGTCCTTCAGTCGCTCGACTCGCTCGGTGCCGGCTTTTCGCTGGCCAGCCATGATCTCGACATTCGTGGCGCCGGCAACCTGCTTGGCGACGAACAATCCGGCCATATTCGCGAGGTCGGATACGAACTCTATCAGTCGATGCTCGAGGAAGCCGTTGCCGCGATGCGCGGCGGCGGATCGGAAGAAGATGAAGAGGGCCGCTGGTCGCCTCAGATTAATATCGGCACACCGGTTCTGATACCTGAAAACTATGTGCCCGATCTCGATGCCCGCATGGCACTTTACAGACGTCTCTCTGATGTCGAATCGCGTGCGGAGATAGACGGCTTTGGTGCAGAGTTGATCGATCGCTTCGGCAGGCTGCCGGAAGAGGTCGAGTTTCTGCTCAAGATCGTCGAGATCAAGGGGATGTGCCGAACCGCCAATGTCGAAAAGATCGAAGCCGGGCCAAAAGGGATTGTCCTGGCATTTCGCGACAACACCTTCGGCAATCCGGCCGCCCTGGTCGAAATCATCAATGACGAGCGTGGAAAGGCGAAACTGAGGCCTGACCATAAGCTGGTTTTCAAGCGCGACTGGGATACGCCCGAAGAGCGACTTTCCGGTACCTACGCATTGATGCGGAAACTCGCAGACCTCGCCAGCGCGGCAAAGGCGGCGTGACTGTCTACTGATGACGTCCGCGCCACAATCCCCATATCGCCATGATCACGCCAACGACCATCGCCACAGACAGACTGATCAACAAGAAGGCGATGATCGCTTCCTGCGTTCCGGACCCGGCCATCCCCTGTGCGGCGATCGGCATCATGCCGGCGCCGGCGCCCCAGATGCCGGCCAGCAACACGCCCAGCCAATTGGCAAAAGCGGCATAGATCACAAGCCAGAACGCACTCGAAAGCGCCACTGGACCAAGCACAAGGCGCGGCCACAGCAGACCGAGAAGTGCCAGGAACATACCGTTCATCAAACCTTCGAGATGCGCCGAGAGACCCATGCGCGGATTTGCCATGCCCCCGGAAATCAATCCTGTAAGCAAGCCGATCAGGAAGAGAACGAGCCCGAGAAGAAGCAGCCCATGCGCTTGCCGTTCCTGTCGCTGCGACAATGAAGACATGAAATCCCCCGATTCTTTCTATTGCGCGGCGCTGGCTGCTTCTTCAGCCTCCTTGGCCAGCAGCTTGTCGAACATGCGAACAAGCGTCTCCGGCTCCTGCGCGCCAACCATGATCCATTTCGAATTGATGACGAAACTCGGCACCCCCTGAATACCGAGTTCGCGCGCGGTCATGTCCTCGCGACGGATCAGTTCCTTGTCGGCATCCTTGATCAGGAGATCGCGGACGATATCGGCATCCATGCCTGCTTCATTGGCCGAATCGACAAGGACGTCACGGGCACCGATATCCTCGCCGTCTTCGAAATAGCGGCGGAACAGAATATCGACCACCTCGTTCTGACAGCCGGCAGTGCCCGCCCAACGGATCAGGCGATGGCTGTCGAGCGTATTGGGGGAGCGTTCGATCCGGTCGAAACGGAATTCGATGCCGACGGCCGCGCCGAATTCGCGGATCGTATTGCCGACCTCCTTGGCGCGCTCGGATCCGAATTTCTTCTCCATGTAGCGCTTGCGGTCGACGCCTCCCTCGGGGATCGAGGCATCGAGCTGAAATGGACGCCATGCCAGCGTGATATCTGCGCCGCCATGCATCGCCAGCGCCTGATCGAGCCGCTTCTTGCCGATATAACACCACGGGCAGACCGTATCCGAGACGACATCGAGCTGCATAGCAGGCCCCTTCGTGCATTTTCGATGAGCGATTATGTGACGAGGAACGCAGGGGCCGCAAGGTGGTGATGGCACCAGCTTGACGGAACGCGTGACGCTTGCGAAGAGTCCTGCGAAATCAACCGGCTGGAGAGATGAGCGACATGGGCGATGCAAACGACGTCAGGCTTCCAGACTATGATCTCACCGGCAAAATGGCACTGGTGACAGGCGCGACCAGTGGTCTCGGCCGGCGTTTTGCCCTGGTGCTGGCCAGGGCCGGTGCCCGGGTCGCCATTACCGGCCGCCGCACGGAGCGGCTCGCCTCGCTCAAATCCGAAATCGAGAGCATGGGCGGACAGGCGGCCGCCGTGGCGCTCGACGTCACTGACCCGGCCAGCATTACCGCCTGCATGGCTGAAGCGGAGCGGGTACTCGGCCCCATCGACATCCTCGTCAACAATGCCGGCATGAATGTGCAGGCGCTCCCGGCTGACGTAACGCCTGAGGGGTTCGATACGATGTTCGATACCAATGTGCGCGGCGCCTTCTTCATGGCGCAGGCGGCGGGGTGTTCGATGATGGCGCGCGGCGCGGCCGGACGCATCATCAACATCGCCTCCATCGGCGCGCATACGGTGCTGCCGGGGCTCACGATCTATTGCATGACCAAGGCGGCCATCGGCATGATGACCAGATCGCTTGCCAAGGAATGGGCGCGGCATCAGATCAACGTCAATGCCATGTGTCCGGGGTTCATCGAAACCGAGCTCAATGCCGACTGGTTCGCGTCCGAAGGCGGTCAGAAGCAGATTCGTACATGGCCGCGGCGGCGGCTGGGGCTCGAGGAGGACCTCGACGGCACCTTGCTTCTGCTTGCGTCCGACCATGGACGGTTCATCACCGGCTCGCTTTTCACGGTCGATGACGGCCAATCGCTATGAGGCGCCGGTCGGACGCGGCCGAAATAAACGTTTTGTTAAGTATATAAGCCCAGTATTTTCCGGAATGTTGCTTGGAGAGCAACGAAGGGAAATGCCGTGGGAAAACTCGTTACCGGATTTGTCCTGGGCTTCCTTGCCTGCGTCTGGACCTATGGACTCAATCCGACCGAGGCCGCGTTCAACTTCGGCCACAAGGTGAACGCCGCCCATGATCATCTGCAAGCAGAGTACCATGTCGCACCGGCACGCGGACACAAGGGAAACTATCCGGGCCTCTACCGTGACCGTGGCCTCCAGTCCGCCTCCGACAATGTCGTCATCCCGATTCCGCCTCTTGCACATCCCAACACCAACTGGCTAAGTCAGCCGGGCGGGCTGCCCCCGATGTAACCGGCGCCTTGCAGAAGGGTGGTGCCATGCTCGGCGGAGTTTCGATTGAAAGCTGGCTGGTGCTTGCGTTGCCTGCGCTTGCCATACTTCTGTCGGCCGTCACCTGGTATCGCGCCCGATGAGTGCGGTTCTTCCCCTGACGATTGCGGTCTATCTTGTGGCGATGCTGGCGCTCGGCGTCGCGGCCTATCGCTTCACCGACAATTTCAAGGACTACATTCTCGGCGGACGGCAACTCGGTCGCTGGGTGACGGCCCTTTCGGCCGGCGCTTCGGACATGAGCGGCTGGCTGATGCTCGGTCTGCCGGGTGCGGTCTATCTCTACGGCCTCAACCAGATCTGGATCGCGATCGGCCTTGTCGCCGGCGCGCTGTTCAACTGGCGTTTCATCGCGCGGCGCCTCCGGCGCTACACCGAAGCGGCCGGCGACGCGCTGACGCTGCCCGACTATTTCGAGAACCGTTTTGACGACCGAAGCCGCGTGCTGCGCGTGGCGAGCGCCTTTGTCATCCTGATCTTCTTCACGATCTATACCTCGGCCGGGCTGGTCTCTGGTGCGATCCTGTTCGAGCAGGTGTTCGGACTTGACTACCACTGGGCACTGGCCATTGGCGCCGTCAGCATTCTCGGCTACACGGCGATCGGCGGCTTTCTCGGCGTCTGCTGGACCGACACGGTGCAGGGCGTGATGATGTTCTTCGCGCTGCTGATCGTGCCGGCCGTGGCGATGTCGGCGATGGGCGGTCTTGCCCTCGCAACCGGCAGCGCGGTGGATGCGGGACCGGCCGGCGTCCTCGATGCCTTTCACGACGTCAGCCTGGTCGGCGCGATCTCGCTGATGGCCTGGGGGCTCGGCTATTTCGGGCAACCGCATATTCTGGCCCGCTTCATGGCGATCCGCGACGAGCGGTCGATCCCCGGCGCGCAGTTGATCGGCATGACCTGGATGGTGCTGGCGCTTTACGGTGCCGTGGCGACCGGCCTTGCCGGGATCGGCTATTTCGCCGCCGCACCGCTCTCCAATCCCGAAACGGTGTTCCTTGCCCTGTCACAGGCCCTGTTCAGCCCGGCGGTTGCAGGCGTGCTGCTGGCCGCCGTGCTGGCCGCCGTCATGAGCACGGTCTCTTCGCAGCTGCTGGTCTCGTCGAGCGTCATTGCCGAGGACTTCTGGAAGCGCCTGTTCAGGCCGCGGGCCGAGGCGCCTGAACTGCTGAAGGTCGGGCGCGGTTCCGTGGTCCTGATCTCCGCCGCCGCCATTCTGCTGGCGCTCGATCGCGACAGCACGGTGCTGTCATTGGTCGCCTATGCCTGGGCGGGGTTCGGGGCCGCCTTCGGGCCGGTCGTCATCCTGTCGCTGTTCTGGGGCCGCATGACGCGCAACGGCGCGCTGGCGGGCATGATTGCCGGCGCGGTCACCGTCATCGTCTGGAAGCAGCTCTCGGGCGGCATTTTCGATCTCTACGAAATCCTGCCCGGCTTCGTGGCCGGCATGGCCGCGATCGTCGCCGTCAGTCTGGCGGGGCGGCAGCCGCCCGCCGTCGTTCGGGCCGCGCATGACTTTGTCGCGCATTAACCATTTCACTGTATCTTTTTGAAACAACCCATTGATTCTGCTTGTTTTTCTCTTCTCGCCGCGCGAGTCTTTAACCTTGTTGCGTCGACGGGCGAGGAGGCTTGGTCCCCATGTCCAATTTCCTGATGGGTATCGTTGCCGGATTCATGCTTTGCGTCTGGGCGCTCGACGCAAACCCTGTGACGGCAACGGCATCCCTGTTCGACAGGCTTCGTCAGATTGAGGTCTCGTTCGCGGGCGAACCTCAGCCGCTGCCGCGGGAACGGCCCGGCACGTCGTACTAGCTGCGCTGAAGCGCGCGCCGCATCACCTTGCCGTTGGTCGTGCGCGGCAGGCTATCGACGAAAATGATTTCACGCGGACGCTTGTAGGCGGCCAGGCGTCTCCCTGCCCAGGCGAGGACCGAGGCCGCATCGGGTTCGGCGGCTTCCTTCGGCACCACGAATGCGGCAATCACCGACAGATCCTCGCGCACATGCAGTTCGGTCACGGCAACCTCCTGCACATCGGGATGACCGGCCAGCGCGGCCTCGACCTCCTGCGGCGAGACGCGATATCCCATCGCGTTCATCAGGTCGTCGGCCCGGCCGTGATAATGCATGTAGCCGTCGGCGTCGAAGCTCGCCAGATCGCCGCCGATGAACCATTCGCCGCGATAGACCTCGGCTTCTTCCTCGGGGCGGCGCCAATAGCCCAGCATCAGCCCCGGGTCGGAGCGGTGAACCGCCAGCAATCCCGTTTCGTCCGGCGGCAGCGGCTCGGTGCCGCCTTCGACCGGCAATGCCGCCACGCAACGTCCGGGTTGCGGCCGGCCCGGGCTGCCGGGCCGGATTTCCATGCCGGGCGCGGTCGAGACATAGGTCGAGCATTCCGACATGCCGAGCGCCTCGTAGAGCTCCCTGCCGGTCGCGCCGCGCCAGTGATCGAGCAGCGCCGGCGAGAGCGCTTCGCCGGCGGTCAGTCCATGGCGCAGGCAGGAAATGTCATGCGCGGCGAGGTCGCAATATTTCAGGATCTGGCGATAGAGCGTCGGCACGGCGGCAAATAGCGTCGCGCCCGTTTTCTCCATCAGCTTCGGCCAGACCTGCACATCCTTTTCGCCATTGTAGAGAACGGTGGTCGCGCCATTGGCCCAGGGATCGGTCAGGCCGACGCCCAGCGTATAGGTCCAGTTGAAGGCCCCGGCATGAAGCATCGTGTCGCTGGGTTCGATCCCGTACCAGCCCCGATACATCGGACGGCGGCCCCAGGCGCTGCGATGGGCATGCAGCACACCCTTCGGGCGGCCGCTGGTGCCCGAAGTGTAGACAAGGAAGGCCGGATCGTTGGCGGCGGTGTCGGCACAGGCTTCAAGCGGCACATGCGTCTTCAGCCGCGCGATCATGGCCGAGTCGATCACCCGCGCAGCGCCCGTTTGCATCGTCATGCCGGGTGCCAGTGCGACTGCGGCGGCGGCTGAATCTGCCAGCAGGAAATCCGCCTCCTCGGCGGTCAGTTGCGAGGAAGATGGAAGCGGCACCAGACCCGCGGCCAGCGCACCAAAAAACAGCAGCGCATAGTCCGATGTGTTGGGCATGCGGATCATCAGGCGCTCGCCGCGGGTGAAGCCATCGGCGAGGAGACCCGCCGCCACGCGGCGAACCGCCTCGTCAAGCGCGCCATAGGTCCAGCGCTCGGCCGCTTCGAGCGGCGCATCGGCGTCGCTGACGACAATCAGCGCGATCTTGTCGGGCGTCGCCTTCGCCGCATGCGCCAGACAATAGCGGGCGATGTTGAAGGCGGCGGGGCAGGGCTCGCCGGTGTATCCGCGAGCGATCGAGGGGGCGGGCAGGGGCATGACAGGGCGTTTGTAGAGGTGGAACCGAAAGCCGGCAAGCGAGGCGTGCCAACCCGCCCTTGCGTCAATCCGGTGAACGTTTACGGGCTCCGTTGCAGCCTGTACAAATCACTCCCAACAAAGGGCAAACAGCTGAATTCAAGGGAGCACGTCATGGGTAGCGGACCGCTGAACGGCATCAAGGTCGTCGAATTCGCAGGTATCGGGCCGGGCCCGTTCTGCGCCATGCTGCTGTCCGACATGGGCGCGGATATCGTCCGCATCGACCGCAAGGGCGGACGCGGCGGCTCCAAGTTCGACATCGGCTCGCGCGGGCGCAAATCGGTGGCGCTTGACCTCAAGAAGCCGGAATCGGTCGAGGCCTGCCTGAAGCTGATCGAGAGCGCCGACATCCTGCAGGAAGGCTTTCGCCCCGGCGTGATGGAACGTCTCGGCCTCGGGCCGGATGTCTGCCTCAAGCGCAACCCGAAGCTCGTCTACGGCCGCATGACCGGCTGGGGCCAGACCGGCCCGCTGGCCAATGCCGCCGGCCACGACATCAACTACATCTCGCTGACCGGCGCGCTGCATGCGATCGGCCGGCCGGGCGAAAAGCCGGTGCCGCCGCTCAACCTCGTCGGCGATTTCGGCGGCGGGGCGCTTTACCTCGCCATGGGCATGCTGGCCGCGCTGGTCGAAGCACAGCGCAGCGGCAAGGGACAGGTGGTCGACGCGGCGATGACCGACGGCGCCTCCTCGCTGATGGCCATGTTCTACGGCTTCACGGCATCCGGCATGTGGCAGGAACCGCACGGCACCAACATGCTCGATGGCGGCGCGCATTTCTACGACACCTACGAAACCAAGGACGGCAAGTGGATCTCGATCGGTTCAATCGAGCCGCAATTCTATGCGATCCTGCGCGAGAAGGCCGGTCTCACCGACAGCCTCTGGGATGCGCAGATGGACCGCACGCAATGGCCCGCGATGAAGAAGAAGATCGAGGACGTCTTCAAGACGAAGACGCGCGACGAATGGTGCGCGATCATGGAAGGCACCGACATCTGCTTTGCACCGGTGCTCTCGATCAAGGAAGCGATCGACCATCCGCACAACAAGGCGCGCCAGACCATCGTCGAGATCGACGGCGTCGCGCAGCCCAATGTCGCGCCGCGTTTCTCGCGCACCGAGTCGAAAATCCAGGGCCCCGCGCCCCAGGTCGGCGAACACACCGAGAGCGCGCTCAAGGACTGGGGCTTCTCGGCCGCCGATGTCGAGGCGCTGAAGAAGGCGGAGGCGATTTGAGCACACTTCCGGGCACGACAGGCCGCCGGCGCCTCTATCTGATGCGGCATGGCCATGTCGACTATTTCGGGCCGGAGATCGTGGCAGCCGGCGGAGACACGAAAGTGGTGCCGCTGACGCCACTCGGTCAGGAACAGGCAACCGCCGCCGGCAAGGCGCTTGCCCATGTGCGCTTCGACCGCGCGGTTTGTTCGGGCGTACCGCGCACGCGGCAGACGGCCGAGCGTGTGCTGGCGGAGCAGACGGCAGAGCGCCCCTTTCTCGAAGAAGAACCCGAACTCGTCGAAATTCACGGCGGCAGTTTCGGCAAGGTGAGCAGCCGCACCGAACTTGCCGCCAAGATGGCCTATTACTTCGAGACGGCGGCGGAGCCCGGCGCGACGATGCTCGAGGGCGGCGAGGTCTTTGCCGATGCGCAGCGCCGCACCGTCGGCGCGGTCCAGCGGCTGCTGGCCGAGCCCGGCTGGCACACAATGCTGGTGGCGGCGCATGAGGGCACCAATCGCTTGATCCTTGGCTGGGCGGCCACGGGCTGCTCGCTGAATGAGGGGCTGAAAGCCGTGCGGGCCTTCGAGCAGGACCCCGCCTGCATCAACGTCATCGATTTCGATATGGTACCGGCGGCCGATGGCGGCATCGGCACCGAAATCCAGCGCAGCCTGATCAAGTCGGTCAATGTAACGCCCTATAACTACGTCAAGCACGGCATGAACATGACCAGCCTCGAAGCTATTTTTGCCCGCGAGCCGCTCTAGACAGGCTGGTTTCCACAAGCGGGCAGGGGTAGCCTTGAGCGAATGTCATCGCCTTTCGGGGAGGATCGGATGAGCAACGCGTTTCTGGGCAAGGTCGATCATATCGGCGACGCAACGACGCCGGCACCCATGATCACCGGCTTTCATCACATTGCCTATCGCTGCCGCGATGCCGAGGAGACGCGCAAGTTCTATTGCGATCTGCTGGGCCTCAAGCCTGCCGCGGCGCTCGCCTTCGACAAGGACCCGGCCGGCAAGGACCGGCCCTACATGCATCTCTTCTTCGAAATGGGTGACGGACGCTTCATTGCCTTCTTCGATGAGCCGTCAACGGCCAGCGACGATGTCTTCCGGATGAAGGACGGGATCGAGGACTATCACTTTGCCTTTGAGGTCGGCTCGATGGACGAGCTCAATGCCTTCATCGCACGCCTCAAGGAGGCAAAGGTGCCGGTGTTCGGGCCCATCGACCATCACTTCTGTCATTCGATCTATTTCTTCGATCCGAGCGGCCTGGCCTGCGAGATCACCGTGCGCGACACCAGGCATGACGAGATCATGAAAGCGGAAGGCGATCGCGCGGCACAGGCCATCCGCGAATGGACCGAGAAGACGCGCTCGATCAAGATGGCGCGGCTGAAGCTGCTCAACCAGGCCGCCGATTAGGCCCCGATCATCTCCCTGAGTTGACGCCGCAAGACCTTGCCAAGCGGATTGCGGGGCAGGGCCTCGGCAATTTCGAGCCGCTCGGGAATCTTGTAGGCGGCGATATCGGCCTTTGCGAGATGCGCCCGGATATCCTCCAGCGTCACGCTTTCGCCTTCGGCCGGGACGGCAACGGCACAGATCTTTTCCCCCATCACCGGGTCGGCATAGCCGACAACGGCTGCTTCCTTGATCTTCGGCAGGCCCGCCAGCAGCCCGTCGATCTCGCCGGGCGAGATGTTCATGCCGCCGCGGATGATGATGTCCTTGGCGCGTTCGACGAAGCGGTAATAGCGGTTGCCGGCGCCGGCAATCTCGAAGACATCACCGGTGTGGAAGAAGCCGTCCTTGTCGATCGCATCTGTGGGGCCGCCGCCGTCGCCGGCGCGGAAATAGCCCGCAAAGACCGTGGCACCCTTGATCAGCAATTCGCCGGCCTTGCCGGGTTCGTTCACTTCCTCGCCGGTCTGGATGTCGACCAGCTTCGTCTCGATGGCACCGGCAATCTTTGCCGGCCATTCGAGCCCCTTGACGCCGAAGCGCGGGAAGAACTGGGCGCGTTCTTCCGGGTCAGGCACATCGCCCGCGCCCGAAATCAGGCAGGTGCCTTCGTTGGAGCCGAAGATGTTGACGATCGGCAGACCATATTGCTCCTGCCAGGTCTTGACCATCCAGGGTGCAAGCGGTGCTGACCCCGAACCGATGCTGCGCACAGCCGAGAGATCGAGCGAAGCCATCAGCTTTTCTTCCTTCAGCAGCAGCGACAGCACGGCTGGCGGCGCAACCGTGTAGGCGATCTTCTCGCCGACCAGTTGTTTCAGGAATACCGGCAAATCGAAGGGATGGTGTTGCACCAGCGTGCCGCCGGTCAGCAGCCATGGCATGAAGCAGCCGCCGATGGCAGCCATGTTGACCAGCGGAAAAGGGTTCAGCACTGTGTCGCCGGGCTGTAATTGCGCGGCATCGGCGCAGGCAAGACCGGCGATCATCCAGTGATTGTGACTGCGGGGCACGCCTTTGGGCCGCGCCTCGGTGCCGGACGTCCAGCAGATCGTTGCGGCCTCGTTCGCGTCCACCTTCGGTGCGGCGTCGAGCCGGGCGGCATCGGCCGCAGGCCATTGCGTTTCGCCGATCACGAAGATGTCGGCGAGCGCCGGCAGCTTCGGTTTCAGACTTTCGAACATCGTCGCGTGGTCGTGGCCGCGAATGCTGCGTGCGGTCACCGCCGCCTTCGCGCCGACAAACTCAAGCACGTCGCCAAGTTCATGGGCGCGCCACTGCACCGGCGCCGGGGTGACGACGAGGCCGATGCGCCAGGCGGCCAGATAGACCGCCACAAGCTCCACAACGTTCGGAAGCTGCACGGCCAGCACGTCGTCCTTTTTCATGCCCGCAGCCAGGAAGGCGGTCGCAATGCGGTCGGCCGCGTCGGCCAGTTCGGCATAGGTCAGACGGCGGGGTGCGCGTCCGTCGATATCGGCGCGATTGGGCGGGTCGACAACGGCCAGGCGATCGGGCGTCGCAGCGGCGTTGGCACGAAAGCGCGTGTCGATGGTGTCCGCACCCCACCAGCCCGCACGCGTATGGGTCTCAATCTCCGTTTTCGACGCCAGGATCATTGCCGCGCTCCTCCCAAAGCACTTTGCGGGACCTTCATCCCTTATCGTTGTTTCGCCCGCGCGTATTCCTCCCTGAGGCGCGCCACCAGGGCGGCTACCGGCTCCACCCGGTCGATTGTGCCAACACCATGTCCCGCAGACCAGACCTGCGCCCAGCGTTTTGCGCCCGATTGCGGATCGGTGAAGTCGATATCGGGGTTTTTCTCCATCGCGTCGAGATCGTATCCCGCACGTTCAATGCTCGGTTTGAGCCAGTTCGCGGCAACCCCGGTGATGGCGCGGGTCAGAATCAGATCGTCGACGGTCGAGGCGATCAGCATATCGCGGTACTCGGGTGCGGCGAGGCTTTCGGCGCAGGCGATGAAGCGCGTTCCCATATAGGCCAGATCGGCGCCCAGCACTTCCGCGGCGCGAATGCCGGCGCCGTCGGTGATGCCGCCGCCCAGAATGACCGGCCCGTCGAAAAATTCCCGCACGGCCGGCACGAAGGAGAAGCCTGTCATGGGCCCGGTATGTCCGCCGGCGCCGGCTGCCACCAGAACCAGCCCGTCGACACCCGCCGCCACGGCCTTGCGGGCGAAGGCAACCGAGTTCACATCGGCGAAGACCAGGCCGCCATATTCGTGCACGCGCTCGACGATCGCACGGGGGCTACCGAGCGCGGTAATCACCAGCGGCGCCTTGTAGCGCATCACGAGATCGAGGTCCTCGTCGAGCCGGGCGTTCGAACGATGCACCACCACATTGGCAGCCCAAGGTGCATCATGCGCATCGAGACTGGTCGTGATCCGGTCCAGCCATTCATCGAGCACAGCCACGCTGCGCGCATTGGGCGTCGGAAAGGTCCCGATTACGCCTTCACGGCAGGCGGCCAGAACAAGCTCCGGACCCGAGATCAGAAACATCGGTGCAGCGACCAACGGCAACGACATCCGTTCGCGCCATTCGGCCGGCAATCTCGATGAAAATTTCGGCATTTCTACTCCTCGATCCACCAGGTGGCACTGCGATAGCCGTAGAGAGACGCTTTCTTGGGCATTTTTACCTTGTCCCAAAGCGCGAGCCACTGATCTGGCTGATGAAACAACGGAATCATGTAGGCACCCGAAAGCAATACGCGGTCCAGGGCGCGAACGGCCGCAACGAAATCGTCATGCGCGCGGGCGGCAAGCATCGCCTCGATCATCGCATCGATGGCCGGCTCTTTCGCGCCCATGTAGTTGCGCGTACCCGGCGCGTCGGCTGCGGCCGAACCCCAATAGAAGTTCTGTTCGTTACCCGGCGAGAGAGACGAGAACCAACTGTTGAAGATCATCTCGAAATCGTAATTGCTGCGCCGTTCCTGATACTGACTCGAATCGACATTGCGCACGGCGATGTCGATACCGACCCGGCGCGTCATGCTGACATAGGTCAGGGCAAGGCGCTCATCGTCCGGCGTCGCTACGAGAATTTCGAATTTCAGCGGACGGCCTGTCGCAACTTCGGTCATCACACCGTTGCGCAGTTCGAAACCGGCCTCCCTCAAAACCGCGATGGCTGCGGCCCGGTTGCGCCGGTCCTGGCCTGTCGGGTCGCCCTCCGGCGCATGCCAACCGCGCTCCATGATGTCGGGTGCCACCGCGCCCGGGAACGGCGCCAGCAATGCACGCTCGCGCGCGTCCGCCGCGCGGCTGTGCGAGCCCAACTCTGAATTGTCGAAGAAACTCTGGGTGCGGACATAAAGCCCGTGATAGAGGTTACGATTGACCCAGTCGAAATTGAAAAGCTGGATCAGGGCCCGGCGAACCTGCTTGTCGGCAAGCACGGGGTTCCGGGTATTGAACACCAGAGCCCGCATACCGGAGGGCATGCCGCTCCGGAGGACATCCTTCCGTACCTTGCCTTGGCGAATGGCTGGAAAATTGTAGCTGTTGGTCCATCGGCCCGGATCGTCTTCCACCCTCGCATGATAGACCCCAGCCTTGAAAGCCTCGAACGAGGCGTTGGCATCGCGGAAATATTCGTAGGTGATGCGATCGATATTGTTGTGTCCGGCATTCACCGGCAGGTCAGTGCCCCAATAGGTTTTGTCCCGCCGGTAGATGATGCGGGCACCTGGCGTGAACCCGTCGACGACATAGGGGCCGCTGCCGATGGCGATATCGAAACCCGATTGCTCGAAATTGCGCTTCTCGTAAACATGCTTCGGGATGACGGGCATGAGGCCGAGAATAAGCGGAATCTCTCGATCGCTGTCGGGCGCAAAAATGAACTTGACCGTTCGAATATCGGGACGCTCGATGCGCTCGACCTTTGAATAGTAGGTCTTGTAGTTCGGCCGGCCCTTGTCGCGCAATGTTTCCAGCGAATAGATGACGTCGTCGACGGACACGGGGACGCCGTCCGAAAATCGTGCCTCGGGGTTCAGGGTGAATGCGATCCAGCTCCGGTCGTCCGGCATCTCGACCTTTTCGGCGAGGAGCCCGTAGAGCGAAAATGCCTCATCATAGCCCCGTGCCAGCAGGCTCTCGAATACATGCTCGCGCAGGCCGATCGCCGATGTGCCGCGCACGATGAACGGATTGAGGCTGTCGAAGGATCCCGTCGCACCGTAGGTAATGGCTCCGCCCTTGGGCGCTTCGGGATCGGCATAGGCGAAATGCGTGAAGCCTTCCGCGTAGAGCGGTTCGCCATGCATTGCGATCGCTTGGGCAGCATGGACGGGCCCTGCGAGAGCCGTCGCAAAAAAAGACGTGAAGACCAGCAGAAAAAGTACGGACCGGAGCCGGAGCAATCGGGACGCAAACAAGGCATCTTCCTTCAGATTTGCCGGCTGGCGGCAGGACGGAAAATCGGCGGCATGCTCAGCGTTAAGCAACTTTCGAGATTTTTCAAAGATTTCCAGTGCCTTGATTATGCCGAAATGCGAGTCTAACAGAACATCGGGTCGGCGGCGTCAATGTCGGCCATAATCGATTCGAAAGGGTCTCTACCATGTTTCCTCGGCGCCTGATCTCCGGCATGGCCGTTGCGGCACTTCTGTCCTCGGCTGGTGTTTTTTCTGCGAATGCCCAATCGGCGACGGCGGCGCCGGAGCCGCAAATCCAGAATTTTGGAACCTGGAGCACGCGATGCGACGAGAGCCAGACGGGTGCCAAACGATGCCATGCGTTCGTCAATGTGGCGACTGGTGAACAGAAGAAAAGCCTTCTCTATCTCGCGATCGGATATGGCCCCCAGGACAGCGACGGCGATGGCGACAATGAACTGTACCTCTTTGCCATGACGCCGCTTGGCACGTTTCTGCCCTCTGGCATCGGTTGGTCGGTGGATGGCAAGGAAGGCTTCAGCCAGCAATTCATGTTCTGCATTGCCGGCGGTTGTCAGACCGAAATCCTGCTCTCGGAAGAGCGTTTGAAGTCGATGAAAACCGGCAATCAAATGGATGTCGTGTTCCGCCTCGTCGGGCAGGGTGACGTGAAAGTGCCAGTGAAGCTCGACGGCATCACCAAGGCGATTGCCGCCATTCCGGTTCCCAAGAAATCCTGACCGTCAGTCGGAGCGCGTCGGGGCAAGGACGCTCCGCAGCCACCCGAAGAAAGTATTATCCCGCGCGAGATAGCGGGTCAGGTTGTCCATGTCGCGCTCGAGTTTCTCGGGTTCGGCAAAAAGACTCCCGCGCTTCCTGAAGGGACCTGCCGGATCGAGTTCGCGCACGACGCGTGCAGGGTTTCCGGCAGCAATGCAATTGGCAGGGATATCCCTTGTAACCACGGCACCGGCGCCGATGATGCTGTTGTCCCCGATCGTCACGCCTTTGCAGACGATTGCACGCACGCCGAGCCAGACATTGTCGCCAATGTGAACCGGACGATGCTTGTCTCGTTCCGCCGTGCGATCATAGGTGTCGTGCCAGTCGGAATCGGAGATGTAGCAGCCGCTTGCCATCATGGTGTTGCTGCCGATCCGGATTTCCTCCGATGCGACGATATGCGTGCCGGGGCTGATCAGCACATGATCGCCGATGATGATGCGGCCCTCGCGGTCGCCCGTTCGCCATGTGGCCAGACGTACGAAATTTCCGTTGGACGCATGCAGATGCAGGTTTGAGCCGGCCGAGATTCCCGCGCCCCAGAGTTCAATGTTCCATGGACTTGTCACGTCGAGACCGGGACCGATCGCGTCGAACCCCGGCACAAGGAAACGGCGCGCATAGAAACGCACCCATCCAATGAGTATCCGGCGCACGAAGTAGGGCCTGTTGTCGCGGCGCAAGGTTCGAACCTTTCCTGGAAGCAACCGGGATTCAGCCGCCGGACAAGGCGGTGTCTGCGCATCTGATTAGCATGGAGGCCCGCGTCAATGCGCGGATTTTGCGCGGATGGCATAGATGCCGTCCTGCAGCGTGTCGAAAAGTTCGCGCACCTGGGGGTGCCGGACCGGCTCGCCCGACTCATCCGGCAACAGATTCTGCTCCGACACATAGGCGACATATTCGGTGTCGGCACTTTCGGCCAGTAGATGGTAATAGGGCTGGTCCTTGCGGGGGCGTACCTCCTCCGGAATCGACAACCACCATTCCTCGGTGTTGTTGAATGTCGGGTCGACGTCAAAAATCACACCGCGAAAGGGATAGAATCTGTGCCGGACAACCTGTCCGATGCGAAATTTGGCCTGCCGGTTGACTTCCATGACTACGTTGCGCTCCCACGTGCATTGCACAAGTCTAACAGGTGAAACGAGTCAGCGAAAACCCTGTCCGCCCTGTTCCTCCAATCCACAAGCGGGATTGCCATTCGGCCGCAAACGCCCAATATGGCGTACATCGACATCCCCCGCATTCAGGAGACCTTCATGAGCCGTTCCGTCGCGCCGCTGTTCGAGCCTTTCACGTTCAAGGGGCTCACGCTGCCCAATCGGGTCGTCATGGCGCCCATGACCCGCTCCCAGTCGCCTGGCGGCATTCCGGGCCCTGAGGTCGCCGCCTACTACCGGCGCCGCGCCGAGGCCGAATGCGGCCTTATCATCACAGAAGGAACGACAGTCAACACGCCGGTTGCAACCGGTGACCCCAATGTGCCGCAGTTCTGGGGCGACGAAGCCCTGAAAGGCTGGAAACGTGTGGTGGAGGAAGTCCATGACGCTGGCGGCAAGATCATGCCGCAGCTCTGGCATGTCGGCATGATGCGCAACCCCGCCAAGGCCACCAACACGGAAATGCCGAGCCATGGTCCGTCGGGCCTTGCCAAGCCCGGCAAGCAGCTTTCCGAGCCGATGACGAAGGCCGAGATCAAGGCGACGGTGGATGCCTTTGCCCGCGCCGCCGCGGATGCCCGCGCCCTCGGATTTGACGGCGTCGAGGTTCACGGCGCCCATGGCTATCTCATCGACCAGTTCTTCTGGGACGGAACCAATCAGCGCGAGGACGAGTATGGCGGCGATCTGGTCGGCCGCACCCGCTTTGCCGTCGAGATCATCGAGGCAATCCGGCGCGAGGCGGGCAAGGACTTCCCGCTGATCCTGCGTTTCTCCCAGTGGAAGCAGCAGGACTATGCGGTCAAGCTCGCCCAGACACCCGCGGAACTGGGCGCCTTCCTGAAGCCACTGTCGGATGCCGGCGTCGACGTCTTCCACTGCTCGCAGCGGCGCTTCTGGGAGCCGGAGTTCGAGGGTTCCGACCTCAACCTGGCCGGCTGGACCAAGAAGCTCACCGGCAAGCCTTCCATCACGGTCGGCAGCGTCAGCCTGTCCGGCGAATTCATCGGCTCCTTCATGGGCGAAGCGTCCGAGGCGACCGGCATCGACGATCTGCTGGAGCGTCTTGAGCGGGGCGAGTTCGACCTCGTGGCCGTCGGCCGCGCACTGCTGGTCGACCCTGCCTGGACCCACAAGGTCCATCAGGGCGCCTTCGATCAGCTCCTGCCGTTCAAACCCGAGGCGCTGGCAACGCTTTCCTGACGCCCCTTGGATGGCTCCCAGGCCTTTCCCGAAATTGACCTCTCCCTGAAAAGGGAGAGGTTTCTTTTTTTGTACCGCCGCTTGCTGGAAATCGCGGTTTTCTGCCGTCCGGTATTCCGGCCATGCGGCTTGAACGCTGCGTCAATGACACGTAGCCTTTTCAGATTGGTGGCGCCTGCCGAACGTTTTTCGAGAAGAGCGGGATATCCCCAGAAGAGTTCAACAAACGAGGGCTTTTCGGGCCTTGAGGGGAAAGCGGTATGGTAGCGGCAGTGGATGCAGGTGCGATGGGAACCGGTTCCCGGACAAAAAAGCGGCTCCGGCCTCCGTCGCGGTTACTGACACTCGCGGAGCCTCGAGCCCTTCTTGAACTCGGCCTCGGCATCGCCTCGGTTCCTCTGCTTCTGCAGGCACCGCGCGGCGACGGGCATCCTGTCGTGGCTTTGCCGGGATTCCTTGCCGCCGACGGTTCCACACATATGCTGCGCCGCTACCTCGGCCGGATGGGTTACGAGACGCATGGCTGGGGCCTTGGTCGCAATATCGGCAGCATGATGACACGCCGGCACCGGCTTTATGAAGAAGTTGCGGCGCTTTACAAGAAAACTGGCCGCAAGGTCAGTCTTGTCGGCTGGAGTCTCGGCGGCATCTATGCGCGCGACGTCGCGCTCCAAATGCCGGAGGCCGTGCGCTATGTGATCTCACTGGGCAGTCCCTTCGCCAATGACGTACGCGCGACACATGCCGGCAAGCTCTACGAAAAACTTGGTGGCGAGTCCGTGGACGATATCGCAGAAAGCGATCTCATTCGTATACAGAGCGACCTTCCCATGCCGGCAACTGCCATATTCACCCGTACCGACGGCGTGGTGAACTGGAAGACCTGCGTTCTGCGCGAAAGCGACAAGGCGGAGAACATCGAGGTGCTCGGCAGTCATTGCGGCCTCGGCGTCAATCCTGCCGTGCTCTGGGCGGTTGCGGACCGTCTGGCGCAGCAGGAAGGCGCGTTCAAGGCCTTCGACCGCAAGGGACCGTTCAGGCTCGGCTACCCGCGGCGCTGAACGAACGACGACCGGCCGCTTTCCCTCGGGGGAGGAGGAGGCACCGGTTCGAAACGATCAATGAAGGCACAACCGGAGAGGCGATGCCGCTTCCCGAGATACGCCGCTGGGAGGACAGAACCATGGAACAACTCAGCCCGATGGATGCGTCGTTTCTCTATTTCGAGACGGCCAATGCACCCATGCACATCGGCGGCCTGACGATTTACGACCAGTCGACGGTCGAAGGGGGCGTGCTCGGCTTCAAGCGCATCCTCGAAAACTACGAAACACGCCTTCATCTCGCGCGCTCGTTCCGGCAGCGCGTCGTTCGCGTGCCGATGAGCCTCGACCATCCCTACTGGATCGAAGACCCGAACTTCGACATCGAGTTTCATGTCCGTCATATCGCACTTCCCAAGCCCGGTAACTGGCGTCAACTCTGCATTCAGGTCGCGCGGCTTCACGCCCGCGCGCTCGACACGTCGCGGCCGCTGTGGGAATTCACGGTGATCGAAGGGCTCGATCAAGTCGAGGGCCTGCCGGCCGGCAGTTTCGGCATCATGTCGAAGATCCATCATGCCGCCATTGACGGTGTATCCGGCGCAGAGATTGTCGCCGCCATTCACGACATCGCACCCGACGCGAGACCGGCGCCACCTGAGAAGCCCTGGGTGCCGGAGCGCGACCCCAACGTGCTGGAACTTCTGTCGCGCACCTATGTCAACAACCTGCGTCAGCCCTTCAAGCTGGCGGGCGTCGTCGCCTCTTCGGTCCCCGCGTTGGCCAAGGTTGGCATAGGGCTCACAGCGGGAAAACTGAAGACGGCCGGGCCCGTCCCGCGGACGCGCTTCAATTCGCATATCTCTCCGCACCGGGTCTTTGATGGGCGTTCATTTCCGCTTGCCGATATTCGGGCAATGAAGAGTGCGGTCGAGGGCGCAACGGTAAACGATGTCATCGTTACCATTGTCGGTGGCGCGATGCGGAAATATCTCGAATCCAAGAGCGAGCTGCCGAAGGATTCACTGATTGCGATGGCGCCGATCTCCGTTCGTTCCGACGACAAGAGGAAAGCGGCAGGCAATCTTGTCAGCGGCATGATGCTCGCCATCCGCACCGACATCGCGGACCCCTCTGAACGGCTCACCGCCGTCTTCCAGGCGACGAAGAGTTCCAAGGAACTCACGAATGCGATCGGCGCGAAGACGCTGAGCGACTACTCGCAGTTCATCCCCTCGACCATGTCCGGGCTTGCGGCACGGCTCTATTCCAATCTGGGTATCGCGAACCGCATCAAGCCATTCTTCAACACGGTCATCACCAATGTGCCGGGTCCGCAAATCCCGCTCTACATGACCGGCGCGCGCATGGTCACTCATTTCGGCCTCGCGCCGATCCTGGACGGTATGGGGATCATCCACCCGATCTTCAGCTATTGCGGTCAGATCACGGTCTCATTCACCGCCTGCCGCGAAATGATGCCGGATCCGGATTTCTATGCCGAGTGCATCCAGTCGTCGTTCGACGAGCTGAAAGCCGCCGCGACAGCCGCCGCCGCACCGGCGGTGCTGAAACCCGCCACCGGTCCGCGCATGAAGGCCGGCGCTCGAAAGGCGGCAGGCGCGGCGAAGGCTCCCAAGCGCGCGGCGAAGCTGACGGCTTAGGTCAGGGCAGGGCGGCAAATCAGAGCTCGTAGGCCCTGGCGAGTTCAGGGTCTCGAGCCGCCACCTTCTTCGCCAGGTCGACGATGACCGTGGCCTGTTTCCAGGTCGCATCATCCTGCATCTTGCCGTCGATCATGGCGACGCCGGTGCCGCCGGGCATCGACTCGAGAATACGCTTGGCGAAAAGCACTTCGGCCGGATCGGGGCTGAAGACTCGCTTGGCGATGGCGATCTGGTTCGGGTGTAGCGACCAGGCGCCCACGCAGCCCATCAGGAAAGCATTGCGGAACTGCTGCTCGCAGGCCTCCGCGTCCTGAATGTCGCCGAAGGGGCCATAGAAGGGCCGGATATCGTTGGCAACACAGGCATCGACCATTTTGGCGAAAGTGTAGTGCCAGAGGTCCTGCTGCGCGGCCACCCGCGGGCTGCCGTCTTCCTTCGGATCCTCGAGCACCCGGTAGAACGGATGGCCGCCGCCGACCCGCGTCGTTTTCATCCGGCGCGAGGCGGCAAGGTCTGCCGGGCCGAGGCTCATGCCATGCATGCGCGGGCTGGCACAGGCGATTTCCTCAACGTTCTTGACGCCTTGTGCCGTTTCGAGGATCGCGTGGATGAGGAGCGGCTTCTTCAACCCGTGCTTCGCTTCGAGCTGTGCCAGCAACTGGTCGAGATAATGGATATCCCATGCCCCTTCGACCTTGGGCAGCATGATCACATCGAGCTTGTCGCCGATCTCGGCGACGAGTTCGGTGATGTCGTCGAGCATCCAGGGGCTGTTCAGCGGGTTGATGCGGGTCCAGAAGCCCGTTGCGCCGAAATCATGGGTCCTGCCGACCTCGATGACACCCCTGCGTGCCGCTTCCTTGGCATCGGCCGGGATTGCATCTTCCAGATTGCCGAGCAGCACGTCGACTTGCGGAATGATCTCGCCGATCCGTGCACGGAGCTTCTCGTTGTGCCCCGGGAAGAAATGGATCATGCGTTCGAGCACCACCGGCAGCTCGCGGTAGGGGGCCGGGGCGCCGATAGCGAGGGGCTTGTAGAAGTTTGATGACAGTTTCATGACAGTTCCGTGACAGAAGGGGGGTGACGCATCAGCCTAACTGCAGGTGACGGTCGAATCCATCAATGCTTTCAAGATGGTATCGGCTTCTTCTCAGCCTCGATCAAAGCCCGCACCGGTCCTGCGGCCAAAAGGCAGGCAAAACCGAGCAGCGGCGACAGCGTGATTGCCAGATAGGCAGTCTGGTAACCGCCTGCCGCAACATAGAGAAAACCCAGCAAGGCCGGGCCGGCCGCGTTGGCGCAAGTCGTGATCATCTGCGAAACGGAGAGAATACGTGCATAGGCTTTCAATCCGAATGCCTCGGCCATGATCAGCGGTTGCATCATCTGCATGTTGCCAACCGTTGCACCGAAGGTGACAGAAGCAACGAGAAGCGCCACGGCCGTCTCGGCAAATGCAAAGGCGGCGAAGGCAATGGCCTGCAGGACAAAGATCGCAAAGAGATAGCTGCGCGAGGAGACGCGCCCGAGAACCCATCCGCCAATGAGACGGCCCGCAATGCTGGCCGCCGCCATGATCGAGACCGCAAGCGCTGCCGTCGATGTGTCGCCGGTGCGCGTAAGCACGAGACGAAACTGATGCGCGAGGCTGCCGACCTGGGCCATCATCGCGAAGACAAAGGCAGCCGTACTGAGAATGAAAAAGCGGCTCCGGAGCGCTTCGGCGAAGCCGATGCCGTCGGGCGGCAGCAGGCTGCCGTCGGCGGCGCGGCGGGGCGGATCGCCGTCGGGGGCAAGACCGATCGCTTCCGGGCTGCGCCGCAACAGCGCCAGCGTGACCGGAATGACGCCCAGGATCATCATCAGGGCCAGCCAGTAGGCGGCCTCGCCAAGCCCCAGGGTGCCGACGAGGCTGGCCGAAATCGGCGTGAAGATGATGCCCCCCATCGAAAGACCGGTCGACGCATAGGCGATCGCCTTCGAACGCTGGCGGGTGAACCAGCGTGCAACGATGGTCATGCCCGGGATGACGGCAACCGCAGCATTGCCGATGCCGAAAAGAATGTAGAAGCCGTAGAGTTGCCAGAGCTCCGTGACATGACCGGCTCCCGCAAGCACCAGCGCCGAAAGGAGTGCGCCGCTTGTGATGACCCAGCGCGGGTCATATCGGTCGAGCAACCAGCCGACGCCGAGGCCGGCAATCCCCGACGAAATGAAGAAAATCGCTGTCGCGTTGGATGTTGCGGAGACCGAAAATCCGGCGCTGGTGACGAACGCCTCCAGAAAGATCGACAGATTGTAGAAGATCAGCCCACAGGACACCGTGTGAACGACGAAAACGGCGCCAACGATATACCAGCCGTAAAAGAGCCCGGCGCGCGGAGGAGCGCGCGGCGCTTCTGGCACAGGGCCAGTATTCATGCTGTCGAACTCCGGCAAGATCGATGGTGGAATGACGTGATCTGACCTAGATAGAGCTTCCGGTCAGTTACCCCAAGCAGAATCTCATTTGCCCGCCAGCGAGCGCATCTCCTCTGCCATCGCCTGGCGAAAAGTCTCCCGTTCGGTCACCCGATGGTCGCCCTGCGCGTATGCCTTGGCATTCTCGTAGTAGAAGCGCGCATTCATGATGTTTGCCGCGCCGTTGTCCCGGCTTTTGATGACCTTTGCCGGGGACCCGGCGACGATCGAATTCTCCGGAATGACACTGCCCTCGGTGACGATCGAATGTCCGGCGACAATCGAGTTCCGACCAATCCTGGCCCCATCCATGATCGTGGCGTTGATCCCGATCAGGCAATTGTCGCCAATCTCGGCCCCGTGAACCGTGCAGTGATGAGTAATCGAACAGTTTTCGCCGATGATCGTCGGCGTTTCATTGCCAACATGGATCATGACGAAGTCCTGAATGTTTGTGTGCCGACCGATCCGCACGTCGTGCATCTCGCTGCGAATGACGACGTAGGGCCAGAGCGATGCACCTTCACCAATATAGACCTTCCCATAAACAAGTGCGGTCTCATGAATGAACGCCGGATTGTCGAGGGTGATGCCCGGACCAAATTCACGCATGCGGTTTTCCTTCAATATGCGCTCGGACCGGGCCGGCGGCGAAAATCAACAGAAAGGCAAGGAGAGAGGCCGACGCCATCGCAAGGAAAGCCACTTCATATCCGCCAAGCCCTTCATAGAGAAACCCGATGGCTGCAGGCCCTGTGGCGACGCCCGCCGTCATGAACAGTTGCGTCAGAGAATAGATGCGGCCATAGGCCTTGAGACCGAATGCCTCGGCAACCATCAGCGGCTGCATCATCAACAGATTTCCGACGGTCAGCCCGAACATGATCGTTGTTGCAAGCAGGGCAGAAGGCGTTTCGGCAAAGGCATAGAAGGCGAGGGCGGCGCCTTGCGCCATGGTCAGCCCCAGTACGAACCCGCGTGAGGGAATCCACCGAAGCGCCTGTCCGCCGATCAGCCGGCCGATGATGCTTGCCGCGGCCATGGTAGCGACCGCGAGACGTGCTGTGCTGCTGTTATCGGTGCGCGAGAAGACGAGACTGTATTGATGCGCAATGACACCGACTTGCGCCATCATCGCGAAAACGTAAGCGGTCGTCATCAGGATGAAGAACCGGCTGCGAACGGCCTCGTCGAAGGCAATGCCGTCGGCCGGCAAGGGCACACCGCTGGCATCGCGCGCGATCGGATCGCCATCGGGTCCGAGGCCGATCGATTGTGGCGAAGGGCGGATCAGCAACCACGCAACGGGGACGACGCCGAGGATGAAAGCCAAAGCCAGCCAGGGCGCTGCGCCTCCCAACCCCAGACTTTCGATCAGCCAGGCCGAAAGCGGCGTCAGCAGAATGCCGCCGAGCGACAATCCCGTCGACGCATAGGAGAGCGCGACGGAACGTTGCCGCGCAAACCAGCGTGCGACCAGAGTTGTCCCCGGAATCAGGGCAGCGCCCGCATAGCCAATGCCGAACAACACGTAGAAGGCATAGAGCTGCCAGAGTTCGGTAACGTGACCTGCACCCAGCGTCGCAAATGCCGCTACCAATGCGCCGCCCGTAATGACCCAGCGCGGGTCGTAGCGCTCGATCAGGGCTGCGACGCCAAGCCCTGCGAGACCCGATGCCACAAAAAAACAGGCTGTCGCCGCTGACGTTGCGGAAACCGAAAATCCACCCTGAAGAACGAAGGCCTTGAGGTAGATGGAAAGATTGTAAAAGCCGAGGCCGGCCGTCGTCGTCATGATGACGAGGACCGCGGCGACCACGTACCAGCCGTAAAAAAGGCCCGGTTTCGGGCCCGATGGGATGGCGCTTTGCGCGCTCATGTTTTGCCTCCCGCCCCGGATCTGCAGAACGCTCACCGGACGTCCTACATAATCGCCCGATCAGGCCGCGCCAAGCCTCAATACCGCGCGGTGGCGCAGACGGCATCATTCGGCTAATCATGGCCCATACCGGCAATTCAGGAACCGGAGCCACAGGGAGCTATCCATGAAATTCTACAATTCGATTGGGCCAAATCCTCGCGTCGTCAAGATGTTCATGCAGGAGAAGGGGGTCACGCTGCCGTTCGTCGAAGTCGATCTGATGGCCGGCGAGAATCGTCAGGAGCCTTACCTTGCAAAGAACCCGGCGGGGCAATCGCCGGCGCTCGAACTTGACGACGGCACGGTGCTCGCCGAGATCACGGCCATTTGCGAATATCTGGATGAAAAGTTCCCGGGTGGATCGCTGATCGGTACCACGCCAGAGGAGCGCGCCGAGACACGGATGTGGACGCGCCGGGTCGATCTCAACATCTGCGAGCCGATGGCGAACGGTTTTCGCTTCGCCGAAGGTCTGCCGCTATTCCAGAATCGTATGCGTTGCCTGCCCGAAGCCGCGGCCGGCCTGAAGGCGATTGCCCAGGACAAGCTCGCATGGCTCGACAAGTTGATGAACGGCCGGGACTTCCTGGCCGGCAAGCGCCTGACAATGGCCGATATTCTGCTGTTCGGCTTTCTCGATTTCGGCGCTAGCGTCGGCCAGCCCATCAATCCGGAACTCAAGAACGTCAGCGCCTGGTTTGAACGCATGAAGGCGCGTCCCTCGGCCGCCGCAAGCGCCTGAACCCGGCCATCTGGTCGTGGAGCCGGCCATTCTGCGGAAGGCCGGCTTCATTACCGGAATTCAACTTGCGGCCGATGCGGAATCTGCCAAGCTAGTAAACCAAGATTACTAGTCGATGGCATTCTGGGAGGATGCGCCGTGAAATATCTCGTTCAATTCTGCCTGACGCTCGGGCTTGCGGTGATGTTGAGCATGCTCGTCGCACCCGAGACGGCACATGCCCAGCCCGTACCGGACTGTATTGATGCCCCGGGCGGAAAACCCCAGGCCTCGGCCGCCTGGTGGGGTCGGCGCACGGCAGAAGAAAAACGCTACATCAGCGAACTGGAGTGCAATGAGCGGTTCATCCCGATGGTCTGCATTTTTCTGTGGGAGCCGGACCTCCGTGCCTGCACCAACAAGGGTGTCGCCGAGTATCGAGCGGACAAGGCATGCACGGCCAAGGGTCATGCTCTTCTGTCCGAAGCGCATGTCGCCTGCAAGGAGGAGTTCAAGCGGAATTTCTCGCCCCCATTTGCGGGTTCGACATCCTGAGGCAGTATGCCCGGCACCTACAGCCGGGAGTCAAAGCGCTTGAACAGTAAAGACAAGGATTTGCCGCCGCTTGACGACGATTGGGAATCGCCAGCCGCCATCACGCTCGGCAAAAAGGTACTGAAGACCGATCGGGCGCGGGGCTATATCTGTGCCTCATTCCTCGCCGGCGATGGTTTCGTCAATCGCGGCGGTCGCATATTTGGCGGTTTTCTTTCAGCCATGCTTGATGGTCTATGCGGCCATGCCGTTCGCCTGACACACGAAAAACCCGGCACGCCTCAAGTGACGCTCGAACTCAAGACCAGTTTTGTCGGGCGCGCCGACAAGGGCGTTCTGATCGGCGAGGGTTGGGTTCGTCACAGGGGAAAATCAATTGCTTTTGCCGAGGCCGAGTTGCGTAATGAGGCGGGCGAGCTGGTTGCGAAGGGCAGCGCCACATTCAAGATCGGCAAGTGAAACGATGCCTTCTCGGGTACCCTCGCATCCCGGTCTCCCGGCGGCGCTGGCTTGATCGAGGCATGAAGGGCGCGTAGCGTTCAAAATGCGGATTGACCGTCTGGGGGGAGTGCACCGCATGTCGTCGCTACAGTCGGGTCAAGGTTCAGGGCAGAGGTCGGCCATGCCCGCGATTGCCGATGTGCAAGTGACAGATCTCACGGCCGCGCTGAAGCATGGCATATCCGACTTCATGCGAGCGCCGTCCTTCGGACTGGTCATCGGCGGGCTCTTCGCACTTATCGGTTCGATGATCGTGCTCGCGCTCACGATCTGGAATATCCCATGGATGATCTATCCCTTTGCCATCGGCTTTCCGCTCGTTGGACCTTTTGCGGCGGTCGGGCTGTATGAGGTCAGCCGGCAGCTGGCCAAGGGGAAAAAGCCGCAATGGCACGATGTCTTCTCGGTGATCTGGGCTCAACGTCGTCGCGAAGTTTCCTGGATGGCTTTCGTGATGCTCTTTGTCTTCTGGGTCTGGATGTATCAGGTCCGGCTGCTCATCGCGCTTTTTCTGGGCCTCGTTTCATTTGCGTCGTTTGAGGAATTTGTCAGGGTCATATTCACAACCGATCAGGGGTTGATCTTCCTGGCGGCCGGCCATGTTGTCGGCGCCATTCTGGCCCTCATTCTTTTCTCGATCACGGTATTCTCCATTCCGCTGTTGCTCGAACGTGAAATCGACATTGTTACGGCGATGATCGTCAGCGTGAAGGCGGTCCTGCAAAGCCCGGTTGCAATGCTCGGATGGGGCGTGTTTGTGACGCTCTCGATCATCCTCGCGTCCCTTCCGCTGTTTGCCGGACTGTTCCTTGTCCTGCCTGTCCTGGGCCATGCGACGTGGCATCTTTACGACAGGACGATATCCCGGAAGCCTGCCTGAGCCAGGGAAACAGGCGGCATCGCCCGGAACCGGCCGCAGCGCAGAGGCCAGCTTTGCTTGATGAGCATTGTCATTACATTGTCAAGGCGCCGGTTCAGCCGCTGCATCCGAAGCTTGTCTGAGTTCCGATCTCAACTCGCGTATCGAGATCGCAACAAACGCTCAGCAGACTCCAATTCCGATGTAGTAATGCGACTGACCATGCTGTCTGGCTTTGTCAGATACGTTCCCATGACCTCGCCGTCGAATACCACCTTGCAGCCTCGAACGGCGAGTTCGAGCCAGAGAACGTAGTCCTCCCATCCACCGATGGTCCGCAGCAGATCCACGTCGTATCCTCCGATCTCCTCCAGAAGGTCGCGGCGAAACATCGCCATGGCATCTATATAATTTCCCTGATTTCTAAGGAATGCAGGATCAAAGGGACGATCTGACAACCAGCCTGCATTCTCACCATCGGTCGTTACGCAGCGAATTGGACCGTAGGCGGCGGCGGCATCCTCGGTTTGAGCAAGCGCATGGAGCCGGGCAAGGGCTGAGGGGGCGACAGCATTGTCCGCGTCAAGTATGAATACGAAAGTCCCTCTTGCGTTGCGCAACGCCAGATTTCGGGCCCGGCTCAATCCGACATTCCACCACGGCCGTACGATACGAAACGGCAAAGGTGACTCGGCTAGCAGCCGAAGCAGCAGCGCGAGTGATCCATCCGAAGAGGCGTCGTCCACAACGACGATTTCGACCCGGACGGGATCAGCGGCGGACGGGAATACACTCCGCACAGCAATCTCAACATACTGCTCATAATTGAAACATGTCACCAACACCGAGACATCCACGTGAGACACATCGTGGGCCAATTGGTTCGACCATTTCCTGACGCCGTATTCCGGAAGCAAGGCAGCGCGATGGAATTGGGTGCCAAGCTGTGCGCGCCGGTCGCCACGACGCGCAGATCGCGCAAGCCATATCAATCCAGCGGCATGACCGAGGAGAGACAGGACCTTGTTTGCGACCTCCGGCTTCCGGAACACTTGAGTCCCAACCTTTCAATCTCATACCGGCAAAATTGCTCCGGGAATTGGCGATCGGCCGGATGCGCGCGTTGCCCCTGTCAGTTTAATGATGGCACAGGACTGGAATTTACAGGGGCCAGTTCGCCTCCCTGCGGCTGGCGGATGGGGTGGGATTCGAACCCACGGTGGGCTTGCACCCACGCCGGTTTTCAAGACCGGTGCCTTAAACCACTCGGCCACCCATCCAATGGCACTGGTTAGCTGTAGTCACGGTTTGACTCAACCGGGAATATCCACGGAGAAACTGTCGGTCCAGTCGCCGGGAATCTGACTTTTTCCGCTCCACAAGCCTGAAATTGGGTCGATTTCGTCTGACCGAGGCTTTCGATCCAAGGCTTCCTTTATGGTTAACGTCAATTCCCTTTTGCAAGTCCCGGCAAGGCTTGCCAAAATGGCACAAAAGCGGCCAAGAATGCCGCAGGTTGGATTTCGGGGGGAGTATCGTTGTGCCGGTTGATTTGACGTCGCCGTGGATTCCGCTGAGCATAATCATGTTGCTCGGCGTTTTTATGTACCGGCAGTTTCTTCAGGAGCGGCGCGAGTCGCGTGAGCTTGAGTTGGCTGAAGCAGCTGCAGAGGCCGCCCCGAAGACGGATGTGGCGCCGCCTGCGCCGCTTGGCGCGGATGAAAAACCCGCAAAGAAGAAGCGCAAGCTTCGCTGGCGGACGGCATGGATCTGGATGCCATTTCTGATCGGCTTTTTTAGCCAGGCTTATCTCAGCTTCATCAAACCAATGGTCGACAACGCAGCCGGCTGATTTCAGATCAGCGCCAGATCGGGCAGGGCATCGCGTGTGGCGAGGTCCAGAATAGCTTCGATCAGAGGCATCGGTTTGTCGACACCGCCATGTCTCAACAACATGGCGGCCTTGTCGATCATTTCTTCGCGCCGGAGCGGCGCCTCGGGATCACCCTTGGCATCGGTTCGTACGGCAACCAGTTCACGCCCATCCATCATGCGCAGGATGACGCGCCCGCCCCAGTTCAACGGATAGGCGGACGCCCATGGCTCTGCTGCTTCGACACGAACACGCGCTGCGAGTGGCGCACAGTATTGCCGCGCCGACGCTCCGAAGGCTTCGAAATCGACAACAGGAAAGAGCAGGGCGGCAGCCACCGCATGCTGCAGTGAAAATTTCGCTTCGTAATCGCTCTCGACCACAGGCCGATTGCAGACATCGATCGCGGCCGCGTATGTCGAGACGTCGATCGCCACAATCGCCTCGGGCGCAAGATCCGCATCAGCCAGACGCGCCCGCAGCTCGGAAGCAGCGTCAATAGTCGGATGGGTATGGCGGCAGGAGGGCCATGGCTTGATCGAGGTCCTGGCAAGCTGCCATGGCATATTCGGCGCGCGCAGAACGGCCTCTGGATCCGCATCGGGACAGGCTGCACGAAAGAAGCCCTTCTCGCCCTCCAGTATCCGCGGCGGCCCTGTGAAGCCAAAGGCAGCGAGTTCGGCGGCGTTGACACCGGCCTCCGCGGCATGTCCGGCATGCAGATGTTTGGTCATGGCCCCTGTTTCGAGAAACTGCCAGAGACCCGATGACTGGCTGCCTGCATTGCCCAGCGCATCAACCGCGGCTGCATCCGAAAGTCCGAGCAGCGCCGCTGCCGCCATGGCCGAACCAAAAGGCCCGCAGGTTGCCGTGTTGTGCCAGATGCGATAATGCGCCGGACCGACGGCCATGCCGATCCGTGTCGCCGCCTCGAAGCCATGCAATACCGCTTCGAGGAATGCCTTGCCCGTCGAGCCACGCGCTGCCGCCAGCGTCCAGGCGGCAGGTATGACAACGCAGCCGGGATGCACGACCGACTCGCGATGCAGATCATCTGTTTCCAGAATGTGACAGAGCGCGCCCATCAGGAACGCCAATCGCGCCGGATCCGGCGTCACATTCGAGGGGCCCCGCGATTGCCACCAGTTCGCCAGAATGTGCCCCGGCTCGGAATTGCGGCCCGCCAGACTGTTGGCGACGGCATCGAGCGTAAAAAGCGCGGCCGCTTCCAGGTCGGCCGGTGCAATCGGCTTGCTGCGGATCAGATCGACAAGTCCGGCGGTCAGGGAGTCGGGTGTCGCATTGGAGGAAAGTTCGTTCACAAGTTTGGTCCAACTGGGCAGGCACGGATGGCGCGCATGATGTAACCTAATGAAGCCGGTAGCAAATTCCGGATGGGGGCGCGCTCCTGCTTGCCGCCGAAAGCGCGGCTGACTATAAGAAAAAATGAATACGTTCGAGGTATGATTCGTTTCCAATGACGAGCGATGGTCACCTCGGAGAGAGGTTCTCAATGCCTGTTCGAGCTCCCGCGAGGGTTCAATGTGTCGCCCGCGCTCTGCTGGCGTCACTGGCGCTTGCCCTGTTGCTGGCCGGCTGCGGAACCGCGGACAAGCCCACGAGCGCGGCGCCACTCAAGACAGGCGGCGGCTACTACAAGGTCGGAAACCCCTACCAGATCGGCGGTATCTGGTACTATCCGCGCGAAGACGAGAAATACAACGCAACGGGCATCGCCTCATGGTACGGCCCGCAGTTTCACGGCAAGCAGACCGCCAATGGCGAGATTTTCGATCAGAACGCCATGACGGCCGCACACCCGACGCTGCCAATGCCGACGATCGCGCGCGTCACCAATCTTGAAAACGGCCGTTCGGTCATCGTCCGCATCAATGACCGCGGCCCCTTCGCCGCCGGGCGCGAAATCGACATGTCGAAACGTGCCGCCGAGGAACTCGGCTTCATGATGAAAGGCACCGCAAAGGTTCGTGTGGAATATATCGGCCGGGCGCCGCTCGATGGCGGCATTGGCGACGGCCGCGCGGTTGCAGAAACCTTCATTGCGCCGAAGGTCGAGACACCGCCGGACGAGCGCCGTGCCACCGCCGCACCTTTAACGTCGGTTGCTGCGGTCTCGACCACCGAACTCGCCGCACCCGCAGGCGCGGCAAGTGCGGCACCGCAGAGCATTGCACCGGCTAGAACGGTGCAATCGGCCTTGTCCGATGCGGCCATGGAACCCGTTCGAGACGATCCGACTGTGACACAGTACCGACCCGTCACCGGAACGGGTGGCATATATGTCCAGGCCGGTTCGTTTCAAAATCTGCAGAACGCCCAGGCAGTGCGCCAGCAATTGGCCGGACTTGGCCCTGTCGAGATTCAGACAACAACGGTGGAAGGCACGCCGTTCTACCGCGTTCGCCTGGGCCCGCTTTCCGATGTTCCGGCGGCCGACAGTTCGCTGCAGTCCGTCGTGCAGCGCGGGCATAGCGGTGCGCGCATCGTCATCGACTAGGCTGCATTTTCCGGCAAAGCGTCTCGTCCCGTCGCCGAAGAGGACCGTTAGAGAACATGAAAAGCATTACCTCCATTGTCATTCTCTGTATCGCACTTGTCGGGACGACGCTGGCCGCGCCGCGCGCAGCCCTTGCTTTCGATACATCATCCAGCTTCGCCATCCTGATGGACTACGAGACCGGCGCCGTGCTCTGGGGCAAGAACGAAGACGAGACAATGTATCCGGCCAGCATGAGCAAGCTGATGACGCTCGACGTGCTCTTCGGCGCGCTTCGCGACGGCAGCGTCAAGCTCGATGACGAGTTCATCATCAGCGAGCATGCCTGGCGCACCGGTGGCGCTGCGTCGGGCTCGTCGACCATGTTTGCCGATCTTAACTCGTCGGTTCCCGTCGAGGCGCTGCTCAAGAGCATCATCATCCAGTCGGGTAACGATGCCTGCATCGCCGTCGCCGAGGCACTGAGCGGTTCCGAGGAGGCCTTTGCAATACGCATGACCGAGCGCGGCAAGGAAATCGGTCTCACCGGCTCGGTCTTCAAGAACTCCACCGGCTGGCCGCATGATGAGCATGTCATGACGCCGCGCGATCTTGCGTTGCTGGCGCGGCACATCATCATGGAGTTTCCGGAATATTATCCGATCTTCAAGGAGCGTGACTTCACCTGGAACGGAATTCGTCAAGCGAACCGCAACCCCGGCCTGTACCTCGATCCGTCCGTGGACGGACTGAAGACCGGGCACACCGAGGCGGCCGGCTATGGACTGACGGCATCGGCACAACGCGGCGACCGTCGACTGATCCTTGTTCTGAACGGGCTGGAAAGCGAAAGGGCGCGTGCGGACGAAACGGTGCGGATTCTCGACTGGGGTTTCCGATCGTTCAAGAATTACAAGCTTTTCGCGGCGGGTACGCCTGTCGAGAATGTGCCCGTGTGGCAGGGCACCTATGCCGAAGTGCCGCTGGTCAGCACGTCCGACATCGACGTGATCCTGTCGGTCGACCAGCGCCGCGACATGAAAGTGTCGGTGGCGTATCAAACGCCGCTGATGGCGCCGGTCGAAGCGGGGCAGCACATTGCGACGCTGAAAATCGAGACGCCGGGCGCGCCGACGCGGGAATATCCGCTGGTGGCCGGCGGAAGCGTTGAAAGACAAGGGATTCTGGCGCGGGCGGGCGGTGCGCTGATGCATATGCTGTTTGGAAGCTGAGCCTTGGCGGAGGGGCGGTTCATCACGCTGGAAGGCGGCGAGGGCGCCGGAAAATCGACGCAGATTCAAAGACTTGCGGAGAGACTGCGGGAGCGGGGCGCGACGGTTTGCGTGACCCGCGAGCCCGGCGGCGCGCCGGGTGCGGAGGCGATAAGACAGCTGCTGGTGACCGGCGAAACGACGCGATGGAGCCCAAAAAGCGAGGCTTTGCTTCACTTTGCGGCACGGGCGGAGCATCTGGAACGGACCATCAGACCGGCGCTGGCACGCGGCGAATGGGTGATTTCGGACCGCTTCACCGACTCGACGATCGCCTATCAGGGGCAGGGGGTTGGGCTCGAATTCATCAATCAACTCAAGGCGTTGGTCGTCGGCGATACAATGCCGGCGCTGACGCTGATCCTCGATCTACCGGTCGAAACCGGGCTCGCGCGTGCACGGCAGCGTCACAGCGGAGAGGATTCGGCCGAGGACCGCTACGAGCGCATGGGCACCGAGTTCCACGAACGGTTGCGCCAAGCCTTTCTGAACATTGCCAAAAACGAGCCCGAGCGCTGCGCCGTGATCGATGCCAGCGGTGACCCGGCGGCGGTCGCCACAGCGATCTGGCAGACAGTCGAACAACGCCTTACCCCCCCTCTGTCACGGAACTGTCACTGAACTGTCATAATCGGCAAACGGGGTTAATCCGGTTTGCCCTTATCCCCGCCTTCGCCTATAGCACTGGCAGCATTTTTCAGACGGATGGATTCCCGGCGACCGCGCCGGCCACGCGAAGAGGATCGCCGGTGACACGACGACAGCAAAAACAGGTCGACCGACCCATTTTTTCGGCGGCCATAATCCTCCTCGCCGCTCTGATGATCCTCCTTCCGCATTCCTCCGCCGACGCCCGCAGCAGCGATCTCGCCCTGGCGCTCGATCCGGCCGCGCGCGATCACGTCGTGCCGCTCGAGCGGCCCGCACCCGTGCAGCCGAGCCTGCCAAGCCGCGGCCTTCATCTCGGCGATCCGATCGACACCTCGCAGGTGCGCATGACCTCCGGGTACGGATGGCGCATCCATCCGGTGCTGAAGGACAAGCGGCTGCATCGCGGCGTCGACTGGGCGGCGCCGAAGGGGACGCCGGTCTATGCGGCGGAAGACGGCATTGTCGGCATGGCCGGCTGGCGCGGCAATTACGGCAAGCTGGTCACGATCCGTCACGCCGAGAATGTCGAGACCTTCTATGCGCATCTGTCGGGCTTCGCGCCCGGCATCAAGGCCGGCGCCGGCGTCCGGAAGGGCGATGTCATCGGCTATGTCGGCCGGACCGGACTCGCGACCGGCAACCACCTCTATTACGAGGTCGCGATCAACAACGAGCGCATCGATCCGCTGGCGGACGATCTCAACGAACAGATCAACGTGCTGGCCATACGCGTCATCCGGCCCGACGGCCAGATCGCCGAAACGCGCGGGCTGATCGAGGCACGCTGAGGCCGCCCCCGTTCACAGCAGGCATGACGCCCGGCGCCCGCCCGTGCTAACACAGCACCATGGCCGATAAAGAGATTCCCGAAAGCGACCGGCTCGACGCCTTTCCGCATCCGCGCGAGGTGGCGGCGCTGTTCGGCCATCAGGAGGCCGAGCGGGCGCTGTTCGAAGCCTTCATGGGCGGGCGGATGCATCATGCCTGGCTGATGACCGGCCCGAAGGGGATCGGCAAGGCGACGCTGGCCTATCGCTTTGCGCGTTTCATCCTGCATCACGGGACGCCCGAGGCGGCGCGGGCGGCGGGCGCGCGCGATCTCGCCGTGCCGACGGAAAGCCCGGCCGCGCATCAGGTGGCGGCCGGCAGCCATCCGAACCTGCTGACCGTGCGGCGGCCCTGGGACGAGAAGACCAAGAAGTTCAAGAGCGTGCTGCCGGTCGACGAGGTGCGCCGGATCGGCCATTTCTTCGGCATGACGGCGGGCGGCGCCGGGGGCTGGCGGATCGTCGTCATCGATGCCGCCGACGACATGAATCCGAATGCCGCCAATGCGCTGCTGAAGGCGCTCGAAGAGCCGCCGCCGCAGGGGCTGTTCCTGGTGCTGTCGCATCAGCCCGGGCGGCTGCTGCCGACCATCCGCTCGCGCTGCCGGGCGCTGGCCATGAAGCCGCTGGGCGTGGCCGAGATCGTGGCTGCGATGACGGCCAGCGAGGCGGCGGCGCTGGCCGAGGCCGAACGCGCCAAGAGCAAATATGCCGGGTTGAAGCTCAAACCCGGCGAGGCCGAGACGATCGCGCAGCTGGCCGATGGCAGCGCCGGCCGGGCGCTGTCGATCGCGGCGGGCGGCGGCCTCGCCCTCTACAAGGAACTGGCCGGCCTGCTCGCATCGCTGCCGCGGCTCGACATCGCCGCCGTTCATGCGCTGGCCGACAAGGCGGCGCGGCGCGGCGCGGACGATGCCTTCGAAACGCTGGGCGAATTGCTGACCTTGTGGCTGCAGCGCCTGATCCGCGCCGGCGCCGGGCTCGATCCCGGACCCGATATCGCGGCGGGCGAGGGCGCGGCGATGGCGCGGCTTTCGGACCCGGCGCGGGGCGGGGCCAGCCTTGATCGCTGGGTCGAGGTATGGGAAAAGATCGGCCAATCCATTGCCCGGGGCGAGGCGCTCAACACGGACCGGAAACTGACGGTTCTGAACGTCTTTTCGATGCTGGAAGCCGCCGCAAGCGAACGCGCGGGGGTTTGAGAGACGACGGCGACGCAGAACCCCCGCCCCGAAAAATTCTCGCGTACGCTCGAATTTTTCGACCCTCCCCCAGGGGAGGGTGGAAGACGAGAACGACGCCAAGCAAAACGATTTGAAAGCAGCATGAGCGCGCCCAAGGCCTTCTACATCACGACGCCGATCTATTACGTCAATGACGTGCCGCATATCGGGCATGCCTATACGACGCTGGCCTGCGACGTGCTGGCGCGGTTCAAGCGGCTGGACGGTTTCGACGTCAAGTTCCTGACCGGCACCGACGAGCATGGGCAGAAGGTCGAGAAAGCGGCGGCGCTGGCGGGCGTGACGCCGCAAGCCTTCACCGACCGGGTGTCGCAGAATTTCCGCGACCTCTGCGGCACGCTGAATTTTTCCAACGACGATTTCATCCGCACCACCGAACCGCGCCACATCGCGGCCTGCCAAGCGCTGTGGCAGCGGCTCGAAGAGGCCGGCGATATCTATCTCGGCTCCTATTCGGGCTGGTATGCGGTGCGCGACGAGGCGTTCTACGGCGAGGACGAGCTGAGCGAGGGCCCGAACGGCAAGAAGATCGCGCCGTCGGGCGCCGAATGCGAATGGGTGGAGGAGCCATCCTATTTCTTCCGCCTGTCAGCCTGGGCCGAACCGCTGCTGGCCTTCTACGAGGCCCATCCCGACTTCATCGCGCCGGCGGGACGGCGCAACGAGGTGATGAGCTTCGTCAAGTCGGGCCTGCGCGACCTCTCGATCAGCCGCACGACCTTCGACTGGGGCGTGCCGGTGCCCGGCGACGAGAAGCACATCATGTATGTCTGGCTCGACGCGCTGACCAACTACATCACCGCCGTCGGCTATCCCGATGTCGAGAACGAACAGTACAAGCGCTACTGGCCGGCCGATGTGCATGTCATCGGCAAGGACATATTGCGCTTCCACACGGTCTACTGGCCGGCCTTCCTGCTGGCAGCCGGCCTGCCGACGCCCAAGCGCATCTTCGCGCATGGCTGGTGGACCATCGAGGGCCAGAAGATGTCGAAGTCGCTCGGCAATGTGGTGGCGCCCGACGATCTGGTTTCGACCTACGGGCTCGATGCCTCGCGCTATTTCCTGCTGCGCGAAGTGCCGTTCGGCAATGACGGCGATTTCTCGCACAAGTCGATCGTGCACCGGACCAATGGCGACCTTGCCAACGATCTCGGCAATCTGGTGCAGCGGGTGCTCAGCATGATCGCCAAGAATTGCGGCGGCGCCGTGCCGAGGCCCGGGCCCTTCAGCGAGGCCGACGACGCGCTGCTTGCGACCGCGCACGGGCTGATCGACCGGGTGCGGGCCGAATTCGACGTGCAGGCTTTCCATCGCGGGCTCGAAGCCATCTGGGGGCTGTGCGGCGACGCCAACCGCTATGTCGACGAGCAGGCGCCCTGGACCCTGCGCAAGACCGATCCGGCACGGATGGCGACGGTTCTCTATGTGCTGGCCGAGGCGATCCGGCATGTCGGTATCCTGGTGCAGCCGGTGATGCCGGATGCGGCGGCCAAGATCCTCGACCAGCTGGCGCTGGGGCCCGAGACGCGCGGCTTCGGCACGCTGGGACCGCAAGGGGCGCTCAAGCCCGGGACGGCGCTGCCGGCGCCCTCGGGCGTGTTTCCGCGCTATGTGGAGCCGGAGGCGGCGTCGTGAAGTGGATGTGCGGTCAGTCATCACAGTGTCATCCCGGCGAAAGCCGGGATCCATTGGTTCCCTCAGCAAGAACGCTTGCACACGGCGCCGGCGTCGCTACGCAACGTCAAGCACTGCGGCAAGAGGCGCTGCGAGTGGGCCCCGGCTTTCGCCGGGGTGACATCCTTGTTTTGTCTTCGGTCACCGGGAAACGCCCATGAGCCTTCCGGTGCTTATCGACAGTCATTGCCATCTCGACTTTCCGGATTTCGGGCCGGAGGTCGAGGATGTGGTGGCGCGGGCGCATGCAGCCGGCGTCGGGCTGATGGTGACGATCTCGACCAAGGTCAGCGAATTCGAGCGGGTGAGGGCGGTCGCCGAACGATTTCCGCATGTGTTCTGCACGGTCGGCATCCATCCGCATGAGGCGGCCTCGGAGCCCGAGACCGACACGGCGACGCTGATCGAGATGGCCCGGCACCCCAAGGTCGTCGGCATCGGCGAGACCGGGCTCGATTATTATTACGAGCATTCCCCGCGCGCGGCGCAGCAGCGCAGTTTCCGCGCGCATATTGCGGCGGCACGCGAGACCGGGCTGCCGCTTGTCGTGCATACGCGCGATGCCGATGACGACATGGCCGAGATTCTGGTCGAAGAAACCGGGAAGGGCGCCTTCCCAGGGCTTCTGCATTGCTTCAGCTCCGGACCGCAACTGGCTGAAAAAGCTATCGAATTGGGTCTCTATATTTCACTTTCCGGAATCCTGACCTTCAAGACAGCCGACGAACTGCGTGCCACCGCCGCCAAGGTGCCGATGGAGCGGCTGCTGGTCGAGACCGACGCGCCTTACCTGGCGCCGGTGCCCAAGCGCGGCAAACGCAACGAGCCGGCTTTCGTGGTGCATACGGCGGCCAAGCTCGCCGAGGTCAAGGGCGTGACAGCGGCCGAACTGGCCGAAGCGACGACCGCCAATTTCCTGCGGCTGTTCTCGCGTGTGCCACCCGATGCGGTGCTGCGCCGATGAAGCTGAGGGCGACCATACTCGGCAGCGGCTCGTCGGGCGGCGTGCCGCGGATCGGGCCCAATGGCGGCTTCTGGGGCGCCTGCGACCCGACCGAACCGAAGAACCGGCGGCGGCGCTGTTCGCTGCTGGTCGAGCAATGGGACCATAACCCGGCCGAAAAGACCGTGGTGCTGGTCGATACCTCGCCCGACATGCGCGAACAACTGATCGATGCCGGGGTGGGGCCGATCCATGGCGTTCTCTTCACGCATGACCATGCCGACCAGAGCCACGGCATCGACGATCTCCGGATGGTGGCCATCAATCAGCGCCGCCGGGTCGATTGCTGGATGGACGGACCGACCAGCGAGACGCTGCTCAACCGCTTCGGATATTGTTTTCGCGAGAAGCCCGGGGCCGGTTACCCGCCGATCCTCAACCATCACCTGATCGAGGCGCCGGGCCGGCCGATCCATGTCGAGGGACCGGGCGGCACGCTGACCGCGCTGCCATTCGACCAGGATCACGGCAATATCCGCTCACTCGGGTTCCGCTTCGGGCCGCTGGCCTATTCGGCCGATGCGGTTGGTATTCCGGATGAGAGTTTCGCGCTACTGAACGGTATTCATTGCTGGATCGTCGATGCGCTGCGCTATACGCCGCACCCGACGCATGCCCATGTCGAGATGGCGCTTGGCTGGCTGAAGCGCGCCGGCGCACCGCATGGCGTGCTGACCAATCTGCATGTCGATCTCGACTACCAGACACTGAAAGGCGAATTGCCCGCGGGCGTCGAGCCGGCCCATGACGGGATGGCACTGGAATTCGAATTCTGAACGCGAAACGGCGCGGAAGCCGGGACTTCCGCGCCGCCAATTTCAGGTCAATGCCGCTCAGTAGGCCGGCTCTTCGCCGATCACCATACCGGTATACATGTCGAGCGTGACATGGACCCGCTCACCATCGAGATTGATGGCGGTGAATGTGCCTTCACCTTCGGACGAGCCTTCGGCCTCCAGCGGCTCGATATCGCTGTAGCCCAGCGCCTGAAGCTGGGCGACCGAATCGACCTCAGGCATTGCCGCCGGGTCTTCTTCCGGCGCGGCCTCGCGCGGCGCGTCAATCATCGTGTCGGCCTGGGCGCGGGCTGCACCAGCCGCGGTTGTGGCGCCGGGGATCTGCGCGGCGCTGTTCGCCGAAGCGTCGATATCGGCCGATGCGGCCGAACCGGCGGCATTGCCGGACGCCGAGACGCCAACCGTGCCGTGAAGCGGGCCCGCGGCAAGCGCGGGGCCGGCAACCAACGCGAGGCTGGCGGTGCCGGCGAGAAGAATCCTGCTGAACCGGGTCATATCAATCCTCCAGTCGTTGCGCCCCCAAAGCACCCCGACGGCTCGTATTTGAAGGTTCGGACCCGAGGGGTCAACCCGATCACAAAATGACCTCATATTTGACGACGCATGAGGCGGTAGATCGAGGTGCGAGAGCGCAGCGCATGGTTCGCGCAGAGCCACGCTGTCATGCAGGGTAGCCGGAACAACTCCGGGTTTTCTCGAGCTCCGGCCGGTTTCCGGCCCTTGCCCGAGCTATTATTCCTCATAATATATCTTATCGGCTAAATGGACATGCCGAGCTTGACGGGTGCGCGACGGTGGCGTTTCGCATAGAAAATGAATCTGGACGCGTAGAAAATGAATCTGCACAGAAAACGAATCTGGAAATTCACTTTCCAGATCAATGCGTTGCCTGCCCTTCCTCATGTAACCGAGGTCGAGGACCAAATCTTGTTCCGGCAAATGCCCGCTTAAACCCCATCGTCCTCGCACGCATCTTCGCGCCGGCTCAGCCTAATATGATCTTCCGCTTCGAAGCCACCACATCCCGCGCACCTCGGAGGTTCGTCTCTTGGCACACTCTCGATGCGCCCGTGTTGTTGAAAAGGTTTCCGGGAATTCGCCGCCATGCGACCCAATCTTGCCCTTTGAACTGCCCGTATCCTGGTCCGTCACCGGCACCCCTTATGCGTGTGATTTTTCACCTAAGCCATTGATAACATTGGTTTTGCCCCGAAAATCGTCGAATTTGCCGAGTTGAGGGGCAAATCGTTTTAATTCAACAGGTTAGATACTCCGATCGCCTGTTGGCGCTTTCGAGCCGTAGTCGCGTGACGTAAGTGAGGTCGCCAGACAAAGGCATCATATTTTTACAGTGGTACTATCTACAGATACTTTCATATTGACAATGGAACCCACATTCCTATCTCCTGTGGGCTAAGCTACAGAGGATTTCATTGTGCGTCTTCACGACCTTTGCGAGATTCAGGCTGGCTACACAGCGCGGGCGCGTCTCGAACCCGCCACGACCGCGGGCGTGCCGGCTATTCAGCTGCGCGACATTTCCGCAGCCGGGCGAATTGAGCCGGACAAGCTTATGCGTGTCGATCTGGGGGCGCTTCCGGGGCGGTATTTCGCACGAGCCGGCGATGTGTTGTTTCGCTCGCGAGGAGATCGCAATACGGCATCGGCACTCGATCGGCGATTTGTCGAACCCGCCCTCGCCCTCCAGCCGCTCCTTATCCTCCGACCAAAGCCGGATGTCGTTACCTCCGAGTATCTGGCATGGGCCATCAACCAGGCCGAGGCGCAGCGGCACTTCGATAGCGGTGCGCGAGGAACCAAGATTCGTATGGTACCGAAGTCGTGCCTAGATGAACTGAATATCGACGTTCCAGATGTCGAGACGCAACGCAAGATCATCGCCGTTGACGACCTCGTGGAACGGGAGAACGGGCTGGCTCTGCTTCTGGCCGAAAAGAGGAAAAAACTCAGTCGCCTGATCCTCGACGAACAGGCCAAACTCATTTGCCGGAGCGCTGAGCCGGAGAGGAAGATGAAATGACCGACCAGCTGACACAACAGCAAGTCAATCAAACGGCCTGGGCCGCTTGCGACACTTTCAGGGGCGTCGTCGATGCCGGTCAGTACAAGGATTATATCCTTGTGATGCTCTTCCTGAAATACATCTCCGATCTCTGGAACGATCACGTCGAGACCTATCGCAAGCAATTTGGCGGCGACGACGCCCGCATTCGCCGGCGGCTCGAACGCGAGCGTTTCATCCTGCCGGAAGGCGCCAGTTTTCACGACCTCTATGCCCAGCGCAACGAACCCAATATCGGCGAGCTCATCAACATTGCGCTTGAGAAGATCGAAGATGCGAACCGGGCCAAGCTCGAGGGGGTTTTCCGCAATATCGACTTCAACTCGGAATCGAATCTCGGCCGGGTCAAAGACCGAAATCGCCGCCTGAAAAACATGCTGGAGGATTTCGCCAAGCCCGCGCTCGATCTCCGCCCCTCGCGCGTGACCGAAGACATCATTGGGGAGTGTTATATTTATCTGATCTCGCGCTTTGCCTCCGATGCCGGCAAGAAGGCCGGCGAATTCTATACGCCCGCCGCCGTGTCGCGCCTCCTGGCCAAACTCGCCTCCCCCAAGCCCGGCGACACGATCTGCGACCCGGCCTGCGGTTCAGGCTCGCTGCTGATCCATGTTTCGAAGGAGGTCGGCTCCGACAATTTCGCGCTCTACGGGCAAGAGGTGAACGGCGCCACCTGGGCGCTGGCGCGGATGAACATGTTTCTGCATGCGAAAGACGCCGCACGCATCGAGTGGTGCGACACGCTGAACAGCCCCGCTCTTGTCGAGAGCGATCATCTAATGACATTCGATGTCGTGGTGGCAAACCCGCCCTTCTCTCTCGACAAATGGGGCGCCGAAGATGCGGCGACCGACCAGTACAAGCGCTACTGGCGCGGTATCCCGCCGAAGTCCAAGGGCGACTATGGCTTCATCACGCACATGATCGAGATCGCCAAGCGCCAGAGCGGCCGCGTGGCCATCATCGTTCCTCATGGTGTGTTGTTCCGTGGCGGCGCCGAAGGGCGTATTCGGCAAGCCCTGATCGAAGAGAACCTGCTCGACGCGGTAGTGGGCCTACCCGCAAACCTGTTCACGACCACGGGCATTCCGGTGGCCATTCTGATTTTCGACCGCTCCCGCGAACAGGGCGGCGTCAATGAGGCACGCAAGGACGTGCTCTTCATCGACGCCAGCAAGGAGTTCACGTCGGGCAAGACCCAGAACGTGATGGATGAGGCGCATATCGCGAAGGTGCTGGAAACCTACGCCTCACGGGTGGAGATTGAAAAATACTCCCACCGCGCCAGCCCCGAAGAGATCGTCGAGAACGACTTCAACCTGAATATCCCCCGCTACGTCGACACTTTCGAGCCGGAGGAAGAAATCGACGTCTCCGCCCTCCAGAAGCAGATCAATGCGATTGAGACAGAACTTGCCGACGTTCGCGAGAAGATGGCCGGGCACCTGAAGGAGCTGGGTGTAGATGTCAAATAGGGCGGAAAGATATCATGATGGTAGAACGACGTTCACGAAGTCGCTTTTTGAAAACGAGCTACCCAGTGATTGGATGCTGGTGCCGGTTGGGGAAGTACTTACGAGCGCTGAGTACGGCTTAAGTGAGCCGGGCGATTCTTCTGGCAATACCCCAATTGTCGGAATGCGCGATCTCGTCAGAGGATCGGTGAATCTCAAGGGACTTGCGACCGTTGATGATGGCGGAAACGATTGGTCAGCAATGCGTCTGCGACGCGGTGATATACTTCTAAATCGAACAAACAGTCCGGATTTGGTCGGGAAGGTGGGAATCGTCCGCGAGGATTCGGAGGCGGTCTTTGCGTCCTATTTGGTCAGGCTCCACGCAGACCAATCGAAAGCAGATCCCGATTTCTTGAACTTTTGGTTGAACTCGTCGATCGCTCAGATAGCGCTAAAACGGCTTTCAACCCGCGGCGTAAGTCAGGCCAACATCAACCCGAGCGAGTTTCGCAAGCACTGCCCATTTCCACTTGCCCCGCTCCCCGAACAGCACAAGATCGCCGAAATCCTGCGGACATGGGACGAGGCCATCGAGAAGCTGGAGGGGCTCCGCGCGGCGAAGCTGAGTCGGCAGCGTATGCTGACCCACTCTCTTGTTTTCGGGACGCGGCAACTCGACCGCTTCCATACTTCGGACGAAATGATCCCACACCGCTGGTTTACGCTTCCCGCGTCTTGGGACAACAAGCCCATCGGCAAATTGGCCAGGGAAATCTCCGAGCGGAACGCCGATGCGGAGCAGCATGAAGTCCTATCCTGTTCGAAATATGACGGATTCGTAAGGTCCCTTGAATACTTCAAAAAACAGGTCTTCAGCGCCGATCTGTCAGGCTACAAGAAGATCTGGCGCGGTGACTTTGGCTTTCCCAGCAACCACGTCGAGGAAGGCTCTATCGGCCTCCAGAACCTGACTGACGTAGGCGTGGTGAGCCCAATCTACACCGTATTCAGGTTCGCGCCTGAAAAGGTGGTTGCTGACTACGCTTTCGCCGTGCTCAAGACGGGACTCTACCGGCATATCTTCGAGGTCAGCACCAGCGCCTCGGTAGATCGGCGCGGCAGTCTACGCTGGAGCGAGTTCTCGAAGCTGCCGTTCCCGGTTCCTTCGTTGGCCGAACAGAGAGCCATCTCCGACGTGCTACGTACAGGGCAGGCCGATCTTGACGCTTTGACTTTAGAAATCGAAACCCTCACCCGCCAAAAACGAGGCCTGATGCAGAAGCTGCTGACGGGCGAATGGCGGGTAAAGGTGGGAGGCGGATCATGACCTTCATCGCGGCCGAAAAGCATCAGTCCCAGATCCCTGCCCTTCAGATCCTCGTGGCGCTGGGATTTGTTCCGCTTTCACAAACCGAAGCCGTTTCCATGCGCGGCGGCCGCCTGCGTAACGTCGTGCTCGACGATGTGCTTGCCGAGCAGCTTTTGAAGATCAACAGCTTCAGCTATCGGGGCCGTGACTATCCCTTCGATCTCGAGGACGCGCATGAGGCGATCCGCCGGCTGAAACCGACACCAGACCGGCAGAAAGGCCTGCGCGGTACCAATCAGGACATCTACGACACGCTTGTTTTGGGCACGACCATCACCAAGACGATCCAGGGCGACTCGAAATCCTGGTCATTCCGCTTCATCGACTGGGATACACCGGCCAACAACGTTTTTCACGTCACCGCCGAAGTGGCGGTCGAGCGGACGGCCAGCACACAGACGAAGCGTTGCGACATCGTCGCTTATGTAAACGGCATCCCCTTCCTGGTGATCGAAAACAAGCGCCCGACCGAGAGCCTGAAGAAAGCGGGAAGCCAGCTGATCGGCTATCAGAACGAAGACAACATTCCGCAACTGTTTCACTTCGCGCAGCTTCTGATGGCGATGAACCGCGCCGAGGCGCGATATGCCGCGGTCGGTGCGTCGAAGCAATATTGGCAGAGCTGGCGCGACGACGAAGACAAGGACGACGACATTGCCGCGCTGGCGAACCGGACCCTGAAGCCTGTTGAGGCCGATGCGATCTTCTCTGGCGATTTTGCAGGCGCGCGGAAGCATTTCGAGGCCTTGGCCGCCGAGGGCCCTCGCGCGATCACGGCGCAAGACCGGACGATTTATGCGTTGTGCCGACCGGAACGACTTCTGGATCTAGTTCGCCGATTCACCGTGTTCGATGCCGGCACGCGCAAGGTTGCCCGTCACCAGCAGTTTTTCGGCATTCGCAAGGCGGTGGAACGCGTTCGCCACTTCAATATCGATGGCCGGCGCAAGGGCGGCGTCATCTGGCACACGCAGGGATCCGGCAAGTCGCTGACCATGGTCATGCTCGGCCGGGCGCTGGCGCTCGACAAGGAAATATCCAATCCGCGCATCATGATAGTTACCGACCGCGACGACCTCGACAGGCAGATCAAGGATACCTTCAAGTCCTGCGAGATGGAGCCGATCCGGGCGACCAGCGGCAACCACCTGATTGAACTGGTCCGCAACAGGGCGCCGCTCGTTACCACCATCATCAACAAGTTCGACACTGCGGCAAAAAATGCCGAGGACGTGGACGACGATGCCAACATCTTTGTTCTGGTTGATGAAAGTCACAGGTCGCAGACCGGCCGCCATGGCGGCCATAGCCAGTTCGCGACCAGGATGCGCCGTCTGCTGCCGAAGGCCTGCTATCTCGGCTTTACCGGCACGCCGCTTCTGAAAAAGGAGAAAAACACGCTCTCGACCTTTGGCGGTCTCATCCACAAATATGCGATCGACGAAGCCGTGGCGGACGGCGCCGTCGTTCCCCTGCTCTATGAAGGCCGGCTGGTCGAACAGCAGGTCAATGGCGATGTGATCGACCGGTGGTTCGACAAGATCAGCGAGGGGCTTACCGCGAGCCAAAAGGCCGACCTGAAGCGTAAATTCTCTCGAATGGACGCGCTCTCGAAGACCGGCCAGGCGATCCGCGCAAAAGCCTTCGACATTTCCGAACACTTCCGCCAGCACTGGCAGGGAACCGGCTTCAAGGCGCAACTTGTTGCGCCTTCGAAGGCCGCCGCTGTCCGCTTCAAGGAGGTTCTGGACGAGATCGGTCACGTTACCAGCGAGATCGTCATCTCGGCACCCGACGAGAACGAAGGCAATGAGGAGGTCGACAAGGAATCGAAAGACATCGTGCGCGGCTTCTGGACGCGAATGATGGCCCGCTACAAGAGCGAGGACGAGTACAACCGCCAGGTCATCGACGCATTCAAGGGCTCCGGCGATCCCGAAATTCTGATTGTCGTGTCAAAGCTTCTGACCGGCTTCGATGCACCGCGTAACACCGTCCTCTATGTTTGCAAGTCGCTGCGCGAGCATAATCTCCTGCAGGCTATTGCCCGCGTGAACCGGCTTTACGAAGAAGACGAGACCGAAAAGGAATTCGGCTTCATCATCGATTATGAAGGCCTGCTGGGCGAGCTCGACACAGCGCTGACGGCCTATAGCGCCTTCCAGGGGTTCGACGACGTTGACCTTGCCGGCACCGTTCACGACGTGCGCGAACAAATCCGGAAGCTCCCGCAGCTGCACGATCGGCTCTGGGACCTTTTCAAGCCCGTGAAGAACAAGAAAGACATGGAACAGTTCGAGCAATTCCTGGGCGATGAGGCCATTCGCCATGAATTCTATGAACGGTTGAAGGCTTTCAGCCGCTGCCTTCATATATCGCTGTCCTCCGACAAGCTTTTCGATGTGTTCGATGAGACGAAGGTCGACGTGATGAAACGCGACTGGAAGCAGTTTTCGGAATTGAGGCGCTCTGTTCAGCTCCGATATCAGGAAACCGTCGACGTCAAGGAGTTCGAACCGAAAATCCAGAAACTTCTCGACGATCATGTCGTTGCGCTGCCGGCGGAAACCATCATCGAGATCGTCAATATCAATGACCCCGATGCGCTGAAAGCCGTTGTCGAGGAGAAAGGCGTATCCGAGGCATCGAGGGCCGACCGGATCGCCAGCGCGACGCGACGTGTCATCACCGAGAAAATGGCCGAGGATCCGACCTTCTATCTGAGTTTCTCCGAGCTTTTGGAGGAAGCTATTCGGGATTATCGCGCGAGGCGAATTTCCGAACGAGAGTACCTCAACAGCGTGGTTGAACTTGCCAGCAAAATCGCCCGCAAGGATCGTGGACGCGAGGTACCCGATGCGATCAAGGGGGACGACGACGGGCAGGCCTTTTTCGGTGTCCTCGAAGGCGCCCTCGCCTCTGCCGGCGACCGTCCGGTCGAGGCCGATGAAACGGCCCGTATTGCCCTTGCCATCATCGATATCGTCAAGGCGCATCACATCGTCGATGTATGGTCCAACGACATCGCCCAGAACAAGATGCGCAACGCCATCGACGATTATTTCTTCGATGTTCTTCGGGACAAGAAAGGCATCGATCTTTCGGTCGAGGCGCTGGACGATCTCGAGATCAAGATCATGAACCTCGCAAGGGCGCGGTTTCCGGGATGAAACCGGAAAGGCACAGGATCCAATACGGCGAACGCACGATCGATTTTTCGGTCGTGCGACGAGATCGAACAACTCTCGAAATCGCCGTCGAACCCGATACGTCGGTTATGGTCGCCGCCCCTCTCGATGCAACCATCGAAGTCATCAAGGCCAAGGTACACAAACGGGCCGCCTGGATAAGACGACAGCAGAATTTCTTTATTCAGTACATGCCGCGAACACCGGAGCGCCGGTTTGTGGCCGGCGAAACCCATCTCTATCTCGGCCGTCAATATCGGCTGAAGCTCGTGGCGCATACCCAAGAGCGCGTGACGCTCATACGTGGCTTCATCACAGTGCAAACGCATCGGCCGGGACGACCGAACGTGACGCGAGATCTGGTTGAGGCATGGTATCGAGAGAAAGCGCATCTCAAATTTCGCGAGCGCATTGAGGCCAATCTCCAGCGCTTTTCGAATCCGGAAGCGTTCCGTCCAGAGGGGCTGATTGTCCGTCATCTGCGGCAGCGGTGGGGCTCAATGTCACCCTCACACCGACTGTTGCTCAATCATCGCCTTATTGAGGCGCCGGTCGGCGCCATCGACTACGTCATCACCCACGAGCTCTGCCACATAGCGGAACCGCATCACGGGGCAAAGTTTTTTGCTTTAATGGACCGCGCGATGCCCGACTGGCCCAAGCGCAAGGGACGACTTGAACGATTGATGGCATGAAAGCGCTATTAGTCCCGTCGTATGGCCGCCTTCTGCGTTTGGGGAATAAAAGGACAGGCTCATTCGAACCAGCCCTGATGGTCAATGTTGTTATTTGTTTGTGAGGCAGGAAGCCGTAACCTCACGCAAGCAGCTGCATTTTTATGTATAAGGGACCAAATTGAAGTGTTAAGGACAAAACGTCAGCTGGGCAGCTCAAGGCCCTAGCCTTGGATTGGCAATCTGAGGTTAAAATCCGGTCTCCGCCAAAAATATCTCGGGATATTGACGTAAGAGCCGACTAACCCTTGCCTCAACCCCTACGGAGGCGCCCCTTGCAGTCATCATGTAGTCTAGGCACTGCAATAAAGCTCGGAGCTTGTTATTCTGGCCGCCAGCACTAGTCGGCACCCCCCGAGTCCTGAAGATCTCCGGCTGCTTTTGGAAAGTCCGGTTGAAGAGCCGGTCGTGATGTGCGCAGATATTTCGCAAGTCGACCAGTGCCTCGACCCAGTTTTCTAGCATTTGGTCAGATGGCAGGCCGAAGTCCTTTGCGATCGCTGTGACCACCGGCCCATTCAACGCCTTGATCAGTTTTGAGGTTGTGCCGAAAGTGAGAAATTCTTTCAGCGTCCATATGGCCGGAAGGGGTGGGTTCGAGTAACTCTCCTTGTAGTGCTTGGCCCGCTTATCTTTTGATGCGTTGTAGACTGAACTGAGCTTCTGCATGGCGTCCAGATGCGCCTCCTTGCTCTTGAAGGCGCTCGTGTCGAAGTATGGGTGGCTACCGAAGCGAGTGCTCAGCTCTTCAGACAGCCGGTTCCGGAGGTGAATTTCGAACTGACCAACGGCTGCGAAGCAGATAGCGCGCAGTTTGGTGTCACATTCATAAATTCTAAGCACATCATGATAGCTCGTTCCAGGAGTGAACGGCTTACCTGGTGCGGTGGAGTCGCGGCGGCTCAGAAAGTAAATTCGTAACCGCTCATAGCCGATCAGCTCGATCTTTCTAGCAGCGACTTTCGGCCGAGGAACGATAAGCCCTTTGTTCCGTAAATGGAGAACACGGTCAGCCGGGGTAGCATGGCGCTTCGTAAACGCAGGAAGGGTCATCTGATAATAAAAGGGGCCGCCCTTTTGCACTCAGCAATTCGACCGAGTGTGGCGACCCATGACAAGGTTGAATATATACCGCAACTCATCACATTTCAAGTGGAATGTGAAAGTTCACAGGCATGGCTCTTTGTTAAGATAGGCTAATCAACATGTTGTCGGCAAGGCGGAGATGCCGCCTCATGGCATAATCCTTGGAGTTTCCGTCGAAGAAGCCTCTTGACTCGGGATGCGGCACATGTTTTGTTCTTGTTATGTTCTAATCATGTCCGTAATCTGCTTTCACTCAACAAGGAGGACGGGCCTGGACCACTCAGGGGGCCGGTCATTTGCGCTCTCGAAGATTTCTTCGGGAGTTAGTTGTCGGGATCGGCGCGCCTACGGACACCAAGCCCCGATTCAAAACAGGAAACGCCGGCAGATTACCGCCGGCGCTCCGTCGAATCGACATTTACTGTAGGGGCTGGCTCATTCGAACCAGTTTCCCGATTCCAAGCTGCGGCTAATGTCCCCGTCGCGCCAAGAGCGGACTATCCGACGCCAAGGGCATTGATTTCCTTCTCTATTAGACGAAAACGGTCCTTAATCTCTTCTCCCGCGTAGAAATCGAGCAGGTCTTCTTTTGAGAGCGTACCTTCGGCAAGAAACTTGACCAGATACCTCTGGCTAAACTCCATCAGAAGCATACTTTTCTCGATTTGCGCGATTATCTTCCTGCAGTTGTCTATGTTTGAATGCACAAGCGCCTTAATCGCCGTCACATCGTTTATATCCTTGATAATCCTGTTCATGATCACATTCAGGATTTCCTTATCGATCATCACTTCCTTGCTGTTGAGCGCTACGTCTCTTGCCAACATGTATGCGATAGCAAGATTTTTATAGTCACCCTTCTGGGAATCTATTATCGCGACGAAACCCACGGCCGGAATGAATCGGACGTCCTGCACTGCGCTTAAAATGGAGCTGTCTACGAGCGATAGATCAAAAACAATAATTCCGACTTTGCCTTCACGGTTAGCCTGAGCTTCCAGGAGTTGACTCCAAGCTGTATCAACCTTCTTCGTGAAAACGTCCTTGGTCTGAATGTCACCCAACCGAATGCCTTTATCGAATTTGCATTCGATGGCTATTTTCATCCCGCCGTCCCCGCTCAGATGACAGACGATATCTCCGGTCTTGTTCCGATGCAGTTTTCCGGCCACGTTGCCAAACAGCTCAATCCTGTCCGCAATTTTTTGTTTCGCCAAGAATTCAGCGAGAAAATTGGCGATGTCCTCTTCGGCAAGAACGCCTTTTACCGAGGTGCGGTAGAAAAGCTCCTTCTTCATGTCGAAGATGATCTTGAGACTCTCCAGTTCCGTTCCGAGTTCATTGGCCGTCTTGGCTAGGAAGCTGGACAGCCTGTCCTCCATGAGCGCCAGAACGCCGATATACAAAGCTTTGTGGAACTGCTCATCACGATCATTTACGCCGAGCTTGTTGAAAAATTCGAACAGTATCTTGTTCTCAACCTCGAAGGATGAGACCTGAACCCTGCCCGATTTTTGATCTAAGCTAACGATTCCCATGATCAGACTTTGCTGTACCGATAGTGCCCCTTGATTGAGGATGCGAGAAACGATCCTTTGGATTCGGCGCGTTCTAACTCATCTGCCACCTGAGATGGAACATCGTAGTAGTGATACGTACCTCCGTTGTGGAATCCGACCTCAAGTGTGGCCTGTTCATTGTCGTATCTTATCAATGCGATGTTGGAAGATGTGAATGAAGGAAAATCTCTCCACGCCATGATGTAGTTTCCTTTGCTATTTTTTTGTTAGAACAGGATTTTGCTGAAGCCATGTTTCGACGAAGTCGCTGTAGTCAGGTGTTTGCAGGCGCCGAATGTTCCATCCGCCCGGTGCCATGGATTCGTCCGGATGCACCTCATCGCACACCACCGGATCTTGGCTATCGGGCCGCCTGTCTTTGGATGGCGCCTGAATCATCGTTCTCATCGGAAGCCCCACTGCTTCGCCGAGGATGATCGCTTCCCCCGTCCGGAGTATGGGAAGCATATTGGTCAGCCCCTCTAGGTTGTCCGACAATGCTCCTGTCACATGCGAGCGATCAGTAGCATTGCTCAGCCGCATCGCGAAAAACGTGCCGCACTGCGACAAGATAGTTGGGTTGATTTCGGAGGGTCGCTGGCTGACTATCATTGCGCCAATGCCATATTTCCGTCCCTCTTTCACAATCCGTTGGGTAACGATCGATGCAGCTCCGTCGAAATTATCGTTGAGGTAGGCGTGTGCTTCCTCCATCACGACGAGCAGTGGCCGCTCGCGGCCGCCCTCGGAAAGTTTTCGCGCCCAGAATAACCCATCATAGAGCACCCTAAGAACGGTGCCGATGATGTCATTGGTCATCGAAGATGGAATGCCGGATAAATCCAAAATTGTGATCGGCCGGGAACTGCCCAACCATCCCAACATCAACTCGGCCAAGCCCTGCCGAACAACACCATTCAGATCGGGATGCCAATCGCCCGCCTTCAGCAAGAAGTCGTATCTAGAGACTCTGAGCTTGGAGCCGAGGGACTCAAGCGGCCCTCTAATGTTCAAAGAGTCGGGAATGTAATTAATCTTCTCAGTATCCTCCTTGACGTTTTTGACCTTTCTAAACCGAGGAGAGATGCCTCTTTCGGCGCTGCCCACAAGATCGTTTCCGCCGTCTCCATCCTTCTCATATGCCCAGTTGGCCGGATCGGTAGGGCTGCCTATGCTACTATAATACGTCCCGAACTCCGTGCAGTAGAGATCGTACCAAAGCCGGTTCAGAGAGAATGGAACGGGGCTGTCGGCGCTGACATCTTCTGCGGTGGCACCCCGGATCGGATTATCGATTAAGCTTTGGCGCTTCGCGGCGATCACTCTTTCCAGAATGACATTTCGCGCTTTCCCATCCGCGGGCAAGGGGCCGAAGGTGACACGAAGAAGCTCATCAAAACTTAACGCCCAAAACGGAATGCAGAGTTTGTATTCGTTCTCCGTATCGTGATCCGGACTGATCTTGAAGATATTTGCACGATCTCTGAGCGCTCGTGAATATTCGCCGTGAAGGTCGAGCACAACAATTCTGGCAGACGGGAACCGATCAGCGTTCGACAGAACGTTGAGAATGCCTGCCACGGTGGTGGATTTACCCGATCCGGTCGTACCCACAACGGCTGAGTGCCTGGTGATGAGCTTGTTAATGTCGACCAGTGCGTCGATTGATTCACTGCCCGCAATATGCCCCACCTTCACCAAGTGGTTTTGTTCTCCGAGCTTGCCGTAAATGGCCTGAAGATCCGTTTCTGAAACCAGATGGACCTCGTCATCAATGGTTGGATATTGCGAGATGCCTCGCTGAAACTTTCTGGATCTGAATCCTTCGCCAACCAGCTGGATGGTCATCCATCGCAAGCCATTGGGCATGCTCTGTGCCAAACTTTCGGGCACTGCGCTCGCTCCAACCTGCGAAACGATCCCGAACAGATCAACATAGCCCACCGGTATCTTCACGAAGCTACCGATCTGGCCAATCTTGTAGCCTTGGCCCTGAACGAAGCTCAGACCCGAGAAGCGGTCAGATTTCAATGTGACGCTCACGGAAGTCCCGCTCACGTCTTGGACGGTGCCGATTACCGTAGCCTTGCCGGTGCTTTCAATCTTCATTGGGCCCATCCTTCGCTCCGGAGACCCCGCGAAGAAGGCTTCCAAGCGCAGCGAAGTCACCGAGTTTCAGCGATATGATCGCGTCATCTTTGACGAGTATGCCCGGAGGCAAGGACAGAGCATTGACATCTTCCGTGTGCCACTCGCCCAAGTTGCGTCCCACAATACCTTTGTCAAAGGCCAGCATGCTCAAATTAGGTGTGGAGAATGCACACTTTCTTCCCAACGCATATTTCGGCTCATCCAACTTTCCGAATACGAACGCAAACACGTGGGCCGTTGGGTTTGTCTCCAAGCTTCTGCAAATGATGTCGTTGATATGCTCATCGGAAAAGGAATAACCGCAAATGAATAGCAGCGCCGATGGATTGAGCAGGAATGCCTTGAGCCGATCAAGCATCGCCAGATAAGGCATCTTCCGACTTTGATCGTATTTCAGATGCGACGGATAGATAAGGTAGGACTGCTTCTCGGTCTTTTCGTCACTTCGAATAACGGTCTTGCCATCCTCAAGCCGCCAGTTAAGCGAGCCATGGATCTTCCAGAGTCGGGTCCAACGCGGTGGTAGGAGGCGTTCGTCCTCCACCGCCCCCAAGTCGAAGAACGCCTTTCGAGATCCAATGAAGCCATCGAAGTAGGGTGTAGAGCTTTCTTCGAGCGCCTGCTCCAGCAAAAGGTCGTAGTTGGTCGTAAAAAGATGAACGGGCCGTTCGCGACTAATCGAACGGCTCCAGATCGCAAGGTTGTGGTACGGAGTATCTTCACGAGGCAGAAGCTTATTTACCTCCTCCGAGATCACCTTGCAGACCTGTTCATCCAGGTCGTCCAATTCCTTGGCTTCCATGCCACGCACAGTCCCCCCGCCCGCGACGCTCTTGAGAACGCGAATTTTGCTCAGTAGCTGCTCGATATTGTTGCTGTCGCCTCCATCCTCCTTCACGACATCTACGATCCTGTCCCAGCTTGAGGGGTTTTCTTTATCATCGCTCCTGAGGTGGCCGGCAATGATCTCCGTCAGTCCCGCGACATCCCTGATGAGAGGATCGCTTACGGTCTTGCCATTCTCTTGGCGTTCGTTGACGCGAACAGACAATGGGCATCCTGCACCGACGAAGAACCCTATCGGCTTTCGATTCTGTGACAGTGCTTGCTGTATGAAGCCGATCTGGCGAATTGGATCGTGTGATTGCATGCCCCGGCTGCCCCTAACATTGATGTTTCCGCACAATAGGCGGCTTTTGAATCTGTCAAACCACAATATGCCGTACGCCAAAACAGAGATGAAACGGAGTGTTCTCCTTCCTGCAGCCCTGATCAACTATAATTAGTTCGTAGACGTTGAGTTGCGTACGCGCTCATCAATGAGGAGGGTTGTTGGTGTCCGCTTCGGGTCAGAAGCTTCCTTCAAACGATGGGTCTGGCCGACTCGCCGACTCCGCACCAGAAGCTGACGTCGCGCCTCTGGCTGGCCAAGTGACCTGAATACGGCGCACCACACGATCAGTTCTCCGCCGGGAGGATATCGGTACCAGCACGGATTGCTTGTTAAGCCATTTTGATTGAGGTCTGGATTCCACATGCCGCGCAAGCCATAGGCGGCCAAGGCCTATCAAGGGTTCGAACACCAAGATCACCATGCCCTTGTTCAGCCAACCATTCATCGCTCCAGCGCCCACCGAGGGCGTCGAGACGACGCTGCGAGGTGGTGTATACGCGGTTGAAGGACCGAGTGGGTGGATCAAGAAGGCAATCCAGCGCGAGATCGCTGATCATCGTAGTCACGTGGTTGAGCTCGACAGGACCGTAGGGTTGATAGTGCGCACCGCAGGCGGGCTCTTCTTGACTTGCATCGCCGCCGTCCGGCCAGGCTACAACTCTGAACGAAGGCGATCCCGTTCGCCCGATATGGCACTGGAGACAACCTCCTTCACCGCTGACTACAACGGCATGCCCAGCGCAAGCATGTGCTTCCGTCCATCCGTAAAGAACTGGATAGTGCCGTCCTTGACCAACATGCCAATGGTTCAGGGCGCTCTCTGCACTCCAGCTGCCCGTCGCTGCGATGATCAGATGGGCATCCTTCAGAAGGTCGGCATCTGTTCGGATCACTTCGTGGAGGCCGCAAGCACGGCCTTCTACATGGAGGTGAGGAAAATCGACCTGCAATCGCTCGGCCAAAGCCTGGGCCTTGTTCCGGCCGACTGCCGACGCGCCAAGCGGGTGCCGACCGACGTTCGGCCAACTCAGAATGTCGGGATCCACGAGAATTATTTTCCCGATGCCAGCCTGTGCCAAGGTGCCCGCAACTGGCGCGCCAACTGATCCGCACCCAAACAGAACGACGGTTGCGCCAAGTAGGTGCTCGGTTCGAGCATCTTGCCCCCTACCATGTACCCAATTTGCGTCGGCCCGCTGGACACCGGTACGTATAACGGGCCCACTTCCGAAGTAGCGATTGAGCAAGATGGAAGGCTCAGTTTTGCCGGATCGAAATCCCTTCGATACTGGCACGGCGACCGATCGAGAATGGTGCCGCATTCGTTTGGGATTCGGCACCCTGACTCCGATTAACCCGGATCCTCGGCGACCTGTCGCACCCAAAACCGCGACAACATCGTCTGGTTCATCCAACGCGGCTTGCTCAAGTGTGGTCACTGCATCGGCACCAATCGCCGTTGCAAGTGCGTACAACTCAGATGCAGTTTCGGGATAATCTGTCGGGAGAGGCGCTTGGGGGAGCCACAGGAACGCGGCCTTCTCGGTGTTTGTTTTGACATTGGCGCCGAAACGGTGCTGGACCCAGCGGGTTAGACTCTCGGCATCCTCCTCCACGACTTCGATGCTGTTGCCCTTCCAGACCTGGACAACGCGGGACGGAGGTTCAGGCGCAAGCAAGCTAAAAAAGCGAGCCCCATCATTGTGGGCTTTGTACGCCCAATAGGTCAGGAACTCTTCCCGGAAGTCCCGCTCAATGATCGAGCCCTCGAGCAGTTCTTCTACTAACCGAATTGACCGCCCCAATAAGTTTTCGGCCACGGCCGAAGGATCGTCCGGATCGCACTCTGCCATATTGGGAAGGAGACACAATATTCCATCACTCTCGACGTGGGGCCATGTCATAAATTCGGGATGGTCGACCAACGCTGTTCGAACTGGAACCGACGGAAACGCTATGCTGGCCAAGACGTCGATACGCCGCACAATATTGTCTGAAAAGCTCACGCTGACTCGCCAACCTGCGACCCATGGTCGCCTCGGGTAGCAACGGTTGATCGTCTGTGCATCAAGACGCTCGGGAGCCTGCCCCGTTAATTTCCGCAGCCGCGCTTCGAGTTTTAGAGCTTGCTCTCGCCACTTGAGCGGGAGTTCTTCTTCAGGCATGGCGACCCCCGCCCGCACTACTCACCGCGGCTGCCGCCCGCGATGTCTCTGAGAGGAGTGCGGTAGAACTGACAATCGCAGGGGCGGCCACCGCAGCGCGCTTCTCGTTTTCAAGTTGTTCGCCGAAGAAGGTGGTAGAGAAAACCTTGCCCCAACACTTGAGCGCTTGATCGCGGGTGCAGTCCGAACCGAACAACGGTTGCAGGGTATCGATAGCTTCGGTGAGCTTGTCGCGAAAGCTTCGGGCTCGGGCATCGTCACTTCCGCTCGTAATATAGTCACCGGGTGTAACCGGATGGGCGATCTGGAGGTTCCATTTAAGTCGATCGCGAATCGACACCATGGTGTCATAGAGGGCACAATCTTCACGCTCAGATTGCCTGTAGCATTCGGTTATCAATACCGAGATGCCGAAGCCGCTGAGAATACCGCTACGCCAGCTGGAACGACTGCGGGCATATTTTTTCAAATCGCGGTTGATACGCCGAAGCTGCTGACCGTCTGCAGAATTCGAACGCTTGTCCTCGTACCAGTCAGAAACATCTCGCGCATCTGACCGCTTCCAGCCGCCGCCCGCAGCAAGCTCATAGTAGGTCTCATCACCGAAGATGGTTGATTTCATGACACGACGATAGACTGGCAGATCGACGTGATATCCAGCTTCGTAGAACACACGTACACAGTTGGGGCGCACTTCAGGGGGCTGTTTAAACTTGCCGTCGTCAACCGCGTCACGCACCATTTGCCGTGCTTGAAGAGTTGTCATTTCGGCGCCACGTTCGCCGACGAGATCCTCCTTGGCGAAATAGACACCGTCGTCGACGTCATAGTCGTTGTTCTGGTCACGGATCATCGTCTTCATGGCGTAGCTTCCCTGCTTGACAAACTCAAGCGGACCGGGCTTGCTCGCCTTCACGAGTCCGTTGCGCAACCGCGTTCGGTTGGAATTGCGCCGGTCACGCATCTGATCTTGCTCTGTCTTCGGCAGGGTCACATGCTGATCGTGATAAGCGCGGACCTCTTTGGCGCAGTCGAACATCACTCATCCTTTCACTGCATTGGTGGAGGTGCGGTCCCATACCGCTCCGGTCACCGGCATCGCCGGTAGGTCGTTCATGAGTCGCAGGATCATCTGGCCGTCGGCGTTGTTCCGATCGTCGCAGGCACTCTTAGTCAAGTCAGCGTCGGTGTGAGCCTGCTGGATCAAGCGATCCATCGCTTCCCGTCGGGTGTCATCCAGCGCCAAAAACGGCATCATGCTGGCCGGGACGGGTTTGTTGGGAAAGCGAACTCTGCGAATCGGGCGCCCGCAGTCGCTCATGGCGTTCGCCAGTAACCTCGCCATGTTGTCGAAAGCGAACTCCTGGGCAGAGATGCTCAGCGGCGCGACGTCAGCACCGAGCGACCAATCCAACATCGAACGGTGGGCAGTTTCGGCATCAAGGTGATCACCGTCGGGACGTGGACATGTTCCAAGCGAGAATATATCGATGGGCTGGTCAGGGGTGGCTATCGTCAGGGCGTCCACCAAACCGACCATGATGGGGTTATTGGCCCAGAGGCCGCCATCCGCGAAGACCTGCTGAGGTCCTCCTGGTGCATTCGGGTCGTTGATGGCCGCAAGTGATCGATAGATAGGGGCAGCGCTGGTTGCCATGCAGACATCCACGAGCGGATAGTTATCGTCGCGTACCCCACTTTGGGGGGTCTTCTTGAAGACCCATGCGCGATGCTCGCTCATCAAGACAGCGGGTATCGACAGAGAAATGCCCCGTCCACCAAACACATCAAGCATTGTGATGTCACCGAGCGTCGCCTTGAGCGCTTCTCGGAGTGCCCTGTCGCCCTGTCGCACATACCGGCTGCCTTGCGCAGCCCGAAATGCAGCACTCGCCTTCCCCGTAATCCGGTGCGGGAAAATCTTTGGGCCATGGTTGCGGTAGAGTTCAACGATTTCCGGCATGGGGCGACCGACGGCGAGCGCACAGCCAACGATCGCGCCGGTGCTGGTTCCGGTGATCAAATCGAAGCCGATTCCCAGATCGAGCGCTGGCTCACCTCTGATGCGGGCGAATTGATCCGTCAACCGAGCGAGGAAGGCGGCGGTATAGATGCCCCGCATGCCGCCGCCATCGAGGCTGAGAACGCGGAACGGGCGCGGTGCTTCGCCGCTATCAGCTTTCAGATCGGTGGGTGAGGAGTCATCAATGTTCGCCATATTCAAACCATGACTCCGCGAGAAAGCATTAGTCCATCAAAAAATACATTAATTTTTTGTCATGATTGTAATACAATCTAATTGTTTGTCCTGTTGACATCTGTTGCGAACAGGGCTTGCCTTGCACACTATGATCGAAGAAGACATCTATAAGCTCTTAGGACGTAATATTGCGTCGCAGCGTAAGCGCCGGGAGCTGACGCAGGCTCAAGTAGCCGAGCGCCTGGGCTTGACCAGGGCTTCGCTCGCAAACATTGAAACAGGACGGCAGCGGGCGATGTTGCACCACATTTATGAGGTGGTGGAAGCACTGGATCTCGATTCCATCGCAGACCTGCTTCCGGCCAAGCTTCCGGAGTCGTGGCGGCCGGCCGGTCGGAGCAAACCAGGTAGGCCTAGGGGAGAGACGGCAATGAAGTTTGTGGGCAAAACATTGAGCTCTGTCGAGAAGGCGCAGGTAGAAAATGTCATTACACAGGCGCTTGGCGCCAAAGTTGATCGGCGACGCTGATGCGCGCCGATACAGCAGGAGCGAGAGCCGCTGCCAGAGCAATGATCGTTGAGTACAGCGTAAAGACTGCTCCAGTGCCGGTAGAGCGGATCGCACGGATCATGAAGGTGAGGGTGCAATATTCACCGCTGGATGGTGACCTGTCGGGTATGGTGACGATCCATGATGGCGTTCCGATCATAGGCATCAACGCGCTACATCACCCCAATCGCCAGCGGTTTACACTAGCTCACGAAATGGGACATCTTGTCCTGCATCGCGAAATTCTCGAAGGCTCGGTGCATGTCGACAAGCAAATCTTGCATCGCGACATCATGACCGCGACAGGTGCTGATTGGCGAGAGATCGAAGCCAATGCGTTTGCCTCAGAGCTTCTGATGCCGGAACCTCTCATGCGCGTGCAAGCAACCGCGAACGTTATTGCCTTCGAGGATGACGAGGCCATTGCCTCGCTTGCAAAGAAATTTCGTGTGAGTGACGCAGCAATACGTTTTCGTCTCTTTAGTCCGGGGGTTAGGGAGTGATTCTATGGGCTTCGTACTCTACGACGTAGAGACGACCGGGCTGAACCCTGCCTTCGATCAGATCGTTCAATTTGCCGCGATCCGGACAGACAATCAGTTGCGTCCCCTAGATCGCTTTGAAATCAAGATCCGCCTGATGGATCACATACTCCCTAGTCCTGACGCACTCTGCGTCACCGGTACAGGAATCGACGAACTCCTCTCTCCTGCCAGACCTTCATTTTTTGAGGCGATGTGTCTTGTCTATCGGACGTTGCACTCTTGGTCGCCGGCGACATTCATCGGCTACAATTCGATCCGTTTCGACGAAGCATTTCTTCGTCACGCATTTTATCAGACGCTCCATCCCGCTTACCTGACAAGTCGGCACAATAATGGCCGCGGCGATGTGCTTCGCTTGGCTCGAGCGGTGGCGGCCCTCAGGCCCGAGAAACTCTTGCCGGGGATTAACGAGAGCGGAGCAGCCAGCCTGCGCCTCGGTGATCTCTGCGCGGCCAACGGTTATGCTCTGACAAATAGCCATGATGCTATGGCGGACGTAGAATCGCTACTGTGGCTATGCGACTTGCTCGCCAACGGCGCTCCGGACATCTGGTCCCAGTTCGCGCGTTTTACGAACAAAGCGGCAGCAAGAGATTTCCTAACAAGTGAAGACGCGTTTGTTCTGGTTGACCCCCGAGGGGCGGATCCCGGAATGAGGTTTCTGGCCTACCTAGGCGACAGTAAGAAAGACGCCAACCTGCCGTTCTGCGTAGACCTGACTTACAACCTGACCCCCCTGCGCCAACTGGATCATGATGCGCTCTTGCAGCACCTAGCATCGCGAGGCACGCCGATACGCAGAGTGCGAGTTAACGCCGGTCCGCTGATGATACCCATCTTCGAGGTGGAAGGACTACAAGGCGCACCGAGCGAAGCCGCATGCCTGGAACAGGCCACGCTGCTTAGGTCCGACCCAGACTTTCTAGAAAAGCTGCTCACCGCCGCGCGCGCAACGGAGGTCGCGTACCCGTCATCTCCTTATGTAGAAAGTCAGCTCTATGAGCGATTTGTTGACGAGGAGGGCCGCATGGAAGCTTTCCATCAGGCTTCATGGGAGGCCCGCCCTGCGCTCATCCGGGAATTCCAAGATGCACGTCTTTTCCAATTGGGACGCCGTATTCTCTTTGCGGAGCGCCCTGACCTGTTTGAGGAGGACGCACGACAGAAACTGGCCGCGGCAGTTAAGGAACGTCTTTCGGTCCCAAAGGACGTAGAAGTTCCTTGGATGACGATTGCGACCGCTCGTGCCGCGTTGGCCAATCGGCCTACGGACGAACGATACCAAGCGAGTATCCTCGACCCTTACATGGCCTATCTCGACCGCCTTTAGCCCGAGATGAGAACAACGCGTACCGAACGTCCGCTTCTGGCGCAAAGCGGACCTACGATGTAGGCACACTGCAAGGTGCTTATCCCGTTGTCCCATCTATTCAAGATGTTGAACCGACCGGATTGTGCGCAGTTTTGGTGTGGAGATTCAGACGCCGAAGGCGTGACTAGACGGCGGCGGCACGGCCCTATCGCGGATTGTCTAGATCAATGCTTTCTCAGCAGCCGGTCGGGCGCATCTGGTCGGTAGACCCCTATCTACAGTAGGTGGTTGGAACAACGACATAAGCCGCGTAGCCCGCGTTGCCCCCGCCCTATGCTCGGGGGCCCCGCCATTCCCAGCACTATAGGACTCAGGCCGGCCGGCGGGTTCCCCTTCTCACTACTCCGGCGCCCTCGCGGATGGACCATCTGACCTGCGTTGGCCCCTGCCCCGCCGGGACCGCGGCCGCCTCTGCCCGTTCACAAGAGATTTCGGGACGTACCGAAAAGACTTCGGGACGTACCGAAATCGTTCCGAAGCGAAATTCGGCCCTTGGCAGAAATTTTTTCGACCCATATCGACTCCGCGCCGGACTGCGTGAAGCCGGTCTCTGAGCCCGTTGAACCTGCATTGGGCCAAATCCGGATGTATTCGAAGCATACAAAACGCCATCTAAATTATTTCTAAAAAGAAAATACAGGTGTTTTTCCATTTACACTTTCGATTTATCAGCTTTGACTCCGACTGCTCGTTTTCTGTACTTTCTATGCGGATCTTATTACTGAACCTAACCTCGCAAGAAAGAAGGGGACGACCATGATCGAGGAAGCAGACCCGGGATACGCAGTGACGATCGAAAAGTTCGGGCCCGAAGGCGCCCGACCCGTCCTCACAGGACGACGCGATATCCCGACGTCCATGGTGGTGACGAAGTTCGGCAAGCAGGTCATCTGCGAGCACAATGTCGAACGGGATTTCGTGCGGATCATCGACTTCGATCGCCGGATCAAAGGCATTCGCCACCAGCCACACCGGCTCTCATTCGTCTATGCCGGCGAGCGCATCCGGTACACGCCCGATTTCGCACTCGAGACCGCGCATGGCGACATCATTGTCGAGGTCAAGACAAGGGCCGAGTTCCAGGCAAAGGAAAAAGTTCGCACGCGAATGGCCCAAGTGCGCGAAGTCTACCAAAGCGTGGCGATCCCGTTCCATATCGCATTTGACGATATCATCCGCGTCGAGCCACGCTTCTCGAATATCAACGAGATAATGCGCTATCGCACGGTCGCGGTCGCGAGCGAGGATCGGGCAAGAGTTCTTGCCCACCTCAGCGAACGCGGTTCCGACTGCTTCCGGAATTGCGCTGCCTTGATCCGGAGCGGCCAACATGGCCCCTCAGCGATCCGCGCGCTCGCCGCACGTCACGACATCGCTTTGGATATCTCCCTTCCAATATCGGAGGAGACGCTTTGCCTGCCGGGTTCAACGACCTGGGAGGCAAATCAATGAGCAATTCGAAAGCAATTGCCACGGCGACTGACTCCGAGGCCTTTCCGCTTCCGTTCAGGCTTTCCGGCGGCGAGATCGTCTCGATTGAAGGCGACCGATTCGAGTTTATGAAAAGACTCCCGACGGGGCGATACGAGTTACGTAACCTGAATACCGATGAGCCATTTGTCATCGACTCGCGCAAACTTCTTCTGCTCTTTATAGAGCGCAGGCTTCGCTTTCACGGCAACGGCGAAATGACGGCGGTCGAAATCAGCCGCATCGATCTCGATCTGAGCTTGCTGGAAGAGAAGGAAAAAGACGAGCTACAGCGCTGGCAGGCCTACATCAGACGCTTTCGCGAACAGCCGTGGAAGAAGACAGCGGAGGCGCTTGCGCCTCTTATCACCGCGGTTGCGGAAGAGATCAACGACCCCAAACCCCCGTCATGGACGCACCTGGTACGCAAGATCCGTGAATACGAAGACGCCGGATGTGACGCGCGTGCGTTGATCCCCCTGAATCGGCATAAGGGTTCACGTGGTCTGTCCCGGTTATCGCCGGAACAGGATGACATTATCGAGGAAGCGATCAACTCCGCCTATCTGACAGGTGCAAAACTCAACAAGGGCGCGACGGTCAATCGCGTCAAAAATCTGGTTGCCATAAAGAATATAGCCAGGGGACCGGGGATGACGCCCATTCCCGAGCCCCATCGGTCGACCATCTATCGGCGCATCAATCAGGTGAACAAATATATCGAGGCGGTCGCACGTGACGGACGGCGCGCCGCCGACGAAACGTTCAAACCGACCTATTTCACCCCGCGAGCAAAACGCATTGGTCAGGTCTATGAAATCGACCATCACCGCATCGACACTTCCATGATCGATGAACGCACCGGGTTTCTGCTCGGTCGCCCGTGGCTGACGGTCGTCGTCGATCGATATAGCCGGGCAATCGTGGGGTATTACCTGAGCTTTCAAGCGCCAAGCTGGCACTCGATTTCAATGGCCTTGCGGCATGCAATCGCTCCGAAGCCGAATGTTAGAGTTTCTACGGGAGGGACGTTCGTCAGTTGGGATGCGTTCGGTATCCCCGAAAGTATCGTCATCGACAACGGTCGCGATTTTACTTCGATAGCCCTCAAGCAGGCCTGCCTGGCTCTCTCGATCAACATAGAGTACGCGCCCCGATGGCGGCCCCAGTACAAGGGGCAAATCGAAGGCTTCTTGGGCAAGATGACAAAGCAGCTTGCACAGAAGTTTCCCAACACGACGAGGTCCAATCCCACGGAACTCGGAAACAATCAACCCGAGGTTCAGTACGCAGTCGGGCTTGAGCTTTTCAATGAGAAGTTCGTCGAATGGGTGCTCTGTGACTACAACCGGACCATCAACCGGAACATGAAATCAAATCCGGAGACGCGATGGCGTGAGGGGGCAGCGATGCACCCGCCCCTGCTTCCGAAGTCCATGGACGATCTGAATACGCTGTTAATGTATGTCAAAAAAAGAACGTTGCGCAATGACGGCGTGCAACTAGATCACCTTATGTACAACAGCAATGACGTTGCACGTATTCGCGCCGAATGCGGCGGAGAAGTCAGTGTGCAGGTACGATATGACAGGACAAATCTCAAAGAGATTTACATCACCGACCCGACGACGGGAAAGCAAATCCCGATTCCCTCTAAAGATCCCGAATATACCGACGGGCTTTCCTACGACATGCATCGCGCCGTCTGGGCCTATGCGACGGCGGCTGCGAAAAGGCAAGTAAACGCGACCGACCTAGCGCGTTACCGAGACGAAGTCACTCTCAGCCATCAGAAGGCGATGGGCGATCGAAAAATGACGGCCCGTCGAAAGGCGGCGATCATGCTCGGGTTGACTTCCACGGGCTATATGCCGGGGAAAGTTCGTGTCAGCGACGTTGAGAGCGGCATGAAGCTTTTCGACCAGATAACCGCGGAGGTCGAAACCGACGCGATCGAAGCTGAACCCCAGGAAAGCCATGCGCCGCAGTTCCCAGCGGTCCAGGCGTATTCCGCAACGGTGGTCAAGAAGCCGAAAGCGCCGGCCGGGAAGAAGTCGAAACGCCTGCAGCCGGTCGGTACAGCGCAACCGATCGACGCACAGGAAATACCTCCACCCATGTCGTCGTTGCTCAAGGACGAGCGTCTGACATTTATCACGGGGCTCGAAGACGGGACAACCGGCCTCCCGATGGCACAGTTGAACGCGCCGAAAAAGCGCCCTTCAGAAGAACAGGAGAGCTGATACGTGACCAATGACTCCGTGCAAATCGAGCAACTGACCCGGAAGCGCGCGCAGGCGATACGCGAAGCCGTGATGCTGTTTCCGAAAGTGGATCACGCGCTAAAGGAGATCAACATGCTGCACAAAAGAGGGGTCGTCGGGGAACGAGCGGATTGTCTCGTACTCTACGGCGAGTCCGGCGCGGGCAAGACACAAGCCCTGCAACTCTACCGTCAGAATTTTGCGCCGCATATCGCGCAGATGGCCGGAAACGGCGACCCTGCACACCGCGGCTCATTCCTGAAGAGTGAAGTCGTGTTTGTCGAGACACCCTCGCCGGCTTCACGAAGGGCTCTGATCGACAGGATACAGGCCTCCCTTGAGCCCGAACCCCTGTCAGTCAAGATGACGCTCGGACAGCGTCGGGAGCGCCTCATTAAAATGCTCGAGAAAGCAGGGGTCGAGCTGCTGATCATCGACGAGTTCCAGCATCTCTTCGATCGGAAAAGCCAACAGATCGTTCAAGACGCAGCCGATCTCATCAAGTCGCTGCTCAATGCCGCGGTGTGTCCGATTGTACTCGCGGGAACGCCGGATATCCTCAAAGTGCTGCAGGAGGCCACCCAGCTGAAGAACCGCATGTATTCCAGTCCGAAGCTATCAACTTTCAACTGGGATGACCCGAATGAACAACATCTCTTCTGTTCCTATCTGGCCGAGGTCGAGAAGAAGCTGGCGTTTGACGAGGACTCCAATCTCGCCGATCTGGATTGCGCAAAACGAATTCACTACGCATCGAGGGGGCTTATCGGAGAGGTCGCCCGGCTGCTCGTCAAGGCGTCCGACGTAGCGACCCGGGCCGGCCTTCCCCGCATTACAAACGAATGTCTGGCGGCGGCCATCGACTACGCATGGATTCTCGACAACAGCATGCCTGTCAATCCGTTCCGGCAGAAGACCTTGCCCACCCGTCAGATCGATTACGCGGCGTAAGAACATGTCCAATTTGCTGTTTCGTCTTGAGCCGATCCGCGATGAGAGCCTTCTGAGCTTCGTCGCAAGAACCGCCGATGCAAACCTGTTGAGACCCGGCGACATGGCCAGGCTGGCTGGCGTCAGCGCAGATGCGGTCCTGCCGCTGCTCCTTGGAAATTACGATTCACAGCACCTGGCCCAGCTGCTCGGTTGTGCGCGTGAGGAAGTCGAATACCGGCGGTACCTGTCGACGAGCGATGGTCAGCATTCCTTCTTCGGTGTCGCCGTTGATCGCGATCACCTGTGTCCGACAAGCAGACGTTTCGCCCCTCGTGCGCTTAGTCGGAGTGCATTTCATCGCGCGCACTGGGACATCTCATTCATCTTCACGGACCGCGACACAGGCGAACTGCTTCAGTCGCTGTGTCCGGAGTGCGGAACCGAGCAGACCTGGCGGAGTGGTTCGCTGGTCGAATGTCGGGAGTGCGGCTTCGACATCAGAAACGCGCCTGAACAGGCGACCCCCGCAGCCTTGAAAGACCTCGATGTCTTCCTTCACGGAATTGTCGACCCCTCCGCAGAGGTTCGCGAGAAAACGCGGGACTATCTCTCGCCGCCGCTGAGGTCGTCCGGCGTCACTTGTCTGATCGAGATCATGACGCTGATGGGCGGGTTGATGCTCAAACACCGTCCGGACAAAGCCCTCTGCATTCAGAACCTGATACTCGATCGGCAGATCGAGATGATGATGAATGGCCACAGGCTTCTTCCCGACTGGCCGTCTTCGGCAACCTTGCTGATCGAGAAGGAACTCAGCCAGTTTGCCAAAGGCCGTCAGAAAGAAGCCCTGACCTTCGCGGCAGCCGTCGCCTTTGCAAATCGTGCCCAGTCGAAGGAGGCGCAAACGTTGCTGGTCGAACTCATTTTTCGCTTTCTGATGAAAACAAATGCGGCCGGCAACCCCGGCCAGCCTGCCATCCGATGAAGCCCGACTTTGCCAGTCCAGCCGGTCCAAGGTTGGGGGGCAAGGTCATCATGGCCAGGACCATGCCTCAGGAAGGACCAAATCAAAGGGTGCAGGCCAAGATCCAACACTCAAGTGGAATTGCGCCAAATTTGTCGCCGGCTTGATTGTTTGCTCGAAAACCACCATGTTCCAGAAAGTTCCAGTTCTGCTTTTATGTGGTGACCGGCCATGACCAATCCGACTGCCGAAGACGACGCGCCGGCCTTTTCCGGGGATATCGACGCGCAGGCCTCGATCACGGTGAACCGAAAGGGCGGCTCTCTCACGGCCATACTGAAAAAGATTCTGGCAGACAAAATCGGCCTTCGCGGAAACCGCTTGTCGGCCGCCACTGTGGATATTGGGTCCGGCCACTCTGTCCTTCTGATGATGGGCGCGCGGGTCGCGTCGGGGCACGTGAAGGTTCTACGCTCCGGCAAGAACCGGGTTGAGCTCGTGGCCACGAATGACGATGAGGTTGAGATTGACGATGTAACGGAAGCCTTCCTCAATCTCAAAATCGCTCAATTCAAGAAAGGCGGATTGAATCTTACGGGTCCGGTGTCGCCCGAGGACTGGAAGGCGCGTTCGGAACAGGCTTTCGCCAGCGCGACGAAGGCACAAGAAACATAATCGATTGAATATGGCGATGCGGGGCACGGTGGACTTCTACATCGATGAGGCAAGCTTTGGAGGACCTCGTGACCGAACGATCAGTGAGGCCGTGTCGGCGTTGATTGGCGCTGGCCGCAAGGTGCGTGGCGCCAGCAAAGGAAGCGAAGCCCTCCAGCGGGATATTGAAGACCTGAAAGAATTCGACCGAAGACTCGAGGATCTCGTACGGACCGGAGAATTCAACAGCCTGCCGATCCTCAGGAACAAGTTCTGGCGGCGCATCGCGAATTGCCGCCATCTGACGGTCGGACCATGGCGTGGAGTGTTTCTTGTGGACTCCGGTGGTTCGGCGGTTGCCGGAATGCTGTTTTCGCATGAGCCGCATGACTTCTACGACCGGCTGGACGAACTGCTCGGCACTCATCTCGCAAGACTTCATGAGATGTCTTCGAAGAAGGCGGGACGATCTCTTCTTCCGGAGAATACCGCCTCTTCATCGTCCGTCGCCCTTCCATAGGGCCGGACTCTAAACCCATCTGGGAGAAAATCTCAATGGCCGGTCACGGCGCTTCTACTTTCCCCATACGCGGGCGATCCACCAAAAGGCCAGACCGGGCAGGACGATCCACTGGGCGACCGGCGAGAGGCCGGTATCGAGAACCGGGATCACCGGCATCAGGTCGCGATAGGCCCATGCGGCGCGGATCTCGATGTTGAGCCATTCGCTGAACAGAGTGTAGGCGAGGCCGATCGCGATGGTGGCGACGGCGACGCGGCGATAGGTCTGCGCCGGCCAGAAGCCGTTGCCGAACAGGAAGAGGGCCGCAATCAGTGCGGCAAGCGCGATCAGGATGTCGCCGCCGGTGCAATGGATCGCGGCGAAGGCGATTTCGCGCGGTGTTCCGGTTTCCCAGAGCGTGTAGAGCGGCATATGCGCGAATTCCCAGGCGAGATTACCCAGCGCCATGAGGGCGATGTAGCGCCGCAGGAAAGAGAGCCAGGCGCTTTGGCCGTTGTTCAATATCAACATCTGTCTCACAGCGTGAAGACCTGATCCTGACGGGGAACGGCGACGTTCCAGCCAAGCTCCCGGTCGATGCGGATGCGCAAGGCTTCCGAGGCGTCGGGCTCGCCATGGACGACAAAGGTCTGTTGCGGCGGGCGGCGAAGGCCGGAGAGCCAGCGCATGATTTCGTCGCCATCGGCATGGGCCGACAGCATCGGCAATTCCGCGACCTCGGCGCGGACCTGCACCCATTGCCCATGGATCTTGGTTTCGCGGGCGCCCTGCAGCATGGCGCGGCCGCGCGTGCCGGCGGCCTGAAAGCCGGAAAAGAGGATCGTGTGCTTGCGGTCCGGCGCGAAAGACTTCATGTGATGCAGCACGCGGCCGCCGGTCGCCATGCCGCTCGCGGAGATGACGATCTTGGGATAGGCGTTGGCCGTGACCTCCTTCGAGTCGTCGACCTCGCGCACATAGGTCGCGATGTTACAAATGTCCTTGCACAGTGGCGGCGACAGTCGGTGGTCGTCGAGATGGGCGCAAAGAAGCTCGCTCGCATTGATCGCCATCGGGCTGTCGAGATAGACCGGCACGTCGCGGAGGCGCCCGGCCTGCTTCAACGCCCAGATGTAATAGAGGAGCGACTGGGCACGGCCGACCGCAAAGGCGGGGATCACGACCGTGCCGCCGCGCGCCACCGTGTTCTCGATCACGGCGCCGAGTTGTTCGACCGGTTCGGCCCCGTCATGCGCGCGATTTCCATAGGTCGATTCAACGACGACATAATCGGCCTCCGGCACCGGTTCGGGATCGACCATCACCGGATCGTCATAGCGGCCAAGATCGCCGGAAAAGAGAATCTTCTTGCCGCCCCAGCCGATCTCGGCCGTGGCGGCGCCAAGAATGTGGCCGGCATGACGGAAGGTCAGCGTGGCGCCGCCGGGCAGTGAAACGGATTTGTGGTACGGGACGGCGGTGAATGCCTCGATTGCGCGCTCAGCGTCGCGGATGCCGTAGAGCGGCAGCGCCGGCTTGTGCTTCGAATAGGCCTTGCGGTTGGCATATTCGGCATCCTTCTCTTGGATGTAGCCGCTATCCTTTAGGATGAGCGCCGCCACTTCGCGCGTCGCATCGGTCGAGAAGATGCGGCCGCGGAAGCCCTCACGCACGATCTTCGGTAGATAGCCCGAATGATCGAGATGGGCGTGGGTGAGCACGATGGCGTCGATCGAGCTGGGATCGACCGGGAACGGCGCCCAGTTGAGCTCGCGCAGGTTTTTCAACCCCTGGAACAGGCCGCAATCGACGAGGATGCGGTGGCCGTCCAGCGTCAGCAGATGTTTCGAGCCAGTGACGGTGCCCGCGCCGCCCAGCGAAGTCAGAGTGAACATGTGACGCTTTCTTTTGTTGAATGCGGGCTCGATTGCCGGCCGCGTTTCCCCGTCCGGCTTGCGCCGGGATTATTCCGATCGGTCAGGCGCGGCGCGTTCAACGGATGACACGCTCGGCAACCGCCGTACCCTCTTCCACCCTGTCGCTCGGATGCAACACAACCCGGTCGCCAGCTTCGAGGCCGTTCTGCACCTCGGCGACGCGATTGTTCCGCCGGCCGATTTCGACGGGCGTGATCCGCGCGCGGCCGTCCCGGACCGCGTAAACGGCCCAGTTGTCGCCCTTGCGAAAGAGCGCCGCGACCGGAACAGCGACGGCCTCTTCGGCGCTCCATGCCGTCACGTGAACGACGACGTGGAAGTCGTGCCCGAGCCGCGACCAGGTTTCCGGCGGATCGACAAGATCGATGACCGTGCGGACCCGCTGTTCCTCAATACCGAGCGTCGAAATCTTCGTGAAGCCCGCAGGGTCGATGCGCGCCACCCTGCCCTGAACCGGCGCGCCGCCCCAGCCGTCGATGCGCACCGGGGAACCCTCCTCAATCTGCACGGCATCGGTGGACAGAAGGTCCGCCACCACTTCAAGGTCGCGCGGGTCACCGATCTCGATCAAGGGCGTCCCCGCATGGACGACCGACTCGCTCTCCTGAACGATCCGCAGGACCCGGCCGCTGACCGGCGCGCGCAGCTCGATGCGCCAGCCGGTCTCCTCGGGCGCTGCGTCGGTCGAGGGGTCGGTCAGGCGCGCCATGACGCTTGCCCGCTCGCCGCGCCGCATGTCGAGCTGCGCCTTTGCGCTGGCCAACGCGGCGACGCTGGTTTCGGCGTCGAAGCGCGCCTTGTCGAGCGTTCTCGGCGAAACCACGCCGCGGCGCGCCAGTTCCTCGGCGCGGCGAAGCTCGCTTCGGGCAAAATCGCGCGCGGCTTCGATGCGGTGGATTTCGTGTTCGGCGAGTTCGATACCCGCTTCGGCGGCGACAAGCGCGGCCTGCAGTTCCTCGCGCGTGCGTGCGTCGAGGAATGCCGGCGCCATGGGCTGCATCGCCGCCACGACCGTTTCGTCGACCACGACTTCGTCACCGACATAGCGTGGCGTCCGCAAGACCTTGCCGGCGATCGGCGCCGAGACGGTGTAGACGTGGCGCACGCGGGTGCGGCCGGTGTCCTCGACCGTGACCTCCATGGGACCCCGGACAATTTCCGCCATGTCGACCGCGACCGGTTGCGGCCAGGCGAACCAGACGAGGAATGCGGCGGCCACCGCGACCGCAAGGCCCGCCATTATTCTCTTCAACCCAATCGTCTGCATGATTCAATCCCGCGTTTTGAGAACGGCCACAAGATCCAGCCTGTTAATCCGGCGGCGCATGACAAGCGCCGAGAGCGTGGCCGCGGCGAGCACGACCAGACTGGCAAACACATAAGTCGCATTTTCGATGTTCAGCGGCGTGCGCATCAGCTCGCCGGCCATGTTGGCATTGAGGAGCCCGGCCAGGCCGTAGCCGATCGCCCATCCCGGCGGCTGGGCGATGAGCACGATGAGCGCCAGTTCAAGCAGCAAGAAGCGCAAGGCCTCCGCCCGGGAGAAGCCCAGGACACGAAGACTGGCCAGTTCGCGGGCCCGCTCCGAGAGAGAAATCCGGGCGCTGTTGTAGACCACGCCGAAGGCGATGACGGCCGCAAGCCCGGTGTAGATCGCCGCCATGGTCGTCACGATCGTGACCATGGCCTGGCGGAAATTCGCCAGCGAAACGCGCTGCAGGGCGACGCCGCTGACGACCGGCATGATCTTCAGCGCATCGTAGAGCGTGTCGAGCATGGTTTCGTCGAGGCTCAGATGAACGCCGTTCACCGTCGGTGCCTCGCGCATCAGACGCGACAGCGCATCGGCGTCCATCATGCCGCTGATGCCGAAATAATCCTCGACCCGCGCCGCGACCGGCAGCGAGACGGTTCGGCGCTGCCCCTCCAGAATATCGATTTCGACGAAATCGCCGACGCCGACATCAAGGACGGAAGCCAGCCAGTCCGAAATCGCCAGGCCCGTTTCGGGCGGGACGACGGGGCGCAGATCGACGTCGATGATGCGGCTCAGATCGGCGCTCCGCGTGCGGCCGCCGATCATCACCCGGCGCTCGATGCTGCCGTTGCGGATGCGCACGGGGACGCCGCGATAGGGCTCGGCGTCGAGAACGCCCGGCAGACGCGCCATCTGGAGGACGGCGTTGCTGGGCCGTTTCTCGACGAAGCTGACCGTTGCGTCCTGCCGGTCGGCCATGAAGTAGGTGACGTCGATCAGCTCATTCATGGCGTCGTTGATGAAGAGCGAGACGATGAGGATGCCGGTGCTGAACGCCATGCCGAGCACCGTCAGCGCGGCGCGCACCGGATGCTGGGTCAGGTTGCGCAGCATCATCACGGAGGGCTGCGAGAGGAAACCGCGAAAGGAAATGCCTTGCGGCAGCAAGCGCCGGAAGCGCGGCGGCGATGGCGGCTGCATTGCGACCGCGGGCGCCAGCCCAACGATGTCGCGGAGCGAGCGGGCGGCGCCGATGGTCGCGGCGGCGATGCTCAGTGCCGCGCCCGCCACATAGATGTCCGGGCTCTTGATGAAGACCAGAAAGGGGAACCGGTAATATTCGGCAAGGAGGCTCGTGATGTGCCCACCGAGCCAGGTGCCGGCGACGCTGCCGATCGCGAGGCCCGTCACGGCGATGGCAAGCACCAGCTTGAGATAATGGATGGCGACGGCCGCGTTTCCATAGCCGACCGCCTTCAGGAGGCCGATCTGCTCGCGTTCGAGCGCGACCAGCCGGCCGAGCGTGAGATTGACCAGGAAGGCGGTGAGAAGAAGGAAGATCGGCGGCAGCGTGCGGCTCATATTGCCAAGCATGTCGAGCGAGTGATCGAGAAAGGCGTGCGAGGTCTGGTTCTTCCGACCATAGGCCGCCGTACCGCCATAACGATCCAGCAAGGCGTCGAGTTGCTGAATGACCTCGCGTTCGGAGGCATCGCGCGAGAGCTTGAGGCTGACGGAGGAAAAGGCGCCTTCGAGATCGTAGATGCCGGCAAGCGCCTTTTTCGACATCCAGACAATGCCGAAACGGCGGTCGTCGGGCATGCGGTCGCCCGGCCCGATTGCGTAGACGAATTCCGGCGAGAGCGCGATGCCGACCACGATCACTTCGCGCTTGCGGCCGTTGAGGATCGCCGAGAAGCGCGAGCCCGGCGTAAAGGCATGGGCCTTGGCGAAGGACTCGTTGACGACGACCTCGTCGGCCCGGGCCGGGTCCGGCATCCGGCCGAGACGCAGATAGAGGCGGTTGAGAACCGGCTCGCCGCTTTCGGGCAGGGAGATGAACTGGCCGGTCGCCGGCTCGCGCACGCCCGCGATGTCGAGCAGGGCGAGACTGGCAACCCGCGTCTCGACCGCGATGACGCCGGGGATTTCCGCGATGCGCGCGGCGAGCGTGTCCGGCGCACGGCGGACCGTGGCGAAGACGTCGGCAAAGCGATAGCGCTCGTAATAGGCCAGGCGCGTCTCGTCGAGCGAGCGGTAGGACCCGACAGCAAGGATGATCGTGGCGACGCCGCCGGCGACGACCAGGGCGATCGCCAGCACCTGCGCCCGGAGGCGGATCAGGTCACGAAACAGCTTGATGTCGAGAATGCGCATGGCTCACCAGGTGATCTCGTCAGTCGCCTGCCGCCGTTCGTTCTCGACGGTCCCCGACACCCGGCCATCGGCAAAGGAGATCACCCGATGCGCGAGCTTTTGAATCGCCGCATTGTGCGTGATGATGAGGGTCGTGGTTCCCAGTTGCTCGTTGACGCCGAGCAGGGCTTCGATGACGCGCATGCCGGTCACGGAATCCAGGGCGCCGGTCGGCTCGTCGCAGAGCAGCACCTCCGGCCGCTTCGCGATCGCACGCGCCACGGCAACGCGCTGTTGCTCACCGCCGGAAAGCTGCGCCGGAAAATGGTCCATGCGCTGTTCAAGCCCGACCAGCGCCAGGGCCTCTTCCGGCGACATCGGGTTGTCGGTTATTTCCGTTACCAGCGCGACATTCTCGCGCGCCGTCAAGCTCGGGATCAGATTGTAGAACTGGAAAACGAATCCGATGTGCCGCCTGCGATAGGCGGTGAGGCCGCGGTCGTCCAACGCCGTGATGTCTGTGTCCCTGAACAACAGACGGCCGCTTGTCGCGTGATCGAGGCCGCCGGCGATGTTCAGCAAGGTCGACTTGCCGCTTCCCGACGGCCCCAGCAAAACGACCACCTCGCCGGTCCATATGTCGAGGTCGACGCCGCGCAGCGCGTGAACTTCCACCTCGCCCTGCGTGTAAACCTTCGTCAGTCCCTCGGCGGCGAAAAGTTTCTGCCTGGTCACGGCAGTTGCCGCACCAGACCCGGATGGCGGTTGAAGGCGAGCTTCTGGACCAGCGAACCATCGACGGTGACGATTTCGGCCGTGATGCCGCCATCAGCCGCCTTCGCGATCTTGCCGATCTTCAGGCGCGGGTTGGCGTGCCATTCGAGCCGCTTTTCGAGGAAGGTGCGGACGCTTTCGGGCGTCATCTCTTCCGATGCGCCATGCGGCATGCCGTAGAGCAGGCCCGGCCCGCCCATCATGCCCTGCATGTCGGCGCCGGCACGCATGCCCATCATCATCTGCATCGAAGGGCACATCATCATGGCACTTTCCATGTTCATGCCGCCCTCGCCTTTGGGCCCGCCCATCATGCCCTGCATCATCTTCATCATCTCGGGCGTCATCATGCCTTGCATGCCCTTCATGCCGGACATGCCCTGCATTCCCTCCATCCCGCCAGCCGCATCGCCAGCGGACGCAGCGGACGCAGCGGCCGGCGCTTCAGCGGGATGATGGGCGTCGTGATCGTCGGGGTCTGCAGTCTGGGCGGCGACGGCCCCCGCGCCGAAAACCAGCAGCGCGGCAAGCGCGGCCGCGCGCAGCGAATATATTCTCATGGCATATGTCCTCATGGATTTCGTGCTCCTCGTTCGGTGTTGCAGACGTCCGGCGTGGGCCGGGTCATGATGCGCCCTCGCCCGACAAGCCGGAGAGGCGGGGAATGAAGGCCGGAACGCGCGCGGCGTAGCGGCGGTAGATTTCGCCGAACTCAGCTTCCATCTCGCGTTCCTCATGCCTGGCGAGACGCCAATACATGACGAGAAGGACCGGCAGCATCAGGCCGGTCACCAGGGTCGGCCATTGCAGGAAAAAGCCGATCATGATCAGTGCGAAGCCGGCATATTGAGGGTGGCGCAGGCGGGCATAGGGCCCGGCCACCGCCAGCTTTCCTTCGCCCTGCGCTTCGTGGAGCCGGCGCCATGCGGCCGCGATCAGAACGAAGCCGCCGCCGATCAGCACGAAGCTCAGGAGATGGAACGGACTCCAATGCGGGTTCATGGACCAGCCGAAAAGCGCCGGCCATAGATGCCCCGCATCGTGGGACAACGGATCGAGTGCGGGGAATTGATTGCCGGCCCAGCCCGCCAGCAAATAGAGCGTCAGCGGAAAGCCGTACATTTCCGCAAACAGCGCCACGATAAAGGCGGAAAAGGCACTGAGCGAGCGCCAGTCGCGCGGCGTTTTCGGTTTGAAAAAGCTGAAGGCGAAGAGGATGAAGATCGCCGCATTGACGGCCGCCAGAAACCAGAGGCCATAGGCCGGTACGTCACCGTTCATCGCCCGGTCCTCCGTCGCTACCGCGGCGATCATGGCCGCCATGAGATCGGTGACCACCGTGACCACGGTGCATGAAGAAGTGCATGCCGCCGCACAGGAGAAGGAACAAGAGCGGCCACGCCCCCAGAAGATGTGCGCCGTGTTCGAGCACCAGAAAGAGCGCCCCGACCGCGAGGAAGACGCCGAGCGTCAACCCCGCAGGCGAGCGCCAGAAGACAGTCCTGTCATCGCGTCGGATGTTCATAGGAAAACTCCATGTTCACGGGTTGGCTCTGTTCCGGCAGGGAGATTGTCAGCCGAATACGATAAGGACCGTCGGCAAACATAAAATAGTTTCCATAGGTGATGGTCCCGGCGATGGTCATTGGATTGAGGGGTCGTGTCGTGCCGGCGAGACCCAGCGGGAACACGCGGGCCCGGACGGTGGCATTTTCAATCCGGCTTCCGGTCCGAGCGTCGAAGACCGCAACCGTCAAATGATGGGCATTGCGGCCGCCCGGCACACCACCATGCATCGACGTCTCCGCGTGGTCGACTTCATGTCCCTGAATCATGGCCGCCGGCAGCACGCCAATATAGACGGCAAAACCCTGTTCGACTTTGTAGCCGTCACCCGGCGCTGCGGCGGCGGGTGCAGCCAGAATCACGAACATGACCGATGCCAGCAGAACCGAGCGGTTCAATATCTTCACTGCGCTCCGGCGTATTCCGATTTTCATCTGTCCACTCCGAGCTTCGCGCGCTTCAGCAACAGCGAATTGCCGATGACCGAGAGCGAACTGACCGTCATGGCGACGACGCCGACCATCGGATGCAGCAGACCGAAGGCTGCGATCGGGATGGCCGCGACGTTATAGAACCAGGCCCAGAAGAGGTTTTCGACGATCTTGCGGAATGTCACCTTCGAGAGGCGGATCGCCTCGACGACCTTGGTGAGTTCGCCGCCCACCAGCGTGACATCGGCAGCCTCGATCGCAACATCGGCGCCGGCGCCGATGGCGATGCCGACATTGGACTGCTTCAGCGCCGGCGCGTCGTTGATGCCGTCGCCGACCATCGCAACCTTGTCGCCATATTTTTCCTGAAGTGCGCGAATGGCGTCGACCTTGCCCTCGGGAAGCACGGCGGCCATCACCTCTTCGATGCCAACCTGCCGGGCGACATGACGTGCGGTGCGCTCATTGTCGCCGGTGATCATCACAACATGGATTCCCATCTTCAGCAGGACGGCAATGGCGGCGGCCGAGTCGTCCTTGACGGTGTCGGCCACCGCGACGATTCCGGCCGCTCGATCGCCGATCGCCACCAGTACGGCGCTCTTGCCAGTGGTTTCGAGCTCGGCCAGCGGCTTTTCCAGCGCCGCAATGTCGATGCCGGCCTCGCCGAGATAGCGGCGGTTACCGACGCGCACATGCCTGCCGCCAACGCGGCCCTCGACGCCGCGTGCGACATGCGCCGTGAAGCCCTCGACCTTCGGAACATCGATGCCCCGGCCCCGCGCACCTGTAACCATGGCCTGACCCAGCGGATGTTCAGAGCCCGCCTCCACAGAGGCCGCGGCGGTAAGCACCTCATCTTCGGCGAAACCGTCGGCCGCCACGACATCGGTCAGCGCGGGCTGGCCGCGGGTGATGGTGCCGGTCTTGTCGAGCACAACCGCCCTGATGTCCTTCAGGGTCTGGATCGCCTCGCCGGAACGGATCAGCACGCCGCGCTCGGCGCCGAGGCCCGAGCCCACCATGATCGCGGTCGGTGTAGCGAGGCCAAGCGCACAGGGACAGGCGATGACGAGGACCGCGACGGCGGAGAGAATGCCGACCATCAGCGGCGACAATTCGGGGTTCACCCAGGGCAGGAAGGCAGCACCCCAGAAGAGGATCGGCCGCAGGCTCTCGCTGAAGAAAAGCCACATCGCGAGGCTGCCGAGGCTGATCAGGATGACCGCCGGGACGAAGCGCGCCGTCAGCCGGTCTGCGAATTCCTGGATCGGCACTTTCGAGCCCTGCGCCTCTTCGACCAGACGGATGACCTGCGACAGGAAGGTTTCCGCGCCGATTTTCGTGGCGCGGATCTTCAGCATGCCTTCCTTGTTGATGGTGGCGCCGATGACAGGGTCGCCCGGCCCCTTCTCGACCGGCACGGATTCGCCGGTTGCAATCGACTCGTCGAGATGACTGTCGCCCTCGACAATCTCGCCATCGGTCGGAACCTTGGCGCCAGGCCGCACGACCATGATGTCGCCCTTGCGGAGTTCGGCGACGGGCACCTCGACCTCGGCACCGTCGCGCAGCACGGCCGCGGTCTTGGCGCCCATGGTGATCAGCCGCTTGATCGCCTGACTGGCGCGACCCTTGGCGCGCGTCTCCAGATAGCGGCCCAGCATGTGAAAAGTCATGATGGTGGCGGCCATCTCGATAAACGACGTCATCGGATAAAAGAAACCGACAAGGCCGATCAGATAGGGCGGCAGGCTGCCCATCGAGATCAGCACATCCATGTTGGCGGTGCGATTGGTCAGCGAGAGCCAGGCCGAGCGATGCGTGGCGAAACCGCCGTAGAGAAACACCACCGGGAAGGCGAGAATGGCGACAATCGCCAGGTAACCCGGAATCGGCTGCCAGAACATGTGCGGCGCCATGATCAGCATGATTACCGATGTCGGGACCGCCGCTATCCAGAGCCGCTTCGAGGCCTGGGCCAGATATCGCTCCTCGACATCGTCCTGCCCCGCCGGCGACGATGCGCTTGCCTCGTCCACCGTTGCCACATCGTAGCCGGCCTGCTCAATGGCCTTGCGGATGCCCGCGGCGTCGATTCGGTCGCGGTCAAAGCGAACCGTCACGCGGTGATTGGCTATGTTCGTGCCGACATCGGTAATGCCGGGAAGCCGACGGATGGATTCCGAAACAAGTCCGGCGCAGTGACCGCTGCCCATACCGGGAACGACAAGATGAATCTCCGTACTTTCCCCTCGCTTGTCGGCATCGATCCGGTCGACCTCGTAGCCTGCCCGTTCAATAGCCTGTCTCAAGACATCGACGTTCAGACGATCCGGATCAAAGCGGACGCTGACCCGGTGATTGGCGATGTTGGTCGTTACGTCGCTAACGCCATTCAGCCGCTTGAGCGAGGTAGCCACAATGCCGGCACAATGATCGCTCCCCATGCCGGGCACGACAAAGTAGGCCGTTCGCTCTTCCGATTCCATGGCGCTGCCGGATGCACGACTACTGTTCATGATCATTCTCCGAAAGATCCCGCGGCTGTCGCTCGAGCATCAGCACCCAGATCACAGCAAGGGGGCAGGCGATCAAGAATGCAAGGACGACGAAACTCCACAGATTGAGCCCGAACAGGGCAAGAACCAGCACCGCTGCAAGCAGCCCGACAAGTAAGCATATCCGGAGCAAACGACCGCGTGTGGCAACAGATGTGGAACGGCTACCTTTCGACATGTTCAGGTGTTCCCGGATTTTTCGCCGCGCGCGACAAAGAAATTGTAGATCGGCGCGAAGATCACCGCGACGTACCAGCCGAGCACGAACATCCAGACAAGACCCAGCAGAAAGCTGGGCCATGTGAGCCATGTGAAACCAGGCAACAACGTCGACAAAAGTTGGTGCATCCCCTGGGACGACACCAGAAGTCCGAAGAGCACGCACAGAATGTAGGTGATGACGAAGAACGATGAAATGGTCATCCCCAGCGGGACGATCGCGATACGTCCGGTCTTGTTCATGGTCACTCTCCCTTGGTTCAAGTACGATCAATTTTTGGTGGCGCCGGATGGGATGCCTTTACGGCCACAATCCTTTTCGGTCTCGCCACCTTCGCCGCTGCTCAGTTCACAACGATCCCGCCCTTCATTCCGACCTCGGAATGACCGATCAGGTTGCAAGAGAACTCAAAGCTACCTGTCTCTGTGAAGGTCCAGACAATTTCCTTCGTATCGCCGACATCCAGCGTGACAGTGTTGCCGGCGGAGGCATGCATGGCGGCATGTTCCGGCGTGACCGGGTCCATGCCCATCTCGATCATATGCGCCATCGCCTGTCGCGCCCGTTCCTGATAGGCGGCGTCCCCGATCGTGAATTCATGCGGCTGCTCGCCATTGTTGACGATCACAAAACGTATCGTCTCGCCGACCTTGAAGTCGAGTTCGGCGGTATCGAACCTGATTTCAGAGGCTTCGATAATGACGGTCCTGGTCACCTTCGAGATGTCGCCTTTCCGACCGAACGCCGACGTGTCGGCCATCTGCCGATCCATCTCCTTCATCATCTCCGCCATATCCTGGGACATGCCGTGACCTGCACCATGTACCGAGCCATGACCATGGTCTTGCGCGGCGATGGCCGGGCTCACCGTCAGTCCCATGACGGCGGCCACCAAGAACGACTTCCGAATTGAATGTTTCAATTTCCTCTCCTTGAGGTTTGCTTTGCAGCTCCGCCTCATCGATCTCTTTTCGTGGCGGAAGCCTGTCGTTATCAAAACCAGGCCCTCACGCCGAAGCGCAAGGTGGTGTCCTCAACATCTTCGCCGTTCGCGCGGGCGATCGATGCTGTCTCGCCGAGCTTTCGTTCCCAGACCAGATCGAGATAGGGCGCGAATTTTCGGATGATTTCGTAGCGGAGCTGAAGACCGACCTCGATATCGCTGAAGCCGGCGCCGACGCCGCGCGCGGGCACGTCCTGCGCAAATACATTCACTTCGACATGCGGTTGGGCGATCAGCTTCTGCGTGATCGGAAGATCGAAGCTCTGTTCGAAGCGCGCCGACAGATCGCCTTCCGTCGATAGGTAGGCGGTAGCCTCGGTTTCGAAGAAGTAAGGCGCCAGGCCGACAATGCCGGTGGCCAGATATGTCTCGCCGCGCGGCTCGAAATCCTGCCGGACGCCGACCAGCAGATCCCAGAAGGGATGGACATTGCGGCCGTAGAAAAGCTGCGCTTCAGCCTTTTCGAAATCGCGGTCAACGATCTCGCCTTCCGCCCTGATCCAGAGGCGTTCGACATCGCCGCCGATCCAGCCATCGAGGTTTCCGTTCCAGAGGCCACCATGCCTGTCGGCGTAGTCGACCTCGACCTTGATCATATTGAAGAGATCGGGTCCATGATCGTCCGGCACAGGTTCCTGTGCGTGTGACGCCGAGGCGATGCCGACAGCGAGGATGAGAGCAAGCGCAGGGGGCTTTTTCATTACATGCCTCCATGCCCGGCATGCGACCCATGCGCCGCGCCGTCTGTCGTGACACCAATCGGCACGACCGTGCCATTCGGTGTGATTGCACTGTCGACTGTGTCCGGCGGCTCAACGATGAAAGTCGTCATCATGCCCGAGGCCATGTGATAGAGCAGATGACAGTGAAGCGGCCAGCTGCCGACTTCCCGCGCGGTCAACACAACCGAGACCGACTTTCCCGGCGGCACGATGACCGTGTCCTTCAGCGGCCGGCGATCCGGGCTGCCGGTTTCGAGTTCGAAGAACATGCCGTGCAGGTGCATCGGATGCGCCATCATCGTCTCGTTGACGAAGGTCAGCCTGACGCGTTCGCCATAGCGCACACGGATCGGTTGCGCCTCGACGAAGCGCGCATCGTCGAGCGTCCAGACATAGCGCTCCATATTGCCGGTGAGGCGCATTTCGATGGTCCGGTCCGGCTCGGCGTTGTCCGAATTAGGGCGCAACGCACGAAGATCCTTGTAGGCAAGGACCCTCGAATCCGGCGGAAAACCCGACTCCCAGCCGACCGGCCAGGTTTCAGGCGCGCCGTTCTCCATGGCCTTGCCCGGGGCCGCGTGGTCCATCGCGCCATGGTCCATAGTGCCGTGGTCCATGGCGCCGGATTCCATGCCTGCCATGTCATGTCCTGCGTGTGCCATGCCCATATCGGCCATGCCGAGCAGCGCGCGGGGGCGCCGTTCGGGGACCGGCCCCGCCTCGCCTTCCGACGTCGCGAGCGTCGCGCGCGCATAACCCGCGCGATCAATCGACTCGGCAAAGAGCGTGTAGGGCATATCCTCCTCAGGCGTGACGATGACGTCGTAGCGTTCGGCGACGCCGATCCTGAGTTCGTCGACCGGCACCGGGTTCACGTCGTTGCCGTCGGCGGCGACGACCGTCATCTTCAGGCCGGGGATGCGGATGTCGAAAAGGGTCATCGCCGCGCCGTTGATCAGGCGCAGGCGAACACGTTCGCCCTTGCGGAAGAGAAAGGTCTCGTTCTCTGCCGGTGTGCTGCCGTTAACCAGGAAGGAATAGCCGGTGACATCGGCGAGATCGGTCGGATCCATGCGCATGGCACCCCATTCGAGGCGGTCCTTCATGGCGGCGCCGAGGCCCGCGTCACGCGCGTCGCGGAAGAAATCGAGCAGTGTGCGCTTGTTGTAATTGTAGTAGCCGGGATCGGCCTTGAGATTGCGCAGCACCGCGTCGGAATTCTCGGGCGTGATGTCGCCAAGCAGGACGACATAATCGCGATCCGTCTTGAAGGGCGATGGCCTTGCCGGCTCGATCACGATGGCGCCCAGCACCGTCTGATCCTGTGTGCCCGAATGGCTGTGATACCAGTAGGTGCCGCTCTGGCGGATCGGGAAGGTGTAGGTGTAGGACGCACCGGGAGCGATGCCCATGAAGCCGTTGAAACCCGGGGAGCCATCCATGATGCCCGGCAGGAGAAGTCCGTGCCAGTGGACAGAGGTCGTCTCGCTCGTCTTGTTGACGACCGTGATTGTCGCGTCCTCACCCTCTTGCAGCCGGAGCGTCGGACCAGGGATGCCGCCGTTGATCATCATCTTGTCGACCATGCGGCCGCCGACCTCGACTCGAGCGTTCTCGACGGTCAGGTGGTAGACACCGGCGGCGGCTGGAGCGGCACCCGGCAGCGCCCAGAGCAGCGTGGCGCCAAGGATTGCAATCGTTCGTCCACGCAAAAGAAGCGCAGGGCCGAGAAAAATTTTCGGAAGCATCACGAAGCACTCCATTCAATGGCAGAAAGGACGCACAGGCGTCCCATTCCAGAGAATGGAAGCTCTAGATCAGCAGGCGCCCGGTGCGGGCGAAGGCCTCGGCATAACTGTGGAGGGAATGCGTTCGTCGTTCGGGCGGGCCCCGCGACGTGAACGCCCCTGCCGGGGCGGGAAAAGCCGCCTCAATCGCCGGGAGCAACGCGAAACTCTTCGACGAAGGATGATCCGGCCCCGATACTGAAGCCGGTGTCAGCGCCGGCGCAGACTCGTCGAGCGCACAGACTACCTCGTCTCCGATACAACCGTTGACCGATGCTTTTTCAGCCTGCCCGTGATGCTCATGCCCAGCGGTATGCTTATGATCATGATATTGTACTGTATCTGCGGGAGCGGCAGATGCATGAGCAACGGGCCAGCAATGACCAATCGCCACAAGCGCGACGCTCAGGACGTAAAGTCCTGATATATGTGCCCGGACCCGTTTCATATTTTTAGTATGCAACCTTCCCGCGCGGCAAGGTCAAGCAGCAAATGCACGAACGACAATCGGTCGCATCGAATATAGTCCGAAATCTTGCACAGGCTATGCGTGTCTCGACGGCACCACAGAATGTCATATGTGCTGACCCATTATGACTGTCTGCTTAATTTTTAGCGCATTTCTCGAACCATTCCCATTCCTGGTATAGCCTTCACCCGCGGCGACAGCCCCCAAACCGGAGACAAGATATGTGGGCTGGACAAATTTTGGTCGGAAACGGATGGGCGGTCTACAAAGGCCCCGCAGGCAGCACGGAAGTGCACGCACATCATGCCCTTCAGCTCACAATTTGTCCGCGCGGCGTATTTGCGGTCGACCTGCCCGAAGTACCAGGAATGAGTTCGCAAGGTATATTGCTCGCAAGTGGAGAGCGTCATTCTCTTCCAGCCCAATCTCACCCGCTCATTTTCGTCTACATAGAGCCGATGAGCAGGGTCGGACAGGCCGCACGCGAACTGCTTTGCGGACGTCGATATCTAAAACTCGATGAACAGCAGGTTCGACAGTTGATGACAGGTTGGCCATCGGTCACCGGTATTCCATTCGCACATTCGGCAGCGATCTTCCACGCGCACATCGCACGTACGCTGTTTAAGGTCGACACAGCAAAGATCGAACCAGGCGATGCACGGATCGCAGAGGCGCTTGAACACATTCGCGCGGGACTAGACGGACGCATGCGCCTCTCAGCAGTTGCTTCCAGGGTGAATCTCTCCGCGAGCCATTTTTCTCTACTATTTCGTCAACAGACAGGTCTGCCACTGAGAGCCTACATCTTGTGGCTTCGGCTGCAAAATGCGGTGGCGGCATTCGCTGCCGGGGGTAACGCAACCTCGGCCGCGCATGCCGCCGGTTTCTCCGATCAAGCCCACTTCACGCGTACATTCGTTCGCATGTTCGGCGTGACACCATCCACAAGCCTCCTTCGTAGCGAGGTGATCGATGCAAGATGACTCTCCCGCCGATTTATGTCGCTCTGCGTTGTCGACGAAATGGTTCGATAAGCTGGGCGCCGTAGCTCATCGGATAATCAGGCCGGTCTCCGATACCGAGGTCTTCGCTACGGAAGATCTTCTTTCGATCGAACCAGTAGCTTCCCAATATGCGGTCTCCTAATGTTGTGAACAGACCGAAATTAACATCGCCTGCACCGGCTTCCTTCTGGTGGTGAAACCTGTGTACCGAGTTGACTGCGAGAATGTACCGCAATGGTCCAACGGCATAACGCACGTTGGAATGCTGGAGTAGAAGCTGAACCAGTACAGCCAGCCCCAGGACGGCACCGACATTGTAAGGAAGGCCGATCAACACCAGCGGTGCGGTGCCCACTGCCATTTCAATCGACTGGTGTACCGGATGCTTCATCAAACCATTGAAGCCATACATTCTCTTGACGCTGTGATGCACAGCGTGGAACCGCCAGAGAAACGAGATTCTATGGCTGGCAAAGTGAGCAAACGTGATTCCAAGGTCGAGAATCAGGATTGCACCAAGCGCCTGGAGCCAGAACGGCCAATCGCTGGGCCAGAGGTCAAACAAGGCAAGATGGACAGCGATGACCGGCACTGATGCGATGCTGGCGATGTTGAGCGCTTCATTGACAACGGCGTGCCATGCATCACGCCGTCCATCGCCGATATTCCGATTCCAATCGTCGCGGTAGGGAACCACTCGCTCGGCCATAAAGGATATCAGAATGGCGAGAATTCCGAGTGGCACGAGAGACCATTTCGGCCACCCCCATTCAATCAGCAGAATACCGCTGCCGATTGTACCGAGCAGCATTGCCGGGAGATACAGATAGCGAAGCAGGAACCGTACGAATGCCATTTTACTCACCCATTTGGTCATGTGATGGCATCACGATGAATACACATGCCGGTATGACGCTTGAACGAATGAACGATGGACCACCTCTCAGGGGCTGACCAAGACGCACAGCGTCCTTCGCGGCGAGTGCGCCGCTAAGGCCGTCGTAACCGGAGCTATCCCAAAATAGGCAATCATCTTGATCGCAAGCGCCGTTCCGAGAACGGCGCCGGCCTCGGCACCGGCGATCTCATAGGCGAGGAGGCCAAGAGCCACCATTGCGAGGCCGGTGACGATCAGGGCGAGCGCCTGCGCGACGAATAGATGTCTTTAAGTTTTTTTCCTGAGTACTCGGAGCATGACGCCACCTGAAGAGTGGCACTACGTGTTCCAGCGAGGGAGTTTTCCTACCTTCCATCGGGCCGACCTCCCGCCGGGATCATACGCGGATCGGCCTTCGGCTCGCCAGTTCCTCGCTCGTCTTTCGCGTGCACAAGACGATAGAGCGCGGGAAGAACAAGCAGCGTAAGTATCGTCGAGGACAGTATACCACCGATGACGACGGTCGCGAGTGGCCGTTGGACCTCGGCTCCCGCTCCGACATTGAATGCCATCGGCACAAAACCGAGGCTTGCGACAAGCGCGGTCATGAGTACCGGCCGCAATCGTGTCAGCGCACCTTCGCGAATTGCCGAGTCGAGGCCGCTGCCGTCGGCGCGAAGCTGACGGATGAAACTGAGCATCACCAGACCATTAAGGACGGCGACACCAGAGAGGGCGATGAAGCCGACGCCGGCCGATATCGACAGAGGAAAGCCTCGCAACAGCAAGGCCGCGACACCGCCGGTAAGGGCCAGCGGAACGCCGGAAAAAACAATCGCGACATCTCGCGCAGACCGGAACAGGGCGTAGAGCAAGCCGAGAATCAACAACAAGGCAGCTGGAACGACCAACCTCAATCGCTGTGCCGCGGATATGAGCTGCTCGAATGTACCACCATAGCTGACCCAATAGCCGGCAGGGATTTCGACTTCCACATCCATGCGGTCGCGCAACTCGTTCACAAACGAGCCGAGATCGCGGCTGCGGACATTGGCGGTGACGACAACCCTTCGCTTGCCGTCCTCCCGGCTGATCTGGTTGGGACCGATCACGATGTCGATTGCCGCCAGGTTCTCAAGAGGCACAAACTCGCGCGGCCCTGACCCCGACAGGGGAAGCGGCACGCGCAATCTTCCGATCCGGTCAATATCGCGCCGCTGGGCTTCGGGCAAACGCACAACGATATCGAACCGCCTGTCCCCGTCGAATATCTGCCCGGCGGTCCTACCGCCAATCGATATTGAAATGACGTCCTGGACATCGCTGATATTGAGACCGTACCGAGCGAGCGCTGCGCGATCCGGCGTAATCTGCAACACCGGCAACCCGGTGATCTGCTCAATACCTACATCGACAGCGCCGGGGATGCCACTTACCACGCTCTCGACAGCCTCACCGAGACGCAACAGTTCATCGAGATCATCGCCAAAGACCTTGACGGCGACATCCGCACGGACGCCGGACAGAAGTTCATTGAACCGCATCTGGATCGGCTGGGTAAATTCATAGTTGTTGCCAGGCACGGATTCGGCGGCAGCCTGCATTTCCGCAACGAGCTGCGCGCGCGGCTTTCTCGGGTCCGGCCATTCGCTGCGGTCCTTGAGCATGATGAAAGTATCGGCGACCGAGGGCGGCATCGGATCCGTTGCCACTTCCGCGGTCCCCATCTTCGTCACGATCCGTTCGACCTCCGGGAAGGGCGCGAGTTCTGCCTCGAGCACCTGCTGCATCCGGATCGCCTGACTGAGGCTTGTCCCCGGAATGCGCAAGGCATGTAGAGCTATATCGCCTTCGTCCAGGTTCGGGATGAACTCCGATCCCATCCGGCTCGCCGCAAGTGCCGATATTACAACCAAGACGACAGCTGCTGCGACCATCGAGATACGAAATTTCAACGCAGTATCGAGGACCGGGGCATAGAGCCGCCGTGCCCAGCTCATCAACCGGCTGTCCTTTTCCTCAACCTTTCCGGTTACGAACATCGCAACGGCCGCCGGAACGAAGGTAAGGGACAGAAGGAGCGCGGCCGTCAACGCCATGACGACGGTAATCGCCATCGGATGGAACATCTTTCCTTCGACGCCGCTCAGGGCGAAGATCGGTAAATAGACAAGGGTGATGATTGTCACGCCAAACAGCGAAGGCCTGATGACCTCGCTGGCGGCGGATGCCGTAAGCACGAATCTCTCGTCCCGGTCGAGCAACCGTCCCAGGCGGTACTGGGCCTCGCCCAGCCGGCGCAGACAGTTCTCGACGATAATGACCGCGCCATCCACAATGAGCCCGAAGTCGAGCGCACCGAGGCTCATCAGATTGCCGGAGACTTTCGACTGCACCATCCCGGTGACCGTCAGCAGCATCGAGAAGGGAATGACGGCGGCAGTGATCAAGGCCGCGCGGATATTTCCGAGCAGCAGAAAGAGAACCACGATGACGAGCAGCGCCCCTTCGAGTAGGTTCTTTTCAACGGTCCGGATCGTGCGTTCGACGAGGTCCGTGCGGTCGTAGACCGCTACGGCCTCGACACCGGGCGGCAAGGCTTTCGCCGCCTGTGTGAGACGCTCGGCCGCGGCGCGCGCCACGACGCGGCTGTTCTCTCCCGCCAGCATGAATACCGTCCCGAGAACCACCTCGCGACCGTTCTCGGTTGCCGCCCCCGTTCGCAATTCCTCGCCTGTCGCGACACCGGCGACATCCGCAATGCGGATCGGCGCTCCAGAGCGATGAGCAACGACGATCTGCTGCAAATCCTCGATCGCCGATGCCTGACCGGGAACACGGATCAAGTATTGCTCACCGTAGCGTTCCACATATCCCGCACCGACATTGGCGTTGTTCTGCTCGAGCGCGGCGACGATTTCGCTCATCGTGATGCCATATGCCGACAGCCTGTCCGGATAGGGCGTCACGTGGTATTGTCGCACGAAACCACCGATGCTGTTGACCTCGGTAACGCCCGGCGTGTTCCTGAGCTGCGGACGGATGACCCAGTCCTGCAGGGTCCTCAAATCCTCGGATGTATAAGCAGTCCCATCCGGTTTGCGCGCCTCGGGATGTGCCTCAAGCGTGTACATGAATATCTCGCCGAGGCCTGTCGCAATGGGACCCATTTCCGGACTGACGCCTTCCGGCAGCTGACTGCGCGCGCCCTGCAGCCGTTCGTTGACGAGTTGGCGGGCAAAATAGATGTCGGTGCCGTCGTCGAAGACAGCCGTCACCTGGCTCAGTCCGTAGCGGGAGATCGAGCGCGTGTAGTGCAAACCGGGGAGGCCCGCGATGGCCGTTTCGACCGGAAAGGTAATGCGCTGCTCCGACTCGAGCGGCGTGAAGCCCGGTGCCTCGGTATTGATCTGGACCTGGACGTTGGTGATGTCCGGCGTCGCGTCGATCGGCAAACGCTGGAAGCTCCAGACGCCGATGGCTGCGGAAAGCAGAACAAGCGCCAGCACCCCCCAGCGGAAACGTATGGAACCGGCGATGATGCGTTCGAGAAGTGGCGGCCTCGTCGCACCGACCCCGGCATTTGCGTCAATGGTCATGGCTGGCTCCCGACTTCTCGATATCAGCGCGGATCAGGAAGGCGCCGTCTGTCACATATTCGGTGCTGGGTTCGAGTCCGCCCAGCACTTCGGTCCATTCGGGAGTGCGTCGTCCGAGATCAAGCATCCGCACCTCGTAGGTGTCGTCGACCCTGGCGTAGACAACGATGAAGTCGCGGAAACGCTGCAACGCTCTGGTACGAACGGCGAGAGGAACCTCCCCGGATGCAACCTCGACGGAGGCTTCAACGCTCATGCCGGGGCGGAAATTTTCCGCGGCCGATGGGGGCAAGGCGACATGTGCAACAAGTGTCTGACTGTTGACGTCGGCGACAGGCAATACGACTTCGACTTCGCCCCGCGTCCGGGCGTTGTTCGAGAAGCCCCGAACGTCAACGGTCTGACCGGCTCGGATCTTTTCGGCATCCCCCGGATAGACAAAGAGTTCGGCATGAAGCCGAGTTGGGTCGGTGACGACGAACATCGGTCGGTCGCCCGTAAGGTCACCAATATTGGCGCCCTTCGCGACGATCACGCCGTTCATCGGCGCGAGAACGGAATATGCCCGAAGGCTGTGGCTTGCCTCGATGCGGGCAAGAATTTGCCCCTCGCCCACTACCTGTCCCAGTTCGGCCCGCATTTCCAGAATGCGCCCGGGATACTGGGCGCGAATCTCGTTTTTGCCTTCCGGCACAATTTCGACCCGTCCGGCCAGATCGACGAGGTGGCTGATAGTTGCGGGGCCGGCAATTTCCGTTTCGATTCCGCCGGCACGTGCCGCCTGCGCCGAAATGATCGTCCGGCCCTCATGGGATTCGTAGGACCACTCGTGCTGCAGGCCGCTCTCCGCTGCCCGGACATGGACATCGAATGAATGCGGCTCCACGACCACGCCGTCCCCGCGAAGATAATCGTCCTGGGGAGTAAACGCGAAGCGGTCGACACGCCCTCCGAGTCGGTGGAGCTCAATGTCGAGATCGATGCTGGCCGGAGCGATCGGCTTATCCGACCGGTAGGCGTAGACACGGAACTCCGGATCTGCCCGATCCTCGAAGATGGTGATTTCTAACGCGAAATCGTCGTGGCGAAGCATTCGGCCACGATGAGGGCCACGCTCATAATCCTGATCCACCGAGAGTTCGTCATGGCCGTGGCCACGCCCGGAAGAAGGAGAATCGTCACAACCCGCGATCATCGCGAGCACTGTGATCGCCGCCATCAGGCGGCCGATGAAGGCATGAGTCATTGGTTATGCTCTACATTGGAAAGGATGGAAGCGTGGCGGTCCCTTAGGCGATCGAGACGCATGCCGTCGAGGTGGAAACGGCGGAGCAGTTCGATCCGGCGGGAATACGCATCGGTCAGGGCGCGTTGGATTTCCGTTACCTCAAGGAGCGAGAAGGCGGTGCCGCCCCGGTTGAACCCCTGGCGGACCAGCTCTACCGCCCGTTCAAGTCGGGGAAAGACCTCGGCATCAAGCTGTCTGATTTCATCGGCACCGGCGGATTGCGCGGCAATCAGCCGGGCTATCTCACGCTGTCGTCTGTTCCGCGCCGCGGCGATCTCGATCTCCGCCGCCAGCTGTTCGGCTTGAGCACGCTCGATTCCGCCCCGGTTGGTATCGTAAATACCGAGAGGTATCGACACCCCGAAAACAACCGCGACATCGTCGTCGGCCGAGAAGTGGCGAAGTCCCGCGCGCAACGAAACGTCCTGGACGCTATTGGCTCTTTCGAACCGGACACGAGCGGCTGCCGTCTCACGCGCCGCCGTCAGGAGGGCGAGGTCTGTGGGATCGTCGTCGAGTTCTCCGTACATCGCGAGCCGGGTGAACTCGGTCTCATCCAGCCGGAAATTCCCGTCCCCTCCCCAATAGGAGGCGAGCGTCGCGCGGGCGGTCTGCGCGGTCAGCACTGCCTGCGCACTGTCTATCTGCGCCTGAGAGAGCGTTGCAAGGATACGCTCATGCGCGAACTGCGGATCGAGAGCCCGGTCGGTGCGGCGTTGAAACTCGCGTCCAATCTGTTTGACCGCCGCGAGACGATCTTCGGCAAGCGTCGCCGCGACCTGCGCCGCAAGCGCTTCAATCCACGCGGCCTGCGCCTCGGCTGCCAGATCGAGCAGGTTGGCGGTTCTTCGCTTTTCGGCCAGTGTCAGTTCCGCTCCGGCGATATCCGTTCGAGCTTTTCGTTTGCCGCCGCGCTCCCACAACTCCTCGTAATAAAGTGTGGTCGACGTCTCGTCAAAACGCGAATAATTGCCCGATCCGGCGAAATCCTCCATTTCGATACCGAGAACCGGATTGGGCCTCGTATCGGCCTGGTCGAGATTGGCCTCGGCGGCCCGGATACGTGCGGCACCGGCTCTCGCTGTCGGGTCGTAACTAATTGTCCGCGCGAGGACGTCGGACAAGGTTAGAGTCTGAGGTTGTGCGACAGCGTCGGTCCCTGAAAACAGTGCGAGAAGTGCACCACCGAACGGTAACACAAGCCGGTAGAGCGCCAGACGGCGCGCATCGCGGATGAGCGGCATGATATGATCTCACAGGCAGACATGAATTAGGCCGCATCCGGGGATGCGGGCGGTCAAACGCTGGCTGAGAGATGTTTGGGAGGACGTTCGGGGCCGTAGATTGGCATATCGGACAAGGCGCGCTCCGGCGCAATCGCTAACCTGTCCTCGTTCCGATCAATGCATATGCCCGCGCTGGCCCAGATGGGCAAATTTGGCTGACCGTCCCCATGGTGATGATGTCCGGGGCCTGCAGTGCCATCCCGGTCCGCCTTGTCGCCGCTTCCGTCGATTCCGGCGAAGGCAGCAGCAAGCTGATTGACCGGATGATGATCGTGTTCGCCCGCCGCGTCCCACTGATGCTCCAGTTCGTGCAAGGCCTGCACGGTGGACGCCGCTGAAAAAGTGGCCATCAAGACAATGCACAGCACCGTCAAGGAAGCTTTCAGCGAGGATTGGCGGCGCGTCATCCGGCGATCTTATGGACGAAGCGCAAAGATGGCAAGGCTCCGCAACCCTTCATCGAAAGCCTCAATAGCAAGTTCCGGGCGGAGTGCCTGAATGCCAACTGGTTCCTGAGCCTCGACGAAGCGCGATCAAAAACGCGGGGCTTGGCGTAGAGACTACAACGAGGTCCGACCGCACAGTGCGATCGGAAACGAAGTGCCGATCAAGCTTCATCTTCCGGCCGGCAACCCCGGCCAGCCTGCGGTCAGATGAAGCCGGAATTTACCAGCCCACCCGGTCCAAGGTTGGGCAAAAGTTCTTTGACTAGAATTTTCAGGCTTCAAACGGTCCAGTTTCCAAGGGGCATGTGTGGACGGCCCCCTTTTGGCAAGGACTTTTGGATAGAGAACGCTTGGGTCGGTGGCGGTCATGTGTCCGGCCTTTGATGTGCGGCAATGTTATGCCGCTGGCCATGATGAAGTCCGCAAGATCAGATCCCATTCAGGTCATCGCGTTCAAAGACGCAGCCACTGTTAGACGGGTTCTTCTGATCCCGGGTGTCGACCCGTATCGTCATCACATCCTCAGCACCTCACCAATTCACTGTCCATCAAGTTCAAGTCAAGTCAACGTCGTCCCGGCGATGTCAGCTTGCCAGCCGTGGCCGGAACTCTTCCTGTCGCGTCATGACCGCCCAGACGATCCGCGCCATCTTGATTGCCAGCGCCGCGGCGGCGACCTTGTAAGGCTTGCGGCTGAGCAAGTTCGCCGCCCATTGTGTCGTTCGACCGCCTTGCCCTTTGTGGGCAAACCGCAACATGGCAATGGCACCGGTGATGAGCAACCGGCGGAGATAGCTGTCACCCTTTTTGCTTATGTGCCCCAGTCGTTCCTTGCCGCCGTTCGAGTTCTGGCGGGGAACAAGGCCAATCCAGGCGGCGAGGTCTCGGCCGCTGCGGAAGAGGGTGGGATCCGTGATCGTCGCCACCATCGCACTCGCTGTGATCGGTCCGATCCCGGGGATGGTCTCAAGCCGCCGGCTCTCTTCATTTGAACGATGCCAGACCAGGATTTGCCGGTCGATCACCGATATCCGTTCATAGGCGTCGCGCAACTGAGCCACCAAACTCAACAAGGCTTCCCGGGCAATCTCCGGGAAGAGGTCATGCTCGTAATCTTCGACCAGCGTCATCAAGGTCGAGACCCCGGCGATGCCTTGCCGCATGACGATCCCGAACTCCGCCAGATGCGCCCTCAGTCCATTGATCAGCATCGTTCGCTGGCGGATAAGGAGCTCCCGACTTCGGTGAAGCATCAACACGCCCTGCTGCTCGGCTGACTTCACTAGCACAAACCGCATGTTCGGCCGGGTCACGGCCTCGCAGATTGCCTCGGCGTCCGCGGCATCGTTCTTCTGACGCTTGAGATAAGCCTTCACATAGGTCGGCGGCATCAGCTTCACCTCATGACCCAGTTCCATCAGAACTCGAGCCCAATAATGCGAAGTCGCGCAGGCTTCCATGCCAACCAGGCAGGGGGTAAGCCAAAGAACCCAGCTACATCCCCGCGCCTCAAGTTCCGGCGGATAACGATACCTCCCGACCCATCAATCCCGTGAACCTGAAATACGTTCTTGGCGATGTCCAAACTGATCGTGATAATCTCGCTCATGGGCGGCTCCCCTGATTGTGTTGAACAGCAAACCCAATCTTGGCACTCAAATGCCGAAGGCGGGAGCCGTCCACACCTTCAGGTCAGGAGCTATCCCTTCCTCGGACCTGAAAACAGATACTTCACAAGGGCGGCGACGCCGAGGACGAGGAGGGCGATAACGAGGATCCAGAAGAATCCCATCCCCCACATCATCCAGCCCATTCCCTCCATATTCATGTTGCACCACTCAGCCATCTGATATCTCCGTGCGTTGCGGTTGACGCCGTCCATCGGCGTGGCGAGGGAGAATGGAACCGCGAGGCAGTGCCCCGCGGTTCCAGGCTTGGTCGGCTACCGCTTCCGGTAGGTGTTCGCCGGCTGGCCGGAGCCATGCACACTCATCGGCACGCTCTCCTGCGCGTCGGCTCCGTGCATCATCCGCCTCATGGCAGGCGCGCTCTTGCCATAGCGCTGATGCGTGACGCGGCAGCACGCCGTCATGCGGTCATGGCTCATCATGACCGTCCCTGCCGGCGCCTTGGCCGCCACGGGCGCAGCCGGCCGGCCGTCGATCGGTACGGTCTGCTGGCCGTGCTTGACATTCGAACCGGCGAGCGCCGCCCCGCTCATCAGAAATGCGGCCGAAAGACCGATAACGCCGGCCATGACAAAGGTTTTGAACGTTCTGGACATTTTGTCCTCCTGGTTTGGGACGCAAATTGCGCCCGATTGTTTTGTTCATCGACTTGGCAAAGCTCCTAGGCAGGCCTTCGGCGGTGGCGGGTCCGGACGCCGCGTAACGAACGAGACCCACAAGGGCAGCGTTGCGTTGGCGGCTACCTGCTGCCTCTCTTCCATCTGCCCCGTCGGCGACAGGATGGCGTAGCAAGCAGCCGAGGTCGCACAGAGCAGGCCGACCGCGTGCTCGTCAGCGGCGTCCGCGGGAGCGCTCTCGACGGGTAAATGCGTCATCGCGGCCGGCGATGCGGCAGCCGACATGGGGGCAAGGCAGAACCCCGAGAGGACGGCGCCCAGCCACAGGGCAAGCGCGGCAAGAACGGCGACACCTCGCCAGTGCCGCAAACCGGCAAGACCGTTTCCTGCTGTGGTATGTCTGCGCCGCCTCGTCATTCTCCTCTGCCTCCGTAATGTGCGCGCGAAATAACAGGAGTCGCGGTGGAACACGGCAGGCGCCGTCATGGGCGGCTTGCACGCGTCGCTCCAGCCTTGCCGTCCCGGAACACAGCCAAGGCTGCGTCCGCGAGCGTCAAAGGGATTTACGAGAACCGGGGAGGAGTAAGGTTGGGGGAAGCCGGACGGCCGCTCCGATGAAAATGCACGGAGCGGTATGCGCTCTGAGCGCCGAGCGCGGACAGGACCAACATCTCGGGCAGGTTCAGCGCACCGGCCGACTGGCAGAAAGACCCCATGCTGGTGCATGTGCTATCGGCGGGTTCATTGCAGCCCGGGCACATTCCATTTGCCGTGTCGGCGGTCATGCCGCCTCTTTCGGCGCAGGCGCCCATGTCGGCACTGGCGCCCGAGGCTACCACCGACGCGCCGATTTCCACAAGTTCGGCCGCCACGCCGCGCGCCGCCGCGAGATTCGTTCCCGCCGCCAGGCAAACTGCGAGGAGGATGATGAACCAGCGCTGAGGCGACCGTCTGACCATGCGGCAATTGTAAGAGGGTTGGCCGCCGGAGTAAAAGTCAAAATAGTCGTGAAGATCGTCGGGCGTCGATGGAAGCCGCGTCAAATCGACCTTCCCACGCGGGAAGGTTGGACAGAGCGTTTCCGGACGGCGAGAAGGTAGCAGCCCGCTCGGCCCTCGAAAACGTTCGGCAACGCGGATAGCGTTGCCATTCGGTTCAACGCGCCAATGCCTCCAGCACGGGGCAGTGCGGAACATCTTCGCCGGAGCATTGCGCCGCGGTCGCCGTCAGCACCTCCTCGATACGCATCAGGTCCGCGATCTTCGCGCGCACATCGGCCAGATGCCGCATGGTTCGCTCCTCGACCTCGGCACAGGTTTGCGTGCCGCCGTCCACGAGGTCGAGCAGCCCCCGAACCTCCCGGAGGGAGAAACCGAGTTCGCGGGCGCGCAGGATGAAGCGGAGGCGGGCGGCATGTCTCTCGTCATAGACCCGGTACCCTGCGGCGGTGCGCGGTGGATCGGGGATCATGCCGGTTTTCTCGTAATAGCGGATGGTTTCGAGATTGCAGCCCATCAGGCGTGCCAATTTGGCCCGCTGCAATTTCCTCCCGGAATTGTGATCGCTCATCGGCCGGAACCTTCTTGAGTCTGTAGTCGATACAGACCGTACGCTGCCTTCATCGAAAAATCGAGGACCGCGAGGATTGGACATATGAGCAGGACGGAAACCGGAACGACTCCACTGGAAAACGAGGCGGATCGAAAGAAAGACTGGTTCGCGGCCGGTGGCATCATCGGTGCGATCCTGGCATCGGCCTGCTGTGTGGTGCCGCTGGCTCTGGTGACGCTCGGCATCTCCGGCGCCTGGGTCGGCAACCTTACGGCGCTCGAACCCTACAAGCCCTACGTTGCAACGGTCACACTCGCTCTAATCGGGCTCGGATTCTGGCATGTCTATTTCAGACAGAAGCCCGAATGCGTCGAGGGTTCCTATTGCGCGCGGCCTCAATCATCGCTCATCACGAAATCGGCCCTCTGGATCGCAACGGTTCTGGTTCTTCTGGCGCTCTCGATCGACTGGTGGGCGCCGCTCTTCTACTGACCGCATATCGACAAAAGGAGAAGCACATATGAAACGACCCCTCATCATCGCCGCCGGCGTCCTCGCCCTCGGCGCCGCCGGCATTCTGTCCATGATGGCCGTGTCGCCGATTTCCGCGCAATCGGCATCGACGCAAGTCGCGACTGTTGAGACCGAGACCTTCGCCATCGAGAACATGACCTGCGCCCTTTGCCCGGTCACTGTGAAGAAGGCGATGCAGGGCGTCGACGGCGTCCGCTCGGTCGACATTGACTTCGATGCAAAGACGGCAACCGTCGCGTTCGATCCGGCGTTGACGAACGCGGACACGATTGCCGCTGCGTCCACGAATGCGGGCTATCCGGCCAGCTTGCGTGGTTGAAGGCGTGTCTGAGCATAGTGCCCGCAAGCTGGTCGCAGTGGGAATCATCGGCACACTGATCGTAGCGTTGTGCTGCTTCACGCCGGTGCTGGTGGTGCTGCTTGGGGTGGTGGGGCTCTCGGCGGTGCTCGGATGGATCGATTTTGTGCTGCTGCCGGCACTCGCCTTCTTCATCTTACTGACGATCTACGCCGTCTGGCGGCGGCAACAACGACTGAATATCCGAAAGAATGGATGATCCAATGAATAACGATTGTTGCACGCCCAAAAGCAATTTCGATCTTGCCGTGATCGGTGCGGGGTCGGCCGGCTTCTCCGCCGCGATCACGGCGGCCGAGGCCGGCACGCGCGTGGCACTGATCGGGCACGGGCTGATCGGCGGGACGTGTGTCAATGTGGGCTGCGTGCCCTCCAAGGTGATGATCCGCGCCGCCGAGGCGATCCACGGCGCGAAGGTAGCGAAGCGGTTTCCCGGGCTTTCGGGTATGGCGCAGGTCGATGACTGGGCCGCGCTGATAGCGGGCAAGGATGCGCTTGTGACGGGCTTGCGCCAGAAGAAATATGCAGATCTGCTGCCGGGATATGAGAACGTCACCTATATCGACGAGGGCGCGGCGCGGTTGGTCGAGGGCGGCGTGCAGGTCGGTACGCGCCGGATCGCTGTGCCAAAGATCGTCATCGCCACCGGCGGCCGTCCATCATTGCCCGCAATTCCGGGGATCGCCGATGTGCCGACGCTCGACAGCACCTCGCTGCTGGCGCTGGAGACCCTGCCCGAAAGCCTCGTCTTTCTCGGCGGCGGCTATATCGGCGCAGAACTGGCGCAGATGATGGCGCGGATGGGAGTCAAAGTGACGGTGGTCTGCCGCTCGCGTCTGTTGCCGCAGGTCGAGCCCGAGGTATCGGAAGCGCTGACGCAGGTGTTCCGCGGCGAAGGCATCGCAATGCATTGCGGCGTGACCTATGACGCCTGTCACGCGGACGGAGGTCGCGCGGTGCTGTGCATCGAAGAGGATGGCCGCCGCCTGGAACTGACCGCCGAACATCTCGTCGTCACCGCCGGGCGGGCGCCCAATACCGAAGGATTGGGGTTGGCGGAAATGGGCATCGAAACGGACCGGCGTGGCGCGATCATGGTTGGCGACGACATGGCGACATCACGGGCGGGCGTCTATGGCGCGGGCGATGTCACCAACCGCGATCAATTCGTCTACATGGCCGCCTATGGCGCAAAGCTCGCGGCGACGAACGCCATGGGCGGAGCGGAGCGTTATGACAATTCCGCCATGCCTTGGGTGGTGTTCACCGACCCGCAGGTGGCGGGCGTCGGGCTGACCGAGGAACAGGCCATTGCCGCGGGATATGAGGTGAAGACCTCCGTCCTCGGCCTCGACAACGTGCCGCGCGCGCTCGCCGCACGCGACACGCGAGGGGTCATCAAGCTGTTGGCAGACACAAAAACCGACCGTCTGCTCGGCGGGGTGATCATGGCGCCTGAAGGGTCGGACAGTGTTCAGACCCTTGCCATGGCGCTGAAGTTCGGGATGACGGCGAAAGCCCTCGGTGAGACGATCTTCCCCTATCTCACGACGGTCGAGGGGCTGAAGCTCGCCGCGCAGACCTTCGACAAGGATGTGGCGAAGCTGTCCTGCTGCGCGGGATGACATGGACCTTCGTATTTCATTTTGATCCGTATCAGGAAGACAGCCACGCCGATAACCTGCTCCCCGGAAACTGGACCGTTTGAAGCTGGAAAATTCTAATTTTGCGTCCTCGGTCGGGCGGCGTATCGTCGAGCCCCTTGTCCAAGCGTGGAGGTGGGCGCGGTCGATCGAGGTGCTTTCACTCGCGCTCAGCCGCCGCCTCCGGCGTTGTCATCGGGCAACCTCATACCGTGGACGATGGCATAGATCGCCGGGATCACCACCAGCGTGAGGATGGTGGACGACACCATGCCGCCGATCATCGGCACGGCGATGCGCTGCATCACCTCGGCGCCGGTGCCGGTGGCCCAGAGGATCGGCAGCAGGCCCGCCATAATGGTGATGACGGTCATCATTTTCGGCCGCACGCGCCCGACGGCACCCTCCATGATCGCGCCGTTGAGGTCGGCGCGGGTGAAGGCCCGGCCCCCGGTTGCGGCCAGCGCCCTGGCATCCCGCAGGGCGTGGTCGAGATAGAGCAGCATCACGACGCCGGTTTCGGCCGCAACCCCCGCCAGCGCGATGAAACCGACAGCAGCCGCGACGCTCATGTTGAAATCCAGCGCCGCCATCAGCCAGAGGCCGCCGACCAGCGCGAAGGGCAGCGACAGCATCACGATAAAGGTTTCGGTCAGCCCTTTGAAGTTGAGATAGAGGAGGAGGAAAATCACCAGCAGCGTAACCGGAATGACGACGGCAAGGCGCTGCTGGGCGCGCGCCAGATATTCGAACTGGCCGCTCCAGGCGATCGTGTAGCCGGGCGGCAGCGCGATTTCGCCGGCAACCACGCGCCGCGCCTCGCCGACATAGCCGCCGAGATCGCGACCGCGGATATCGACAAAGACATAGACGACCGGCTGGCCGCTTTCGGTGCGCACCATGGTGGGGCCGCGCGCCCGCGTGATATCGGCGATCTCGCCGAGCGGAATGGCGGCCCCTGCGGGCGTCGTGACGAAAACCTCGCGCGCGATCGCCTCCGGATCGGCGCGCGCGGATTGCGGATAGCGCAGCACCACGTCATAGCGCTCGCGGCCCTCGACCGTGGTGGTGAGGACCTTGGCGCCCAGCGCCATCGCGATCGTCTCCTGCACCGTTTCCATCGAGAGGCCGTGGCGGGCGATGCGGTCGCGGTCGGGCTTGATGTCGAGGAAATAACCGCCATTGACGCGCTCGGCATAAGCCGACGAGGTGCCGGGAACGGCGCGCAGGACGGTTTCGACCTCGCGGGCGAACCGTTCGAGTTCGACGAGGTCGGGCCCGAAAATCTTGACGCCGACCGGCGTGCGGATGCCGGTCGATAGCATGTCGATGCGGGCCTTGATGGGCATCGTCCAGGCGTTGGAGACGCCCGGAAACTGGAGTGCGGCATCCATCTCGGCGATCAGCTTGTCGAGATTCATGCCCGGCCGCCAGTCGCGTTCGGGTTTCAGATTGATGATGGTCTCGAACATTTCCATCGGCGCCGGATCGGTCGCCGTATCGGCGCGGCCCGCCTTGCCCCAGACCGAGGCGACCTCGGGAAAACCGGCGATGATCCGGTTCTGCGTCTGCAGCAGCTCGGCCGCCTTGGTCACCGAAAGACCCGGCAGCGTCGTCGGCATGTAGAAGAGCGTCCCCTCGTTGAGGTTCGGCATGAATTCCGAACCGATGCGGCTGAGCGGCACCACCGTGACGGCAAGCACGAGAACGGCGGCGAGGATGGTGACGCCCTGGGCGCGCAGCACCAACGCGATCACCGGCCGGTAGAGCCAGATCAGCGCCTTGTTGAGCGGATTGCGGGCTTCCGGCACGATCCGGCCACGGATGAAGAGCGTCATCAGCACCGGCACCAGCGTGATCGAGAGCAGAGCCGCCGCCGCCATGGCGAAGGTCTTGGTCGCGGCAAGCGGCTTGAAGAGGCGGCCCTCCTGCGCCTCCAGCGTGAAGATCGGCAGGAAGGAAACGGTGATGATCAGCAGGCTGAAAAAGAGCGCCGGGCCGACCTCTTGCGCCGCCGCGATGATGACAGCGCTGCGCGAGGCGCCGGGCGGCGCATGTTCGAGCCGCTTGTGGGCGTTTTCGACCATCACGATCGCCGCATCGACCATGGCGCCGATCGCGATCGCGATGCCGCCCAGGCTCATGATGTTGGACGGGATCCCGAGCGCATGGGTCGCGGCCAGCGCCATCAGAATGCCGACCGGCAGCGTGACGACGGCAACAAGCGCGCTGCGCGCATGCCAGAGAAAGAGGAAGCAGACCAGCGCCACGACGATGCTTTCCTCGACCAGCGTGCGCACCAGCGTGTCGATGGCGCGGCGGATGATCTCGGAGCGGTCATAAACCTCGACGATTTCGGTGTTGCCGGGCAGGCTCGGCGCAACCGCCGCCAGCTCGCGCTTGACGTTTTCAATGACCTCGAGCGCATTGGCGCCATGGCGCTGCAGGGCGATGCCGGAAACCGCTTCGCCCTCGCCGCCCATTTCGGCGACGCCGCGCCGCTCGTCGGGCGCGAGTTCGACGCGCGCCACATCGCGCAACAGCAGCGGCGTGCCGCCCTCGGCGCGGAGCACGATCCTTTCGATATCCTCGATGCCGCCGAGATAGCCGCGGCCACGGATCATGAATTCGGTTTCGGCAAGCTCGATGGTGCGGCCGCCGACATCCATGTTGCTGGCCCGCACCGCGCCGGCGATATCGGCCAGCGTCAGCCCTGTGCTTTTCAGCAGCAGCGGATCGACGATGATCGCATATTGCCGGACGAAGCCGCCCACCGTTGCGACCTCGGCGACGCCCTCGGCGCGCGAAACGGCGAAGCGGACCTGCCAGTCCTGCAGCGAGCGGAGTTCGGCAAGGTTCAGTTCCGAGGATTTCAGCGCATATTGATAGACCCAACCGACACCGGTCGCGTCCGGCCCGAGTGCCGGCGTGACGCCGTCGGGCAGGCGCTCCGATGCCGCGCTCAGATATTCGAGGACGCGGCTTCGCGCCCAGTAGAGATCGGTGCCATCCTCGAAAATGATATAGACGAAGGAAACGCTGAAGAAGGAAAAGCCGCGCACAACACTGGATCGCGGCACGTTGAGCATCGCGGTCGCGAGCGGGAAGGTCACCTGGTCCTCGACAACCTGCGGCGCCTGGCCGGGATAATCGGTGACGATGATCACCTGCGTGTCCGACAGGTCCGGTATCGCATCGAGCGGAATGCGCGCGATCGAGTAAATGCCGGCGACGATCGCAAAAAGCGTGCCGATCAGCACCAGTACGCCGTTGCGCGCCGACCAGCCGATGATGCCCGCGATCATGGCGCCGCCGCCTCCGTCGTGAAGACCGAAAGCGCGGTCTGGAGATTGCTCTCGGCATCGATCAGGAAGATGCCGGAGGTGACGATCTCCTCGCCGGCGGCAAGCCCCTCCTTGATCGCGACATCGGCGCCGGCGCGAGCGCCGAGCCGAACGTCACGCGGTTCGAAAAGCCCGTCGCCGCGTGCGACAAAGACGATCTGGCGGGCACCATCGTCGATGACGGAGGCAACCGGAACCGCGAGCGCCGCTTCGTCGCCGACCGGCGCTCCGATCTCGACGCGCACGAAATGGCCGAGCTTGAGGCGCCCGTCCGCATTGGGCACGACGAGCCGGACCCGGCCCGAGCGGGTCGTCCTGTCGATATCGGGATAGACGAAATCGACAATCGCCACGCGCCTTTCGCCGGGCATGGCCGGCATCGACAATTGCGCGTGCTGACCGGGCCGGACAAGCGCGAGGTCCTGTTCGGCGATTTCGGCCATCACCCAGAGCGTCGACAGGTCGGCGATCCGGAAGAGCGTATCGCCGGCCGCAAAGCGCATGCCGTCGAGCGAGGGTTTTTCGAGGACCGTGCCGCCGAGCGGCGCCTCGAAGGTCACCACCCGCGCCGGCGCGCGCGTGCGCGCCATTTCGGCGATGGTGGCGTCGGAAATGCCGAAGAGGCGGAGGTTTTGCGCGGCGCGCTCGATGTCGCGGCCGCCGCGCGACAACGCCGAGAGATAGTCGGCCTGCTTGCGCAGCAATTCGTCGCTTTCGATCCAGGCCGTCAGAAGCGGCTCGCCCGCCGCCACCGTACCGCCTGTCGTGCGGACATCGAGACGTTCGACGAAGCCGTCGAAACGCGCGGTCACCAGCGCGACGCGGGCTTCGTCCGCCGTCACGGTGCCCGCACCCCGGACCCGACGGACGAGATCGCGACGCTCGACCGCCACGGTCCTTACGCCGGCGCGCTGCATCTTTTCGACGCTGACGCGGACGGTTCCGGCGGTGCCCGCCAGTTCATCCTCGTAAACGGGAATGTAGTCCATTCCCATCGAGTCCTTCTTCGGCACCGGCGATATGTCGGGCAGGCCCATCGGGTTACGGTAATAGCGTATCTTTCGGTCCCCTGCCGCTGGCGCGGCAGGGGTTGCATCGGCTTTTTTCTCGACGGCCGTGTAGATGACGACGCCCTTGACGGGCGCCGGAACACCGTCGACTTCCACTTCGATGGTGAGCGCCCATCGGCCGGCCATCACGATCTTCGTTTCGAAGGCCAGGACATCCGCGCTGTCGGCGGGAACCGGCGTGAGCGGTGTATCCATCATCGCCATGCCGTCGGGACCCATATCGAGCCGCGTCGAGACGACATCGACGTTCTCCGACGGTACCGGCTTTCCGTCGGGATCGAGCAACCGGACCTCGATCCGAACGCCCTCGCCGACAGATATTTCATCCGACACGGCCTCGAATTTATAAGCTTGAGACTGCGCGCCGGCGACGCTCCATATGCCGGCCGCCGCCGCAACCGCTACAAGCACGGCGATCGCGGACGCTTTGGGTAAGCGAACCATAAGACTCTCCTGAAGCTGATGTGACGATGGACGCGCGCCGGGAAAGCCGCGCGCCGGCGTGTCACACCGCTTTGGGAGGCCGTCGCAAGGGAGAGGGAGAAAGATCGGCCCGGCCGATATCCGGCGCGCGAACCGCCCTGATTGCATGCCTGGCCGGGACAAATCCGGAGGCAGCGGCGAGTTGAAGCGGCAGCTTGCCGCAAGCGGTCATGCAGAGGGCCGAGCTGTCGCAGCTTGTCGTGTCGGCACGATCGCAATCGTCGCAGCACGGCCCCGCCATCCCGGTGATGGCATCCGCCGCAGGCGGCGCGGTGCCGCTGTCGGCCATCATGTGTGCCGACATCATCATATTGAGGCCGGTCATCGGCGCCGCGACACCCGTCAACAGCACGGCAAAGGCCAGCAGCGCCGCGAGCCAGTGACGGCGGCGGGCGACACACCTGTTTCGAGGGCGGCCGAGGCTTCGTTTCATGCGATCAGGTTAGCACGGACATCTTTACGGCGGGCTACACAAAAATGTCATAGGATTAGAGCGCCCCGGCCACGCTTCAGGCGAACGTTGCCGCGATTGACCAGACCCCGAAAGCTGGACCGTTTGAAGCTGGAAAATTCCAGTCTCCAGTCTTTGGCCGGGGGCAGCGGCAGTCCGTTGACGTCACTCCGCTTAGGTAAGACCCGCACTCAACAAAAAAGTCCGGCTTTGTGATCTCGAAAACTGGCGTAATCCCTCATGTTTTCGCTAGGAGTATTCCCCGACTCGGGATATCGCCCATATCTTTGTTCTTGTTGTGTTCTAGTCGTGCCGATAGCCTGCCCTCAAACACGGAGGACAGATATGCTCATCTATGTCGGACGAGACGGCGTTCAGCGTCCTGAACATCTGAACGAAGAACTGGCGTGGCTCAAGTCACTTTGCATCGATCTGGAGTGTCTACGAGCCGGTGTTCCACCATCATCCGCCAAACTGGACGCCGCGCCCTTCATTGACGACTATGAGTTCGCTCAACGCGGTGTGACGGTCCTCGCCGGAGAGGTCACCGGTCATCCCCCATTCAAGACAACCAGAACCATCACGTCGGATCTGTGCCTATTCGCACCGGATCTCGGCTGGGCGCGGACATTCTCTCGTTACTACAGGCTCGGCTCACCGTCCCACAAGATCGCGCGATGGTTCACGTAACCAGGGGTATCAATGTTCGCCATCGATCCACACACTATTGTGCTTCCGGCGGCAAGGTTCCTCGCCGGGCGTTGTGGCGCGGCAGGTGTCATCCGCGTTGCGGACATGGCAGCGCCACTTTATGCTGACGTTGTCGCTTCCGCTAAACGAAGCGAGGATGTCCCGGAGACCCGTTTGATCTCAGCCTGTTGAATGCTTTGGCGTGGCGGTTGAGCAAGACGAGCACCATCCGTGTTTCGAAAACCGCCAAAGCCGGAAAGGCTTGAAATTCAATGGGTTGTGTCTCGACGTTGACCTGACCGGCTACCGCGATCGTTGTAGCTGAGCCTTTGATTCATTTTCTGCGCAACGGAAGGTCAATGGATTCAACTTTTGTGCGAATAGATTCATATTCCAGGCGACATCCCCTCCAGAAATTTCAATAACTTACAGACCGGCAAGATTCGCTTTCTATGCGAAACGCCAGACGGCTTCGACCAAGGCACGCGGCGACACCCCTGCCGCGGCTCATCTGCAGTGCCGCGCCAGACCAATTCGTCCTGACAGCCGTCGGCGTTGCCGTCCGAGTGACGTGCTGTCGCAGGACTGGATGCCGCGTTGATCGCAACGCGACAACCGCCCATCATCCATGCGGATCGCGGCGCCGCCGCGCGGGAGGATCAGCATGGCAGGACATCCGATCATCCATCAGGCGCCTTCGCCCGACCGGCCACCCAATGTCGAGGACTACCAGGCGCTGTGCGACCGGTTTCGCTGGGCGGATGCCGCGGCCGAGCTCGACGGGCTTCCCGGCGGCAAACTCAACATCGCCCATGAAGCCGTGGACCGGCATGTGCAGCATGGCGCCGGCGACAAGACGGCCATTCGCTGGATCGCCAAAGACGGGACGGTGCGGCCGATCCGCTATGCGGAACTCAAGGAGCTGAGCGACCGCTTCGCCGCCCTGCTCCATCGGCTCGGGATCGAGAAAGGCGACCGCGTCTTTTCGCTGCTGGGCCGCGTGCCCGAACTCTATGCGGCGGTGCTGGGAACGCTGAAGGCCGGCGCCGTCTATTCGCCGCTCTTCCCCGCATTCGGTCCGGAGCCCGTCAAGGCGCGCATGCAGATCGGCGCCTGCCGCCTGCTCGTCACCACCGAGACCTTCTACAAGCGCAAGATCGCGCCCATTCGCCAGGAGCTTCCGGCGCTGCGGCATGTGCTTATCGTCGGGCCCGTTTCCGAAGCGCTGCCGGAGGGCGTCCATTCCTTCGACACGCTGATGGCGCAGGCGGACGGCGGAAGTGAAATCACAGCGACCGTGCCGGAGGACCCGGCACTGCTGCATTTCACCAGCGGCACGACCGGCAAGCCGAAAGGCGCCATCCATGTGCACCAGGCCGTGCTCGCGCATCACATTTCCGGCAAGCTGGCGCTCGACCTGCATCCGGACGACATCGTCTGGTGCACCGCCGATCCCGGCTGGGTGACCGGGACGTCCTACGGGATCATCGCGCCGCTCACCAACCAGACGACGATGATCGTCGACGAGGCCGAGTTCGATGCCGCGCGCTGGTATCAGATCCTGCAGGATCAGAAGGTTTCGGTCTGGTACAGCGCGCCGACGGCCATTCGCATGCTGATGCGGGCCGGCGCCGAACTGGCGGCAAAATACGATCTCTCGGCGCTGCGCTTTCTGGCCAGCGTCGGCGAGCCACTCAATGCCGAGGCCGTGCTGTGGAGCCAGGCGGTTTTCGGCCGCGCCTTTCACGACAATTGGTGGCAGACCGAGACCGGCGCGATCATGCTGGCCAATTATGCCAGCGGCGACATCAAGCCCGGATCGATGGGCCGCCCCCTGCCCGGCATCACGGCCGGGATCGTGGAACGTCTGCCGGATGGCGGCGTGCGGGAAATCACCGACCCCGACACACCCGGCGAACTGGCGCTGCGCAGCGGCTGGCCGTCGATGTTCCGCGGCTATCTCGGCGAGGAAGAACGCTACCGCAAGTGTTTCGCCGATGGCTGGTATCTGACAGAGGATCTCGCCAGCCGCGACGCCGACGGCTATTTCTGGTTCGTCGGCCGCGCCGACGACATGATCAAATCATCCGGGCATTTCATCGGTCCGTTCGAGGTCGAGAGCGCGCTGGTGGAACATCCTGCCGTCGCCGAAGCGGCCGCGATCGGCGTGCCCGACGAACGGGCCGGCGAAATCGTCAAAGCCTTCGTGACGCTTCATCGCGGCCATGAGGCCAGCGCCGAACTCGAAAAGGAGATCATGGCGCATGCGCGCAAGCGGCTCGGGCCGGCCGTCGCACCGCGCATCATCGCCATCGCCGACAGCCTGCCCAAGACGCGCAGCGGCAAGATCATGCGCCGGCTGCTGAAGGCGCGCGAGCTCGGGCTTCCCGAAGGCGATACCTCGACACTGGAGGCATTCGCATGAGTGCCGGCAAAGCCGAGGCGCCACATCCCCGCCTGACACGCGCACATTGCCTGCACCTGCTGAAGCAGATGATCCGCATTCGCCGGTTCGAGGAGAAGTGTGCCGAACTCTATACGCAGGAAAAGATACGCGGCTTCCTGCATCTCTATATCGGCGAGGAAGCGATTGCGGCCGGCGTGATGGACGCGCTGGAAGACGACGACGCCGTTCTGGCCACCTATCGCGAGCATGGACATGCGCTGGCGCGCGGCCTGCCGATGAACCAGGTGATGGCGGAAATGTATGGCAAGCGCGACGGCTGTTCCGGCGGCCGTGGCGGGTCGATGCATATCTTCGATGCCGAGAAGCGGTTTATCGGCGGCAATGCCATTGTCGGCGGCGGCCTGCCGATGGCGGTGGGGCTTGCGCTTGCCGACCGGATGCAGGGCCGGGCGCGTGTGACAGCCTGCTTCTTCGGCGAAGGCGCCGCCGCCGAAGGCGAGTTTCACGAAAGCATGAATCTCGCCGCGCTTTGGAAACTGCCGGTGCTGTTCGTCTGCGAGAACAATTTCTATGCGATGGGCACAAGGCTCGATCTCTCGGAATCGGAAACCGACATTCACGCCAAGGCGGCCAGCTATCGCATGCCGTCGGAGACAGTCGACGGCATGAACATCGTCGAGGTGGAAGCCGCTGCGCGGCGCGCCGTGGCCGCCGTGCGGGCCGGCGACGGGCCCTATTTCCTCGAATGCCGGACCTATCGCTTCCGCGCCCATTCGATGTTCGATCCGCAGCTCTACCGCTCCAAGGACGAAGTCCGGGAATGGGAGAAGAAAGGCCCGATCGTGCGCTTCCAGGGCTGGGTGCTCGATGCCGGCATCCTGCATCAGGACGATGTCGATGCGATCGAAGCCGAAGTGGCGCAGGAAATCGAGGCGGCGGTCGCCTTTGCCGAAGCCAGCGAATGGGAGGCGGTCGAGACATTGCTCGAGCATGTGGGGGCCGCGCCGTGAGCGAGGAGATCACCTATCGCGAGGCCGCGGGGGCCGCCATTCACGACGCCATGGCGGCGGATTCGCGCGTCTTCATCATGGGCGAGGATGTCGGCCATTATGGCGGCACCTATGCGGTGACCAAGGGGTTGCTGGAGACATTCGGTCCCGAGCGGGTGCGCGACACGCCGCTTTCGGAATCGGGCTTCACCGGTGCCGGCATCGGCGCGGCGATGGGCGGGATGCGGCCGATCGTCGAGATCATGACCGTCAATTTCAGCCTGCTGGCGCTCGACCAGATCGTCAACAACGCGGCCACGCTGCGGCACATGTCGGGCGGGCAGTTCAACGTGCCCGTGGTGATCCGGATGGCGACCGGCGCCGGGCGGCAGCTGGCGGCGCAGCATTCGCACAGTCTCGAAAACTGGTATGCGCATGTGCCGGGGCTGCGCGTGCTGGCGCCGGCGACCGTGCAGGATGTCTATTCGATGCTGGCGCCTGCGCTTGAGGACCCAGACCCGGTGATCCTTTTCGAGCATGTGATGCTCTACAACCGGAAAGGCCCGCTGGACCGCAATGCCGCCGTCGATCTGCGTTCGGCCGCAATCCGCCGCGAAGGCCGCGACATCACGCTGATCAGCCATGGCGGCAGCCTGTGGAAGACGCTGGATGCGGCGGCGCTGCTGGCCGAAGACGGCATCGAGGCCGAAGTCGTCGACCTCCGGGTGCTGCGGCCGCTCGACAGCGCGACCTTCCTTTCGTCGGTGCGCAAGACGCGGCGCGCCGTGATCGTCGATGAGGGCTGGCGGACCGGCAGTCTTGCCGCCGAAATCTCGGCGCAGATCATGGAAGAGGCCTTCTGGGAGCTGGATGCGCCGGTGGGCCGGGTCTGCGCGGCCGAGGTGCCGATCCCCTACCCGCGGCATCTCGAAGAGGCCGCGTTGCCGCAGGTGCCCGCCATCGTTGCCGCCGCCCGCGCCGCGCTGGGTAAAAAGGGAGGGCCCGCGTGAGCATTTTCAAGATGCCCTCGCTCGGCGCCGACATGGATGACGGCGTGCTGGTCGAATGGGACGTCAAGCCCGGCGACCATGTCAGCCGCGGCGACATCGTCGCCGTGGTCGAGACCCAGAAAGGCGCCATCGAGATCGAGATCTTCGAGAGCGGGACGATCGCCCGGCTGCTGGCCGCGCCGGGCGACACGGTTGCCGTCGGCGCGCCGCTGGCCGAACTCGACGGTGCGGCAGGGGTTGCCGGGAAAGCCGAAGCGGCCGAAGCTGCCGCCGAAGCGGCACCCGAAACGCCCGTCGAAACGCCGTCCGAAGAGCCGTCTGTACCGGCGGCCGAAACACCCGCCGCGCCGGAAGCACCGCGCAAGACCCCGGCGCCGGCCGCAAAGGCTGCGCCGGCCGCAGAAGCGGCAGTCGCCAGCCGGGTCCGGGCTTCGCCGGCGGCACGGCAGCTTGCGGCCGAACGCGGCATCGATCTCGCCGGCATCCGGGGCACGGGCCCCGACGGCGCGGTGGTGCGCGACGACGTGACCGGCGCGCGCCCGGCCGCCCCGGCAAAGACCGCCGACACGGCGGGACCGGCGCGGCGCGGCTTCGATGTCGAGGAGATGCGCAAGGCGATCGCGGCCGCCATGTCGCGGTCGAAGCGCGAAATTCCGCATTACTATCTCAGCCACACGATCGACATGCGCGTGGCCAGCGGCTGGCTCGACGCAATCAACGCACAACGTCCGCCCGAAGAGCGGGTGCTGATCGGCATGCTGCTGCTCAAGGCCACAGCGCTGGCGCTGACGCGGTTTCCCGAATTCAACGGGCGCTACGAGAACGAGGCCTTCGCGCCGGCCGCTGCCGTCCATGTCGGCATGGCGGTGGCGATGCGCGGCGGCGGCCTCGTCGCGCCGGCGCTGCATGATGTCGACCGGCTGTCGCTGGAAGAACTGATGGCCAGGGCGCGCGACCTGGTGGCGCGCGTGCGCAGCGGCAGGCTGCGCAGTTCGGAATTCACCGATGCCGGCATCACGGTCACCAGCCTCGGCGAGCGCGGCGTCGACACGGTCTATGGCGTCATCTACCCGCCGCAGGTCGCGATCGTCGGCTTCGGCACCGTGGCGCTGCGTCCGCTTGCGACCGAAAACGGCGTCGATGCGGTGCCGGCCGTCTGCGCCACGCTGGCCGCCGATCACCGCGTCAGCGACGGCCGGCGCGGCGCATTGTTTCTGCGCGAAATCGAAAAACTGCTGCAGGTTCCGGAGGCATTGTGACAGACCAGGAATTACGCCAGATCTTCATCGAGGAACTGATGTCCATCGCGCCCGATATCGATCTTGCGGGCGTGCCGGACACGGCCGATCTGCGCGATGCCGTGGATCTCGATTCCATGGACATCATGAATCTGCTGATCGCGCTGCATCAGCGGCTGGGCGTGGAAATTCCCGAGGCCGATGCGATCCAGCTCACCACGCTGGGCGGCGCGGTGGCCTATCTCGCCGAAAGAACTGCCGCAACATGAGCAATCCAGCGCCGCATCGCACGATGCGGCCTCATCCTCGAACCCGGGAGAAGCAGATGGGACGCGTCGAAAAGAAGGTTTGCATGGTCACGGGCGCCGCCATGGGGCTCGGCGAAGCGACAGCACGGCTGCTCGCCCGCGAGGGCGCCCGGGTCGTGCTGACCGATCTGAAAGATGCCGAAGGCGAAGCGGTGGCGGCCAGCATCCGCAAGGCGGGCGGCGATGCGCTCTATCTGCATCACGACGTCGCCGACGAAGGCGCCTGGGAAGAGGTGATGAAACAGACCGTCGCCGCGCATGGCCGGCTCGATGCGCTGGTCAACAATGCCGGCGTCGTTCGCGCCTGCCCGCCGCATGAACAGACGCTGGAAAGCTGGCGCTGGCTGATGTCGATCAATCTCGACGGCGTGTTCCTGGGCACCAAACACGCGATGCGGACGATGATGGCGGCCAATCCGGGCACGGGTTCGATCGTCAACCTGTCGTCGATCGCCGGGCTTGTCGGCATTGCCGATATCAGCGCCTATTGCGCCTCCAAGGGCGCGGTCTCGACCTACAGCAAGGCCGTCGCACTTTATTGCGGACGGGAGAAACTGGGAATCCGCGTCAATTCGGTGCACCCGGCCTATATCTGGACGCCGATGGTCGAGAACCATCTGAAGTCGCTCGGCGATCTGGCGGAAGGACGCAAGGCGGCCGATGCGGCGCATCCGATCGGTCATATGGGTGCGCCCGACGACGTCGCCTATGCGGTTCTCTATCTCGTTTCCGACGAGGCCAAGTTCGTCACCGGCGCCGAAACGGTCGTCGATGGCGGCTATACCGCGCAGTAGCGGCGTGCGGCGGTCCTGTCGCGCGACCGGGTTGGACAAGAGGAAACGCTGCCCCTACCCTGCGGGCATCGATATTGCCAATCTGCGAGTTGTTCCATGAGTCTCAAGGCCGCCATTCTTCCCGTGACGCCGTTCCAGCAGAACTGCACGCTGGTGTGGAACGACGAAAACATGCGCGGCGCCGTCAGCGATCCCGGCGGCGATCTCGACCGGATCAAGGCGGCAGCCGCCGAGACCGGCGTTACCATCGAGAAGATCCTGCTGACGCATGGCCATCTCGACCACGCGGCGGCGGCCGGCGATCTGGCGCGCGAACTCGGCGTGCCGATCGAGGGGCCGCACAAGGACGATCTCTTCCTGATCGAGGCGCTGCCGCGCCAGGCGGCGCAATACGGGTTTCCGCCCGTCGGTGCCTTCCTGCCGGACCGCTGGCTCGAAAACGGCGATACGGTGGAGGTCGCCGGCCTGACCTTCGATGTGCGCCATTGCCCGGGTCACACGCCCGGGCATGTGATCTTCTTCCACGCGCCGTCGCGGCTGGCGCTGGTCGGCGACGTGCTGTTCCAGGGCTCGATCGGGCGCACGGATCTGCCGCGCGGCGATCATGGCGCGCTGATCGAATCGATCCGGGCCCGGCTGTGGCCGCTGGGCGACGATGTGACCTTCGTGCCGGGGCATGGGCCGCTTTCGACCTTCGGTGCCGAGCGGCGGAGCAACCCCTTTGTCGGCGACGAAAATTTCGCCTGAGGCCCGGCCCGCCCCTCCGGAAACGATAGACAAATGAACGGCAATCGGGTTCCTTTGCCGGACTGACAATTCGTCAACAAGAACGTCCAAAGGACGCGGAACGGTTTGGCCGGCGGCCAAGGGAAGCGCATGCAGCAACAGAAAAAGGTGACGCGGTGGCAGATCGGCGCCTTCGCCCTGCCCTCGATCCCCATGGCGGCGCTGGGGCTGCCGATCGTGGTCTATCTGCCGCCCTTCTATGGCCACGAAATGGGCATCGGCCTCACCGTGGCGGGCACGGTGTTCATGCTGGCGCGCTTCTGGGACGTGTTCACCGACCCGGTGCTGGGCATGGTGTCGGACCGGTTTCCGAGCCGCTGGGGACGGCGGCGACACTGGATCGTGCTGTCGACGCCGATCCTGCTGCTGGCGGGCTACATGCTGTTCATGCCCTCGCCGCCTGTCACCTGGGTCTATCTCGCGGCCTGGATGTTCGTGCTCTATATCGGCTGGACGCTGCTGACGATTTCGCACATGTCGTGGGGCGCCGAGCTTTCGGCCGAGTATGACGAACGCTCGACCATCCAGGGCGTGCGCGAGTTCCTGCTGATCCTCGGCATGTTCGCGGTGCTGGCGCTGCCGGCGGTGATCGAGGGGATGTCGGAAGACGGCGCCGGCGGGCGCGAAAAGGTCGCCGCGATGGGCTGGTTCATTCTCATCCTGCTGCCGATCACGGTCGGCATCGCGGTCTGGCAGGCACCGGAGTTCAAGAGCGCACCACAGGCGCAGATCCCCTGGCAGAAGGCCTGGGGCATCATCGCGCGCAACCGGCTGCTGCAGCGGGTGCTGGTGGCCGATCTGCTGGTCAATATCGCGCCGGCGATCACCGGGTCGCTCTATATCTTCTTCGCGGCCTATGTGATGGAGCTGCCGCGGCATGCGAGCCTGCTGCTGCTGATCTATTTCATCTTCGGCTTTGTCGGGATTCCGTTCTGGATCCGCCTCAGCCACATGGCCGGCAAGCACAAGACGCTGGCAATCGCCATGGTCTATGGCGCGGTGGCGCTGCCGCTGGTGATCTTCTTCCCGCGCGGCGAATTCTGGTGGCTGTTCATCGGTAACTCGCTTTACGGCATCGCCTATGGCGCGGGCTCCTTCCTGCTGCGTTCGATCATGGCCGATGTCATCGACACCGACTATCTCGAAACCGGCCAGCGGCGGACGGGGCTTTATTATTCGCTACTGACCATGACGGCCAAGATCGGCGCGGCGCTGGCGGTCGGCATCACCTATCCGCTGCTCGATCTGATCGGCTTCGTGCCGGGCGGCGGCAATTCGCCCGAGACACTCGACAATTTCATGCTGATGTATGTGACGCTGCCTGCGATCACCATGCTGGCGGCCGCGGCGGTGATGTGGGGCTTTCCGCTCGACCGCAAGGCGCAGAACGCGCTGCGCGACCGCATTCGCGAAATCGAGGGCGAGCACAAGCCGCATGATGCGGCGGATGCGGCGGCCGCCGTGGTGCAGGTCGGCTCGGCCGGCGGCATCGTCGACCGCAGCGGCGACTAGGAGACGGTATCTTGAGCGCGCGCCCCATCGACAGGCTTCTCGGGATCATGGCGCGGCTGCGCGACCCCAATGGCGGCTGCCCCTGGGACCTCGAACAGGATTTCGCCTCGATCGCCCGCTACACGATCGAGGAGGCCTATGAAGTCGCCGAGGCGATCGAGCGCGCCGACATGGGCGAGCTGAAGGACGAACTCGGCGACCTGCTGCTGCAAGTGGTTTTCCATGCGCAGATGGCCGCCGAACAGGGATCGTTCGGCTTCGACGATGTGGCGCAGGCCATTTCCGACAAGATGGTCAGGCGGCATCCGCATGTCTTCGGCGACGAAACGCAGCGGGCGGCCGGCGCCGTCAAGGAGCGCTGGGAAGAGATCAAGGCCGAGGAACGCGCCGCCAAGGGCGGCGGGGCGACGAGCATTCTCGACGACGTGCCGCTCGCCCTGCCCGCGCTGTCGCGCGCGGTCAAGTTGCAGAACCGCGCTGCACGGGTCGGCTTCGACTGGCCCGAGACGCGCATGGTGATCGAGAAGCTCAACGAGGAGATGCTGGAGCTTTCGGAAGAAATCGCCAAGGGCGGCGATGCCGACCGGCTGGAAGACGAGATGGGCGACCTGTTGTTCGTCTATGCCAATCTGGCGCGGCATCTGAAGATCGATCCGGAAGCCGCTCTGCGGCGCGCCAACGCCAAGTTCCGACGGCGGTTCGGGCGGATAGAGGAAAAGCTCGCGGCCGCAGGCAGGCGCCCCGAGGACTCGACGCTTGAGGAAATGGACGCCTTGTGGGATGAGGCCAAGGGCGAGGAACGGCGTTAGAGCGAGATGTCGCTCCAGCCTTCTTGCTCTTGCGGAATTCCGGACCGAAAACCGGATTCCACTTTTCCTGGAACAGCCTTAGAGATGCGCGCGCAGCGCGCGGATGCGGGCTGCCGTCTGTTCCCAGCTGTCCTCGTCGCGCGCTACGAGATGTGGGCCTTTCAAGGTGCGGGGCGCATAGTCGAGACCGGTTTCGATGTCGCGCACTACACCACCCGCTTCGCGCAGGATCAGCGTGCCCGGTGCGTGATCCCAGGGCAGCATGCGGTAATAGGTGACGAAATCGTGGCGGCCGCGCGCGACCGATGTGTAGTCGAAGGCCGAGCAGAGATTGGATTCCTTGCGACCGATGCCGCCGGCATGCCGCTCGATCGGTCCCTTCCAGTCGTCCGGCATGAAGCGGACATAGAAACTTGCCGATTGATCGGCGGCGGCAGGCGCCGCGCGCCCCGAAGCCATGCGTGCCGTCGAGCCCCCGGCCATCCAGAAGGCGCCGGCGCCGCGCTCGGCCACAGCGACTTCATCCGTGACCGGAAGATATATCCAGGCGTGGGTCGTTTCGCCCCTCTCCGTCAGCGCGATCATGACGCCGAAGGTCTCGCGGCCGGCAACGAAATTTCCTGTGCCGTCGACCGGGTCGACCGTCCAGAGTGCCCGGTCATCGGCCAGCCGATCAAGCAGCGCCGGATCGGCGGCAGCGGCCTCCTCGCCCAGCACATGCGAGCCGGACACCAGCGCCTCAAGGCGCGGCGTCAGCCAGCGTTCCGACGCGCGGTCGGCGACCGTCACCAGATCGCCCTTCGATTTTTCCTCAATGTCGCTTTCGGCCAGCGCCCGGAAACGCGGCATGATTTCGCGTGCCGCGACTTCCCGCATCAAGGCGGTCACCTGATCCGCGAGGGTTGACATTCGCTGCTCTACTCTGCCGCTTCGATTGTGTCGATCGCGGCTTCGCCGAGGCGGCGCGCCAGATCCGGAAAGCGCTTTTCGAAGCGTCCGGTCATGATCGGCGTCATGCCGATTTCGAGACGGACGACGCCGTCGTCGCGATCCTCGCGCTGGCGGACATGGGCGTGGGCATGGAGCCAGGCGATTGCCTCGCCTTCACCCGCCGGCATGTCGAAAGCGACCATCCGCTCGTCGTCGACGATCAGACTGTCGATCAGCTGCAGCAGTTGGGGCACACCCTGCCCCGTCAGCGCCGACACAGCGACCGCGAGCGGCGCGCGGGCAGCCGCGTTGAGCGCGGCGGCGCCGGCTTCGTCGAGCAGATCGATCTTGTTCAACACATCGACGACATGCTGACCGCTGGCGGCGGAGGATTCCTTCGTCACGCCGAGCGAGGCCAGCACCTGTTCGACGTCCTTCTTCTGCAGTTCGGTTTCCTCATGCGCCGCGTCGCGAACATGAAGGATCACTTCGGCTTCCAGCACCTCTTCGAGCGTGGCACGGAAGGCGGCGACCAGATGCGTCGGCAGATCGGAAATGAAGCCGACCGTGTCGGACAGGATGATCTTGCGGCCGCTCGGCAGCAGCAATGCGCGCATGGTGGGATCGAGGGTCGCGAAGAGCAGGTTTTCGGCGAAGACGCCGGCTTCGGTCAGCCGGTTGAAGAGCGTCGACTTGCCGGCATTGGTGTAGCCGACCAGCGCGACGACCGGGTAAGGCGCCTCGCGGCGGGTCTTGCGGTGCAGTTCGCGGGTGCGTTTGACCGTTTCGAGCTGGCGCTCGAGCTTGGCGATACGTTCCTGGATCAGGCGGCGGTCGGCCTCGATCTGGGTTTCGCCGGGGCCGCCGAGAAAGCCGAAGCCGCCGCGCTGGCGCTCGAGGTGGGTCCAGCTGCGGACGAGTCGGGTTTTCTGGTAGTTGAGGTGGGCGAGCTCGACCTGCAGGGTGCCCTCGCGCGTGCCGGCGCGCTCGCCGAAGATCTCGAGGATCAGGCCGGTGCGGTCGAGCACCTTCAGGTTCCAGGCCTTTTCGAGATTGCGCTGCTGACCGGGACCGAGCGGTCCGTCGACGATGACGAGTTCGACCCGCAGTTCGGCGAACTGGCCTTTCAGTTCCTCGACCTTGCCCTCGCCGAACAGGGTGGCTGGCCGCGGATTGGCCAGCGGGACGACCGCGCTGCCGACGACATCGAGCGCAATGGCGGCGGCAAGCCCGACCGCCTCATCGAGACGCGATTCCGGCGAGCGAGCGCCCTTGCCCTCGCCTTTGGGGCGGGATTTCAGCCAGGGGACCAGAACAAAGGCCCGCGTCGGTTGCTTCGGCTTCAGGCCGGAACCGCGTTCGGCGCGTTTGCGCCCGCCATGGCCGATCTCAGTTTCGTCGTTCAATCGCGGTCTCTTCAGGCCTCCTCGCCGTTCGTTTCGGGTTCGAATAGCTGAACGGGCTGGGCCGGCATGATGGTGGATATGGCGTGCTTATACACGAGCTGCGAATGGCCGTCCCGGCGGAGCAACACACAAAAGTTGTCGAACCAGGTGACAACGCCCTGAAGCTTGACGCCGTTGACCAGGAAGATGGTCAGCGTCGTCTTGTGCTTGCGCACATGGTTCAGGAAGGTGTCCTGGAGGTTATGGGTCTTCTCGTTCATGGGTAAACCCCATTTGTCGGTCGATGGGGCCGGGCCTTCGCCGCGCGGACCGGCTTTTTGTTGGCACCCCGGCCGAGGCATGGCGAGGGGCTGCGGCTCTCAGTTCTACAGTCGGGCGTTTCAATTCATGCTGCAAGTGCGAAATTGGCTTTCGCACCCGCAATCGGAACGATTCCGCCCAGGCACCCATCCATTCGGGCGGTTTCCGGACTCAGGTCAGGCGCCCGACGCGCCGATAGGCTTCGCGCAAGCGAAGCGTCAGCGATCCGGGCTCCCCATTTCCTACGGGCTGGCCGTCGATCCGGACCACCGGAATGATAATCGCTGAGGAGGCGCTGATGAAGGCTTCGCGAGCCGATCGGGCCTCGTCGGGCGTGAACGGCCGCTCGACGACCTCGATCCCCTCGGCCCTGGCGGCTTCAAGCAGGACCTGGCGCGTGACGCCGTTCAGGATGTCGTGGCCAGCCAGCCGGGTGATCAAGCGGCCGTCGCGGTCGACGATCCAGGCATTGGTCGAGGCGCCCTCGGTCACGAAGCCCTCGGGATCGACCAGCCAGGCCTCATAGGCGCCGGCCTCGCGGGCGGCCTGTTTGGCCAGAATGTTGGGCAGCAGCGCCACCGACTTGATGTCGCGACGGGCCCAGCGGATGTCCGGCATGGTCATCACCGCGACGCCCTTTTCGACGGCCGCGGCAATCCGCGCCGCATTGAGGCGCTTTGCCGTCACAACAAGGGCCGGCAGCACGGGGATCGCCGGAAACGGGTGATCGCGCGGGGCGACGCCGCGCGTCACCTGAATGTAGACAAGGCCGTTCGAAATGCGGTTTCGTCGTACGACCTCGCGCAGGACATGGCGCAGCGCCGTCTCCGGCATCGGCATGGCGATGCGCAGTTCGCTCAGCGAGCGCGCAAGACGCTGAAGATGCAGCGCCTCGTCCATGAAACGCCCATCGCGCAGACCGCAGACTTCGTAGATGCCGTCGGCGAACTGGTAGCCGCGGTCCTCGATGTGAACCGCCGCCTCGGCATGGCGCAGGTAGCGGCCGTTGACATAAGCGATACGGGACAAGTCCTTGACCTTCAGAAGAACTCGAGGCTGACGCGGAACATCTGTTCGACCTTCTTCACCTGATCGGACCGCGCAAAGATTACGACACGGTCGCCCGCCTCGATTTCCGTGCTGCCACGCGGGATGATCACCTCGCCGTCGCGAATGACCGCGCCGACCAGAATGCCGTCCGGCAGATTGACTTCGCGCAGCGGCTGGCCGACCAGCGGCGAGGTTTCCAGCGCTTCGGCCTCGATGATCTCGGCGGCACCGTCATGCACCGACTGAAGTCCACGGATGCGACCGCGGCGCACATGCTGCAATACTGTCGAGACGGTGGTGCCGCGCGGATCGATGAACGCGTCGATGCCGAGCGAACGCATCAGCGGGGCATAGGTGTTGTTGTTAATCAGCGCCATGGTGCGCGAGCAGCCTTCACGCTTGGCCACAACGCAGGAGAGGATGTTCGCCTGATCGCTGTTGGTCAGCGTCACCATGATTTCGGTTTCCCCGATACCGGCCTCCTGCAACAACTCGGGATCGAGCCCGTCGCCGTGCAGCACAATGGTGCGCTTCAGCCTGTCGGCAACATGGATCGCACGCTCGCGATCGCTCTCGATGACCTTGACGCGGACGCCTGGATGATTTTCCTCGAGCTCGCGGGCGACATAGAGACCGATATTGCCGGCGCCGACAATGATGACCCGGCGCGCAGTCCTTTCCTCATGGCCAAAAATGCCGAGCGTCCGGCGCACGTCGCGTACGTCGGCGGCAAAATAGGCCTCGTCGCCGACCAGCATCTGGTCGTCGCTCTGCGGAACAAAAAGCTCGCCGCCGCGCACGATGCCGACGACGCGGGAGCGGAGATCCGGAAAGAGATCGGTCAACTGGCGCAGCGGCGTGTTGACGATCGGGCAGTCTTCCTCCAGCGACACACCGACGACACTGACCTTGCCGTCGGCGAAATTCAGAATGTCGAGTGCACCCGGAATGGCGAGACGGCGCAACACGGCCCGGCCGACTTCAAGCTCCGGCGAGATCACGACGTCGATCGGCAGATGATCCTGCGAGAAAAGATCCTGAAAGCCGGGCTGCAGATAGGACTGCGCGCGGATACGTGCGATCTTGGTCGGCAAATGGAACAGCGAATGCGCCACCTGGCAGGCGATCATGTTGACTTCGTCGTGAAAGGTCACGGCAATCAGCATGTCGGCCGACGCCGCACCGGCGCGCTCCAGCACATCGGGATGGGCGCCATGCCCCACGATCGCGCGCACATCGAGTGCGTCGGATATCTGATGCACAAGCTGGGGCGACTGATCAATGACCGTCACGTCGTTCTGTTCGGCCGCGAGCTGACGCGCGATGCCAAAGCCGACCTGACCGGCGCCGCAAATGATGACTTTCATGGTCTCGCCTCGGTTCGCGAAAGGGTCATGCCGGCATGTCGAGCCGATTGGCGGTCGCGACGCCGAGCGATTTCAGTTTGCGATGGAGCGCCGAGCGCTCCATGCCGATGAAAGCAGCCGTCCGCGAGATATTGCCGCCGAAGCGGCTGATCTGTGCCATCAGATATTCACGCTCGAAGGTTTCACGCGCTTCACGCAAGGGAAGCGCCATGATGTGGTCTCCGCCGGCGCCGTTGACCGTCATCTGAGCCGAGGCCCCAACTTCCGCAGGCAGCATGTCGGCCGTCACCACCGCATTGGGATCGCCCGATGTCAGGATCAGCAGACGCTCGATATTGTTGCGGAGCTGGCGGACATTGCCTGGCCAGTCATGGGCCTGCAGCGCAGCCAGCGCATCTTCCGAAATACGGCGCGGCGGCAGACCGGTCGCGTTCGATATCTGGCCCATGAAATATTCGACCAGCAGCGGAATATCCTCGCGCCGGGCCGAGAGCGGCGGCACGGCAATCGGCACGACATTCAGGCGATGAAACAGGTCTTCACGCAGCCGGCCTCTGGCGATCTCGTCGAGCAGGTCGCGGCTCGACGAGGAAACAACGCGCACATCGACCTTGACCTTCGGACCGCCGCCGACGCGCTCGAAAGTCTGGTCGACCAGGACACGCAGAATCTTGCTCTGCGTTTCGATCGGCATCTCAGCAACTTCATCGAGAAACAGCGTGCCGCCATGCGCCTGTTCAAACACACCGACCTTACGCGGCCCGGCGGCGCTCTCCTCCGTGCCGAACAGTTCCACTTCCATCCGTTCGGGCGCCATGTTGGCCGCGTTGATCGCCACGAATGCGTTGACGGCACGTCGCGAGCGCGCATGGAGAAGCCTTGCGACAACCTCCTTGCCGCAACCGGACGGACCCGTGATCAGCACACGGCTGCCGGTCGGTGCCACCTTGTCGATGGTCTGGCGCACCTGTGCCATGGCGGGCGAAAAGCCGATCAGGGTCGTGTCATCGCCGGCGCGGGCGCGCAACTCGCTGTTCTCGCGGCGCAGACGGAATGCCTCCAGGGCGCGGCGCACGATCAGGATCAGGCGGTCGGCCTTGAATGGCTTTTCGATGAAATCGTAGGCACCCTTCTTGATGGCCGACACCGCGGTTTCGATATTGCCGTGACCGCTGATGATTACAACCGGCACTTCGGGATGACGCTCCCGAATGATATCGAGAAGTTCGAGACCATCGAGCTTGCTACCCTGCAGCCAGATATCGAGGATGACCAGCCCCGGACGACGCGCCTCCAACGCCGCCAGCGCGCGATCGCTGTCGGCGGCGCTGCGGGTGTCGTAGCCTTCATCGTTCAGGATGCCCGCAACCAGTTCGCGGATGTCCCCCTCGTCGTCGACGATAAGAATATCAGACGCCATTCACAGCCTCTTTCACTTCATTCGTGCCCGCGGCGCTATCTGCTGCGTCGCCAGACGACGTCTCATCCTGTCCCACCACGCGGCGGCGCGGGAATACCAGTTTCACGCGCGCGCCCGAGTCCCAACCGTCGCTCCGCGGCGCATCTTCCAGAATCAATTCGCCGCCATGCTCTTCCATCACCTTGTTGACGATCGCAAGACCGAGGCCCGTGCCCTTGGAGCGTGTCGTCATATAGGGCTCGGTCAGACGCGTCCGGTCTGTCTCGGGAAGCCCGCAACCTGAATCGGTTACAACGATCTCGACATCGTCATCTTCCATTGTCAGCGCAATCTCGATGCGACCAATCTTGCTGTCGCCCGACGGCACCGCTGCACGTCCATCCTCGTCATCGTCGTCGTTTCCGCGGATCGCCTCGGCCGCATTCTTCAGGATGTTCGTCAATGCCTGGCTGACCAGACGCCCGTCGCATTCCAGGATGACGGGATCGTCCGGCATCTCCATCCGGTATTCGATGTCTGGATGACCGACGCGCTGCAGGAACACCGATTGACGAAGAATTTCGTTGATTTCAAGCGGCTTCATGGCGGCCACGGGCATGCGTGCGAAGGACGAGAATTCATCGACCATTCGGCCGATATCCGCCACCTGACGAATGATCGTTGCCGTGCACTGCTCGAATATCTCGGGGTCGGACTTGATCTCCTTGCCATATTTGCGGCGCAGACGCTCGGCCGACAGTTGAATCGGCGTCAGCGGATTCTTGATCTCATGGGCAATACGACGCGCCACATCGGCCCAGGCGGACGTACGCTGCGCCCGTACAAGCTCGGTGATATCGTCGAAGGTCAGAACGAAACCGCCCTGTCCCGAGTCGGTGACTTCGCGCGTGATGCGCAAATTCAGTGTGCGATCCTGGCCTTCGCTCGCGATCATGATCTGCGCCTGCGCCCGGCGCTCCGGATGGGCGCGTGCATCGATGACGACCGTGGCCATTTCCGGTGCCGCGGCGGTGATGTCGCGACCGATCATGCCGGCCTCCGGCTTTCCGAAGAAACGCTGGGCCGCCCTGTTTGCGTGGGTAATACGCCCTTCATTGTCGAGTCCCAACACGCCGGCACTGACGCCCGACAGGACCGCTTCCGTGAACTGGCGGCGCTCGTCGAGCTGATGGTTCGCCGCGATCAGGTCATTGCGCTGGCTTTCGAGCTGGCTCGTCATCCGGTTAAAGGCGCTGGTCAGCATGTCGAGCTCGTCGCCGGTCTGACCAACATTCACCCGGGCGCGCAGATCGCCGGCACTGACGCGTTCGGCTGCGCGAACAAGCTCCGATATCGGATCGACGATGCGGTTCGCGGCCCAGAGCCCCAACCATATGGCCGCGAGCAGCATGATCAGCGAGAATATCACGTAGATCAAAGCAAAGGTGACCTGGAACTGGATACGGCGGCTTTCGAGGCTTTCATATTCATCGACCGCCGCGCGCGTCTCGGCCAGGTGATCGAGTACGCGCGCATCAACCAGACGTGCGACATAGAGATAGGTATCGTCGAGCGTCGGGATCGTCACCAAGGCTCTTACCTGGCTATGGTCTTCGACGGTAAAGAGTGCCGCATCGCCCTTTCGGGCCACATCGAAAAGTTCATCCGCCGGCATGCCCAGTTCGACGCTGCCGCGCGCCTTGGTCAGAATCCGGCCATCGGAATTGATCAGATAGGCACCATTCAGGGCGCGCAAATGCATCTGGTCCGAAACCAGCTGGAAGAACAGGCCCGGATTGCTGGAAAGAAGCCCTGAGTTGCGGTTGATGTCGTTGGCCATGGCAAGCGAGTCGCCGCGTAGCACATGGTGATGCTCGCTCAAATAAGCCTCGGCGACCGTCTCGGCATTGGAAATGATCAACTGCACGCGCTCGCTGAACCAGGTGTCGAGGCCGCGGTTCAGAGTCATGGCCGCGAAGGCGGCCACGATGATGGCTGGCATCACCGCCACAATGGCGAACATGGTGACGAGGCGGGCATGAAGCTTGGCGCCCGTCGTGCCACTGACGCGCGCCATGATCAGCCGGATGACGCGCCACGAGATCAGCCCGAACAGGACCAGGACGATGGTCAGATTCGCCAGCAGGAGCGAGATCAGAATGACGCGTGTGGGGGCGAACGGCGTCAGGCCGGTCAGCAGCATGTAAGTGAAGGAGCCGAGCAAGACAGCCGCCACGACCAAGCCGACCGATACGCCGGCCGAGAACCCGCGACGGCCGACCAGCCGCCAAAGCCGATCCTCCCAGCTCGCTGATCTATCGATCCGATCCGTGGCCGTCATCCTGTTTCCCGAGCGGCGGCAACCGGTGTCGATACTGTCGACGTTTGCGTCCGGTCATGTGCCTAATCCGCCACGCTCCCTTGCGGCAGGGCGACATTCTGTATCGGCAAGAGATACCGTTCAACAACAATGTTGCCGGATTACATCAGTGTAAGTTGTCTGGATGCCTGTTATTTCAGCCCACGCATGACCTGAATATCGAGTTCCCGAATCTTCTTCCGCAATGTATTACGGTTAATCCCAAGCAGATGCGCTGCCTTGATCTGGTTGCCGCGCGTTGCTGCCAGGCTCAACCCGAGAAGCGGTCGCTCGACTTCCTGCAACAACCTGTCATAGAGGCCGGGCGGCGGGAGCGAATCGCCATGGGCGGCAAAGATGCGGCCCAGCGTTCGCTCGACGGCGGCGCTCAGCGGTTCATCCACGGCCGGCTGTTCGGCCGATTTTCCAAAATCAGGTTCGGCCAGCTCGGCCTGAAGGATCGTCGCTCCGATGACTTCCTCGGTGTAGAGCGCGGCCAGCCGGCGAACGAGATTTTCCAGCTCGCGCACGTTGCCCGGCCAGCGATAGCGCTTCAACAGCTCCATGCCTTCGGCGTCGATCGTCTTGGGCGGCAGGCCCTCATCTTCTGCCTGACCAAGAAAATGGCGAATGAGATCGGGAATATCTTCCGAACGCTCACGCAATGGCGGCAGGCGGATCGGCACGACGTTCAACCGGAAGAAAAGATCCTCGCGGAACAGGCCCTGATTGATCAGCTGGCGCAGATCGCGATTGGTCGCGGCGACAATACGGACATCCGTCTTGATCGGCGTCCGGCCGCCAACCGTCGTGTATTCACCCTGCTGCAATACGCGCAGCAGGCGAGTCTGCGCTTCCATCGGCATGTCGCCGATTTCGTCCAGGAAGAGCGTGCCCCCCTCGGCCTGCTCGAACCGTCCCGTGGCGCGCTGGCTGGCCCCGGTAAATGCCCCTTTTTCATGGCCGAAGAGTTCACTCTCGATCAATTCACGCGGAATGGCGGCCATGTTGACCGCGACGAAGGGACCGTTGCGACGCCGGCCATAGTCATGCAGGGCACGGGCAACCAGTTCCTTGCCGGTGCCACTCTCGCCAGAGATCATCACCGTCAGATCGGTCTGCATCAATCGCGCAAGCACACGGTAAATGTCCTGCATCGCCGGCGATCGGCCGATCAGCGGAATCTTCTCGTCTTCCTCCGGTTGCTGACGCGACACCGCCGGCTCGCGCGGCGCCGTCAAGGCCCGGTCGACGACCCGGATCAGTTCGTTGAGGTCGAAAGGTTTGGGCAGATACTCATAGGCGCCGCGCTCTGCTGCCGTGATGGCGGTCTTCAACGTATTCTGTGCGCTCATCACCACGATCGGAAGCTCGGGACGGACGCGCTTGATGCGGGGGATCAGGTCAAACGCATTTTCATCGGGCATCACCACATCCGTGATGATCAGGTCGCCTTCGCCCTGACTGACCCAGCGCCACAGCGTTGCCGCATTGCCGGTCGAGCGAACATCGTAACCGACCCTGCCGAGCGCCTGGTTGAGTACCGTGCGGATGGCCGCATCGTCGTCTGCAAGAAGAATGGTTCCGCTGGGCATCTCTGTTTTCCTGTCAGTGCAACGCTTCGTCCTTGATGACGGTCGCGCCGGTATGCATGGGCAGCAAGACACGGAAGACCGTGCCGCGTGGCAGGCTCTCGCACTCGATGATCCCGCCATGATCGCCAATGATCTTGGCGACGAGCGCAAGGCCAAGGCCGGTGCCTGACGCTTTGCTTGTCACAAAGGGGTCGAAGAGATGTTCCATGATGTCGAGCGGCACGCCGGGACCGTCGTCGATCACACAGATTTCGAGCGGCAGGCTGACACGGTCGCGACTGCCCGGCATCGAAAGCCGCACACCCGGCCGGTACGCGGTCGTCAGCACAATCTCGCCGTCAGGCTTGCCGATCGCTTCGGCCGCATTCTTGACCAGATTGAGGAAAACCTGAATGAGCTGGTCCTTGTCACCGAGTACCGGGGGCAGCGACGGATCGTATTCCTCGACAATGCGGATGCCCCTGGCAAATCCCGTGGCGGCCAGCTGCTTCACATGCCCCAGGACCAGATGGATGTTGACCGGTTCACGCGGCACCGGCCTCTCGTCGGAAAAGACTTCCATACGATCGACCAGCTTGCAGATACGGTCAGTCTCCTCACAGATCAGCCGCGTCAATGTCTTGTCCTCGGTCGAGGCAGCCAGCTCAAGCAACTGCGCTGCCCCTCGAATCCCGGAAAGCGGGTTCTTGATCTCATGCGCGAGGATCGCTGCCATGCCGGTGACCGAACGGGCGGCACTTCGATGCGTCAACTGCCGGTCCATCTTGTGCGCCATGGTCCGCACCTGGAGCAGCAGCAACACATGGCCCGGATACTCGGCAAGAGGCGTCACCTGAATATCGACCTGCCGGTCGCCCATGCGCGGGGTTCCGATCTCGACGCCATACTCATTGACCGACACGCCGCGCTCGAATACCTGCTCGATCAGCGACAGGACCGGACTGCCAAAGGCGACAACATCGCTCAACGGATGCCCGACAAGCATTGCCGAACTTGCTGCGAAAAACTCTTCCGTGCTGTCGTTGACATATTCGATGCGACTGTCCCGATCGACGAGGATCACCGGATGGGGAATCGATTTGAGAATGACCGTTGCCTCGGGCGGCGCGCCTATGGGGACACTCTGTACAGCCTGGGACGTCATGCTGCCTCCCTCGATGCCGGGCCCGGTTCGCGTCGAACGGCCTCACCGTAGAATGCGTCGAGCGCCGCCAGCACATCGTCCGGCTCGCTCATGCGTACAATATTTCTTCGCGTCGCCAGCGCTTCCTCCGGAAATCGGCGCGAGGCCTCGTCGAGGTACCAGACGAGATGCTTGCGGGCGACACGCACCCCCAACGCCGAACCATAGTGATCCAGCATGTCGCGGTAGTGGCCGGTCACGATGCTGTGCTGCGTGTTCCATGACGGTGCGGGCAGGCGGTCGCCGGTCGCGAAGTAGTGTGCGACCTGGGCGGGGAACCACGGCCGGCCCTGCGCCCCACGGCCGATCATCACGCCATCGGCTCCCGAGACGTCGAGGATCGCACGTGCGTCGTCCTCGCTCACGATGTCGCCATTGGCCACCACCGGAATCGAGACAGCCTTCTTGACCTCGGCAATGAAACTCCAGTCGGCACGCCCCTTGTAGAACTGGCACCGGGTCCGGCCATGGACGGTGACCATCCGGATTCCGGCCGCCTCGGCGCGATGCGCGAGTTCTGGCGCGTTGCGCGTTCCCTCGTCCCAACCGGTGCGCATCTTCAGCGTGACCGGCACAGAAACGGCACCGACCGTGGCTTCGATCAGGCTTTCCGCGTGGTCAAGATTCCGCATCAGGGCCGAGCCGGAAAGACCGGTCGTCACCTGCTTGGCCGGGCAGCCCATGTTGATGTCGATGATGTCGGCACCAGCGGCCGCAGCCAGCCTGGCGCCCTCCGCCATCCAGTGCGCCTCGCGTCCTGCCAGTTGAATCGCCAGCGGCTCGACTTCGCCGGCACCGGCAGCCCGGCGCAGGACATCCGGCCGCTCGCGGACCAGTGCATCGCTTGCGACCATCTCCGAAACGACCAGCCCTGCGCCAAGCCTGTGCGCCACGCGGCGAAACGGCAGATCGGTCACGCCAGCCATCGGCGCGAGCAGAACCGGATTTGCCAGAACGTGACTGCCAATTGATATGGTCAAACTTTAGGCACCCTCATTAAGTGCACAAATAATATTCAAAATAGCGCCTGCCTAAAGTTCGGGCAAGGCAAATCGACAGGCACAAATCCGCTTGCGAAAGGCGGGTCGGGGTGCGAAACGAGCAGATATGATCGTCGTTGCCCTCATTGTGGCGGCCGGCCGCGGCAACCGTGCCGGACCGGGTGCGCCCAAACAGTACCGTCTACTCGACGGTGAACCGGTCCTGCGCCGGACCCTGGCAGCCTTTGCCGGGCATTCCGGCATCGATGCCGTGTTGACCGTGATTCACCCGGATGACCGGACCGACTATGAGGCGGCTGCCGCGGACCTGCCGAAACTGCTTCCGGCCTGCATGGGCGGCGATACGCGACAGGCCTCGGTACGGTCCGGGCTCGAAGCCCTGGCCGCCACCAGACCGACCCATGTTCTGATTCATGACGGGGCTCGGCCCTTCGTGTCGTCGCGCCTGATCTCCGCCTGCATCGACGCACTCGCCACGCATCGCGGCGTACTGGTGGCCCTGCCCGTCACCGACACCTTGCGGCGTGCAGCAAACGGGCTGGCGGATGGCACTGTTTCGCGCGAGGGTCTGTGGCGCGCGCAGACCCCGCAGGGATTCCAGTTCGAGGCAATCCTCAAGGCGCATCGGCAGGCCGACAGACAGTCCGCCACGGACGATGTCGAGATAGCGACCATGGCGGGTATCGAGGTGTCGATGATCGAAGGCGACGAAGACAACTTCAAGATCACCAGCCATACCGACATGGCGCGGGCAGCACGCATCGCCGCAAGGGGCGGCGAAGTGCGCACAGGATCCGGTTTCGACGTGCACCGTTTCGGTCCGGGCGACCATGTCTGGCTTTGCGGCGTCAGGGTGCCGCATTCTGCAGGACTTGTCGGCCACTCCGATGCGGATGTCGGATTGCATGCACTGACCGATGCCATCCTCGGTGCCATCGGTGCCGGCGATATCGGCAAACACTTTCCGCCCGACGAAGCGAAATGGGAGGGAGCGGCTTCCGATATCTTTCTCGCGCATGCCGGCAACCTGGCGGCCCGCGCCGGAGCGCGCATCGCCAATCTCGACGTGACGCTGATTTGCGAACGACCGAAGATCGGTCCGCATGCCGAAGCGATGCGTGACCGGATTGCCGAAATTCTCGACATCGAAAGAACGCGCGTCAGCGTCAAGGCGACGACGACGGAAGGTCTCGGATTCACAGGACGTAGCGAAGGCATTGCCGCACAAGCCCTCGCTACTCTGATATTCGGATGAACCGCTTCACCCCCCTGCCCGCCGGCCTTGCTTTCCGCCATCCGGCGACACTTCTTGCAACGTGGTTCGGCGCCGGCCTTCTCCGCCCCGCGCCCGGCACGTGGGGCTCCATCGCCGCTGTTCCGTTTGCCTATGCGATTGTGCATTTTCTCGGCGCGCCGGCGCTTGCATTCGCAGCACTCACCGCCTTTGCAGTCGGCATCTGGGCGTCGGAACGCTATTGCACCGCAGCCGGAACGGAGGATGCTTCCGAAGTCGTCATCGACGAAGTCGCCGCGATGTGGCTGGTGCTGGCGGCCCTGCCGCTGTCGCCCGTCAACTGGATCGCCGGATTTGTCCTGTTTCGAATCTACGATATCTGGAAACCTTGGCCGATCCGCAATGTCGAACGGCGCTTCAAGGGCGGTTTCGGCATCATGGCCGACGATATGATCGCGGCAATCTATGCAGTGTTGGCTTTCGTCTTTTTCGACATCCTGATCACGGTCATCGCATGAGTATCTTTCCGCGCCGCCTGATTCATCTTGCCGAATTGACGCTTGCCGATGCGCGCGAGGCCAAACTGAAGATCGTGACCGCCGAATCCTGCACGGGCGGATTGATTGCCGGTCTTCTGACCGAGATCGCCGGTTCGTCTGATGTCGTGGAGCGCGGATTCATCGTTTATTCCAATGAGGCCAAGCGCGACATGCTGGAAGTACCCGGCGACCTCATCGCGGATTTCGGCGCCGTCTCGGAACCCGTGGCGCGGGCCATGGCTGAAGGCGCATTGAAGAATTCACGTGCACATATTTCTGTCTCGGTGACCGGCGTTGCAGGACCGGGCGGCGGTACGCCGATGAAACCGGTCGGCCTGGTTCATTTCGGTGCCGCACGGGCCGGACGCAGCATTCTTCACGAAATGCAGCGCTTCGGCGACATCGGGCGCGAAGAGATACGCATCCGCAGCATCGAGACGGCGTTGAATCTCGTCCGGCGCATGATGTGAGGCTGGCTATTCGGCTGAAGAGACGGGAGCGCCAAATGCTGGGGTTGCTTGTGCCCCGTGCAGTGCATCGGCGCGATCGACAAAGGCCTGCATCAGACGGCCGAAGGCCTTGGCAAAGACCGCATTCATCATCTTCTGCAACGTCTTGCTGCGGAATTCGAAATCGATAAAGAAGTGTATGCGTGTTCCACCGTCCGCCAGAGGTTCGAAATGCCACTTGTTGTGAAGGTGGCGAAAGGGCCCCTCGACATAGGCCACATCAATCAGGCGCGCCGTACGGTCGAGCGTGACCTTGCTGGTAAAGCGCTCACGGAACAACTTGTACGACACGATGAGATCGGCCAGCAGCACCTCCTTGTCGTCCTGCGCATCGCGGCGGCGAATGCGCGCGCCGCCACACCACGGAAGGAATTCCGGGTAGCGCTCGATAGCGGCAACCAGCGCGAACATGTCGTCCGCCGCGTGGGGAACATCGCGGGTCTGTTCGTGAGCCGGCATGATTTTTTCTAACCCTGCGAGAGGGCGGCGTTGCGCGCCGCGCTCAAGCGCGCGAAGTCCTCATCCGCGTGATAGGATGAACGGGTCAACGGACTCGATGAAACCAGCAGGAAGCCCTTCGTCCGTGCAATTGTTTCGTAGGACCTGAATTCATCGGGAGTCACGAAACGATCAATCGCGGCATGTTTGCGCGTCGGCTGCAAATACTGTCCGATGGTCAGGAAATCGATGCCGGCCGAGCGCATGTCATCCATCACCTGCAGCACTTCCTCGCGCGATTCGCCAAGTCCCACCATGATGCCGGACTTGGTGAAGATCGTCGGATCGATTTCCTTGACGCGCTGGAGCAAGCGCAGGGAATGAAAGTACCGCGCCCCGGGGCGAATGTTCAGGTAGAGCCGCGGCACGGTCTCAAGATTGTGATTGAAGACATCGGGCTTCGCCGCCACCACCATTTCGATAGCGCCGTCCTTGCGCAGGAAATCAGGCGTCAGTATCTCGATTGTCGTCCCCGGTGAACGGCGGCGGATCGCCTCGATCACTTCGACGAAATGACGTGCGCCGCCATCGTTCAGGTCGTCGCGGTCAACCGAAGTGATCACGACATGCCGCAGCCCAAGCATGGCCACCGCATTGGCGACATTCTCGGGTTCCGAAGCATCCAGCGGCGCCGGCAAACCGGTCTTGACGTTGCAGAAGGCGCAGGCCCGTGTACAGGTGTCGCCCATGATCATCATGGTCGCATGCTTCTTGGTCCAGCATTCGCCGATATTCGGACAGCCGGCTTCCTCGCAGACAGTGACGAGATTGTTCTCGCGTACGATGCGGCGGGTCTCGCTATAGACCGGCGAGCCCGGCGCCTTGACGCGGATCCACTCCGGCTTGCGCAGGATCGGGGTATCCGGCCGGCGAGCCTTTTCGGGGTGCCGGGGCCGCGGCGCGTCCTTCAGCGTATCGATGACGGTGACCATAAGTTTGCTCGGGTGTTCCTGTCGGGACATGGATAGACGGTCAACCCGATTCAAGCAAATCTGCCCGATTCTGGTGATTTTATCAGTCCGGCCGGGCCAGATCGTAGAGCCCGCCTATGACCTGAAGCCCAGTCTCCGCCAACGCCGGCAGATAGATCGCCTCGAAGCGCGCATATTCAAGGTCCACCCCCAGAAAGCGGCCCCGAAGGACCGCTGGCATCCGCGCCTCCATGACGCGGTTGTGCAGGGCGATCTGGATGGAGGCCATATGCGCGATATAACACTCGGAAAAAAGCCTGCCGGTGAAGGTCATGCCGAGGCGCCGCTCGTTTGCTGCGCCGACCAGCCGGTAGCGCATATCGAGCCCGCCGTCGACGGGTTCCACAACGAACATCCCGCCCATCAGCCGCGGCATGTCGAGCGGATTGAAGTCGCAGCGCGACAGCAAGCCGTCGGAACGGCGCCGCGCCCGCCAGTAGTCGAAAATCTGGCAGCATTTCGGATGTTGTGGCTCCGCCATCTCGACCACTTCGTGGTCGATTTCCGAGCCTTTCGGCACGGCCGACGGACGTCTTTCGAGAACTGGCGCCATCTCCAACCTCCGCCCGAAAGCGTAGGGCGGCAAAAGTTAAACAATCCTTATTTTACCCATGATCAGGCGAGGCCGAGTCGCTCAAGCTGCGCATCGGGAGCCCCGATTTCAATCAGGGCCGCACGCAGGCGCTTCGCGTATTCGGCCGCCAGCGGTGTCGCCGCCAGGTTCTCTTCCTCTGTCGGATCGGTTACCAGATCGTAAAGATGATCGCCGGAAAACCGGGCGCGCGCCCAATAGGGTATCGCATCGTCTTTTTCCCAGCGCTGGTGAATGACGGGAATGCCGCTGCCCGGCATCCGATCGAGAAAGGCCCGTTCATCAGGCAGCGGCAGTTCCTGCTCGCGGGTCAGGAAATGGGTCGGCATGGTCGACCACCGGTTCGACATCATCACCAGCGGCTGGTTGTCTCCCGACGGCGCGCGCGCATATTTGAAGCGGTCGTCGATGTAGTGGACCTCGCGCCCCCAGACGCCGGTCAGCAGCCAATCCCGAATGCCGGTCTTCTCGCCGCGGAGCAGCGGCAGCAATGAGTGCCCATGAGTGCGCTGACGAACCGTCGCGCCAAACAAATCGGCCAGCGTCGCAAACAGGTCGACGCTTGTGGTCAACGCATCGCAGGTGCCGGGCGCGACGCCTGGATGAGCAATCATCAGCGGAATGTGCCCCAGCGTTTCATAAATCGGAACGCCAGGTTTCCCCCAGATGTCCTTTTCACCAAGATAGTGGCCGTGATCGGTACAGAGGATCACCAGCGTATCGTCCCAGAGATTGTTGCGATCGAGTTCGTCCAGCACCCTGCCGAACCAGCGGTCGATCATGGTCAGCTTGCCGCCATAACTGGCGCGAATTTGCCGTGCCTGCCGCGCGTCGATCACGCCCTTTTCGATGCCGCCTTCGACGTAGGGCGGCCAGATCAGATGAGCCCCCTCCCATTCGGCATCATACATCGAGGCATAGGGCTCGGGCGTGTCGAACGGCTCGTGCGGGTCGAACTCGTCGACGAAGAGCATGAAGCGCTCATGCCGACCCGCATTGTCAGCGAGCCAGCGCGCGGCCGCGCCCATCGTCCTCGGGCCCGGAAAATCGGCCTCGCCACGAAAGTAGCCACGGGAATCGTCATAGGGCATGTGCTTGCGCATGAAGTTCGGAGCACCGGCCCAACTGGGATCCGCGACCGTCTTCCAGGGGTCGCCTTCATGACCGCGCTGATAGTCCCATGCGGTGAAATCGACATGGTAGTTCTCACCGCCGGTTTCGAAGAGATGCGGGTGGTCGGATATCAACTGCGTGACGACGCCGGTCTTGCGCAATTCGTAGGTGATCGCGTCTTCCCATATCTCGACCGATCCCCATGGGCGCCAGAGAAAATCGAGGGCGCCGCAGAGAATGTCGTGACGCGCCGGCATGCAGGGCAAGGAGCCGGTGAAATGTCGGATAAAGCGCGTGGCGCGGGTAGCGAAGCGGTCGAGGTTGGGCGTCGCGAATTCGGCACCGCCATAGGCACCGAGCATATGCCTGTTGAGACTGTCGAGAAGGATGACGACTGCGTTTTTTGGCGCATTCTCCGGCGCATTCGGCGATGCGCCGGCCGCTTCTTCTCCGCCCATGATTTCTCCCCTTGAGCCGTTTCGCTCAAGTATGGAGAACGCGACCTTCGGCGTCGAGCACGGCTTCGCTGATCATTTCGGAGAGCGTCGGATGCGGGAAGACCGCGTGGATCAGGTCGGCCTCGGTCGCTTCCAGCGTCCGGGCGATGCCAAATCCCTGAATGAGTTCTGTGACTTCGGCGCCGATCATGTGAGCGCCAAGAAGCTCGCCTGTTTTTGCATCGAAGACGGTTTTGACGAAGCCCTCGGTTTCGCCGAGCGCGATGGCCTTCCCATTGGCGCGGAAGGGGAAGCGGCCAACCTTCACTTCGTAGCCCTGCTCCTTCGCCTTCGCTTCGGTGAGGCCGACGCTGGCAATCTGTGGCGTCGAATAGGTGCAGCCGGGGATTTTCGTCGTGTCGATGGGATGGAGGCCCTTCAGGCCCGCCATGTGTTCCGCCGCGAGCACACCCTCATGGCTCGCCTTGTGCGCCAGCCAGGGCGGACCGACCAGATCGCCGATGGCATAGACGCCCTTTGCGCCCGTCTCCAGCCATTCATTGACAACAACATGGGTCTTTTCGACCTCGACGCCGGCGTCCTCCAGTCCGAGATTCTCGACATTCCCGACAATACCGACGGCCGAGATGACGATTTCCGCGTCGATATTCTCTGTCTTTCCGCCGCGCGCAATCGTCGCGGAAACGCCGTGCTTGCCCTTCTCGACCCTTTCAACGGTTGCGCCCGTCAGCAGACGGATGCCGCGCTTCTTGAAGGCCCGTGCCGCCTCTTTCGAAATCTCCTCGTCTTCGACGGGAAGAATCCGCTCAAGCATTTCGACGACCGTTACCTCGGTGCCGAATGCGCGATAGAAGCTCGCGAATTCGATGCCAATGGCGCCGGAGCCGACGACGATCAGCGATTTGGGGATCGATTTCGGCACCATCGCCTCACGATAGGTCCAGATGCGCTCGCCGTCCGGTTCAAGTCCGGGAACGGTGCGCGCGCGGGCACCGGTGGCGAGGATGATGTTTTTCGTGGTCAGTTCGCTTTTCTTGCCGTCCTTGCTTTCGACCGCGACCTTGCCTGCGTCGGCGAGTTTTCCGCTGCCCTCGATGACGTCGATCTTGTTCTTCTTCATCAGGAACTTGACGCCATTCGACAGCTGCGCGGCAACCTTGCGGCTGCGTGCGACGACGGCCTCGGCATCGAAACCGATATTGTCCGCCTTCAACCCAAACTCGTCGAGGCGATGCAGCGTTTCGTAGATTTCGGCCGATCGCAGCAGCGCCTTGGTCGGGATGCAACCCCAGTTGAGGCAGATGCCGCCCAGCGCGTCACGCTCGACAATCGCCGTCTTGAGTCCGAGCTGCGCGGCGCGAATCGCGGCGACATAGCCGCCGGGGCCGGAACCGATCACAACGAGGTCGTATTGATCCGCCATCACAGCAGCATCCTTGCCGGATATTCGACGAATGACTTGAAAGCTTCGAGGAACTGCGCGCCAAGCGCGCCGTCGACTGCCCGGTGATCGCAGGACATGGTGACCGTCATTACGGTCGCCACTTCGAGCTTGCCGTCATGCACGACCGGGCGCTCCTCGCCCTTGCCGACGGCGAGGATCGCTGCTTGCGGCGGGTTGATGACGGCGGTGAAGTGCTTGATGCCGTACATGCCGAGATTGGAAATCGAGAAGGAACCGCCTTCATATTCCATCGGCTTCAGCTTGCGGTTGCGTGCCCGTTCGGCGAGCGATTTCGCTTCGGCGGCAATTTCGGCGAGGCCCTTGGTTTCGGCGGCGCGGACGATCGGCGTGATCAGACCGCCTTCCAGCGCCACGGCAATGCCGATATCGGCATGCTTGTGTTTCAACAACGCATTGCCGGCAAAGCTGACATTGGCCATCGGCACCTTCACCAATGCCAATGCGGCTGCGCGGATCAGGAAGTCGTTGACCGAGAGCTTGATGCCATCGCCAGCTTCCTCATTGAGCTTCCGGCGCACCTTCAACAGTTCGTCCAACCCGCAATCGACGGTCAGATAAAAGTGCGGAATCTCCTGCATCGACTGGGTCAGGCGGCGCGCGATGGTCTTGCGCATCCCGTCGAGTGGAATTTCCTCGTAAGTGCCTTCGGCGTAGAATGCGCGCGCGTCGATGGTGGATGCCGGGGCAGGTGCGCCGGACGTTGTGGCGGGTTTGCGAGTGCCGGGCTTGGCACTTTCGATGTCTGCCTTGACGATGCGGCCGCGCGGGCCGGAGCCTTGCACGGACGAAAGGTTGATGCCTTTCTGTTCGGCGATGCGGCGTGCCAGCGGCGAGGCAAAGATGCGACCGCCTTTTCCGTTGGCCGGTCCGACCGGTGCCGGCTTCTGTTCTGCCTTCGTCTCGGCCTTCGGCGCTGCCGGCGCCACAGTCTTTTCCACGGGTTTCGGCTTCTCCGGCGCCCTTGTCGCTTCAGGCATCTTCACGTCGGACGCGCTTTCGCCTTCCTCGAGCAGAACGGCTATCGCCTTGTTGACGGCGACGCCTTCTGTTCCCTCGGCGACCAGAATTTTTTCAATACGGCCCTCCTCGACCGCTTCGACTTCCATCGTCGCCTTGTCGGTCTCGATCTCGGCAATCACGTCGCCTGCCTTCACCTCGTCTCCCTCTTTCACCAGCCACTTGGCAAGCGTGCCTTCTTCCATCGTCGGCGAGAGCGCGGGCATCAGGATTTCGATCGGCATGTATGCCCCCTCAGCGGTAGCAGACGGCCTTCACCGCCTCCACCACCTCATCGGCGCTCGGCAGCGCCAGTTTTTCGAGATTGGCCGCATAGGGCATCGGCACGTCCTTCTGCGTCACGCGCAGGATCGGGGCGTCGAGGAAATCGAAGGCGTCGGCCTGCACGCGCGCGGCAATTTCGGCACCGATGCCGCAGACCGGCCAGGTTTCCTCGACCGTGACCAGACGGTTGGTCTTCTTGACGGAGGCAATGATCGTACCGATGTCGAGCGGACGGATGGTGCGCAGATCGATCAACTCGACATCCAGACCCTCTTCCTCGAGTTTTGCCATCGCCTCAAGGCAATAAACGATGCCATGACTGTGCGAGACCAGCGTGACATCGCGGCCTTCCTTCATCACGCGCGCCTTGCCGATCGGCAGAACAAAATCGTCGAGCTTCGGGACCTCGAAGCTCTTGCCGTAAAGCACCTCGTTCTCGAGGAAGATGACCGGGTTCGGATCGCGGATCGCTGCCTTCAGCAATCCCTTGGCGTCGGCCGCCGAATAGGGCGCGATGACGATGAGGCCCGGAATATGCGCATACCAGGCCGCATAGTCCTGACTGTGCTGGGCGCCGACGCGCGAGGCCGGACCGTTCGGACCGCGAAAGACGATGGGCGACGACATCTGTCCGCCCGACATGTAACGCGTCTTGGCGGCGGAGTTGATGATCTGGTCGATCGCCTGCATGGCAAAATTGAACGTCATGAATTCGACGATGGGGCGTAACCCGGCGAAAGCCGCGCCGACGCCGAGGCCGGCGAAGCCATGTTCGGTGATCGGCGTATCGACCACACGCCTGTCGCCGAACTCGGCGAGCAGGCCTTGCGTGACCTTGTAGGCGCCTTCGTATTGCGCGACCTCTTCGCCCATCACGAAGACGCTTTCGTCGCGACGCATTTCCTCCGCCATCGCGTCACGCAACGCCTCGCGAACGGTCTGCGTCACGAATTCGGTGCCTTCGGGAAGTTCGGGGTCGGCCGCGGTCTCGACAGCAGGCGCTTTCGGCGCTGCCTTTCCCTTCTTCCTTTCGCCTTTGCCGGGCGCAAGTTCGGCCTCGGCAATCGGCGCCGGCTTTTTCGTCGCCGTCACGGCCTCGTCGCCCGCCAGCAAGGCAATCACGGCATTGACCTTGACGTTTTCCGTACCCTCGGCGACCACCAGCTTCTCGACGGTCCCCTCGTCTGCCGCCTCGACTTCCATCGTCGCCTTGTCGGTTTCGATCTCGGCGATTACGTCGCCCGACTTCACCTCGTCACCCTCTTTCACCAGCCATTTGGCCAGTGTGCCCTCTTCCATTGTCGGCGAAAGCGCGGGCATCAGGATTTCAATCGGCATCGCCGCACACCTCCGCCAGCACGTCGGTCCAGAGTTCCGACGGATCGGGCTCCGGGCTCGACTGCGCGAATTCGGCCGCGTCGTTGACGATGGCCTTGATCTCCTTGTCGATCTCCTTCAACCCATCCTCTGTCACCTGCTTGTCGCCCAGAAGACGCGTGCGAACCTGTTCGATCGGATCGTGCTCCTGACGCATTCTAGCGACTTCTTCCTTCGCCCGATATTTCGCGGGATCGGACATCGAGTGGCCGCGATAACGATAGGTCATCATTTCCAGAATGTAGGGGCCCTTGCCCGAACGGCAGAATGCGACGGCCGCTTCGCCGGCCGCGCGCACGGCCCGCACATCCATGCCGTCGACCTGCTCGCCGGGGATGTTGAAGCTTGCACCGCGTTTCGAAAGGTTGGTCTGGGCGCTGGAACGCGCCACACTGGTCCCCATCGCATATTGATTGTTCTCGATTACATAGACGACCGGCAGTTGCCAGAGCTCGGCCATGTTGAAGCTTTCATAGACCTGGCCCTGATTGGCCGCACCGTCGCCAAAATAGGCGAGGCAGACGCGATCGTTGCCGCGATAGCGGTTGGCGAAGGCGAGGCCGGTGCCGATCGGGACCTGCGCGCCGACAATGCCGTGGCCACCATAGAAATTCTTGTCGCGGCTGAACATGTGCATCGAGCCGCCCTTGCCGCGCGAATAGCCGCCTTCACGGCCCGTCAGTTCGGCCATCACGCCCTTCGGGTCCATGCCGGTCGCCAGCATGTGACCGTGGTCGCGATAGCCGGTTATGACCTGATCGCCCTCCTCTATCGCCATCTGCATGCCGACCACGACGGCTTCCTGGCCGATATAGAGGTGGCAGAAACCGCCGATCAGTCCCATGCCGTACATCTGACCGGCCTTCTCCTCGAAGCGGCGGATCAGCAACATGTCGCGATAGGCCTGCAGTTCGGCCTCTGGCGACAGCGTGGTGGCCGCTTTATCCGGTTTGGCAGAAGGTTTCTTCGCCGGTTTGCGTGATGCAGATCTGCCGGGAGTTCGGGACGCCATTCAGATGCCTCGGCGACGTTGAAACACGGTAGCGAAATGGCTAGCGCGGTTCGCCAGCCCGTTCACCATACTTTAGAAGTGTATGATAAAGGTTTGGTTTCAATGCAAAAATGTCGAATTAACTTGATTTCAGTTAAATGACATCGGAGCCGGATGTCTCACGCCAGACTGCTTCAGCGGCGATCGAGAAAAATCACCACCTCATTGGGGCCGGCATAGCCGAGCGCCGCACGGGCCCTTTCGTCCAGCAGATCCGGATCAAGGCTTTCGGGCCGCAGCAGTGCCACCTGGCGGTCGAGCTGTTCGCGCTGACCGCGCAGCTCGACCAGCTGATGTTCCAGCGTGTCGACGCGATTCTGAATGTCGAGCCAGGCGATGAAGCCATGACGGCCATAAACGGCATGATAGGCAAAATATCCGAGGACCACGAGACAGACGAGCGGGATCAGTGCCTGTCTCAGGCGCAGCGGCTCGCGGGCTCGAATCAGCAACTCGTTTTCCATCCACAGCAGGGAATCACATAGCGATTCCAACGGTCAAGCGGGATTTCCCGATTTCCGCAACAAAGCGCCGATCAGGCCCTCAGAATGCTGCGTCCCGCATACTCGGCGGACGGACCAAGAAGCTCCTCGATACGGATCAGCTGATTGTACTTGGCCAGGCGGTCGGACCGCGCCAGCGACCCCGTCTTGATCTGCCCGCAATTTGTCGCGACCGCCAGATCGGCGATGGTCGCATCCTCGGTTTCGCCCGAGCGATGCGACATGACGGCCGTGTACCGCGCCTTGTGCGCCATTTCGACGGCACCCAGGGTTTCGGTCAGCGAGCCGATCTGATTGACCTTCACAAGGATCGAATTGGCCGTTCCGCTGGCAATGCCATCGGCGAGGCGCGCTGTGTTGGTGACGAAAAGATCGTCGCCGACCAGCTGCACCTTCGAACCGATGCGTTCGGTCAGCGCCTTCCAGCCGTCCCAGTCGTCTTCCGACATTCCGTCCTCGATCGAGATGATCGGGTACTTGCCCACCAGCGCTGCCCAATAATCGACCATGCCGCCGGCATCGAGCTTCTTGCCTTCACCTTCCAGATTGTAGACGCCGTCCTTGAAGAACTCCGTCGCGGCAGCGTCGATGGCGAGGCAGATGTCGTCGCCGGGCTTGTAGCCGGCCTTTTCAATCGCCTTCATCACGAAGCCGATCGCCTCTTCGGTCGAGGCAAGGTTTGGCGCGAAGCCGCCTTCATCGCCAACATTGGTATTGTGGCCGGCGGCCTTCAACTCGGCCTTCAGCGTGTGGAATACCTCGGCACCCATCCGTACCGCATCGGCAATCGATGCGGCGGCAACCGGCATGATCATGAATTCCTGGATGTCGATCGGATTGTCGGCATGCTGGCCGCCATTGACGATGTTCATCATCGGCACCGGCAGGATGCGGGCCGCAGGGCCACCGAGATAGCGGAAGAGCGGCTGGCCGAGCGACGCCGCTTCGGCCTTGGCGACTGCCAGCGACACGCCGAGAATCGCGTTGGCGCCGAGCCGCGCCTTGTTCGGCGTTCCGTCGAGATCGCACATGGTGCGGTCGATCAGAATCTGCTCGCTGGCGTCCATGCCACCGATCGCGTCGAAAATCTCGCCGTTCACAGCCTCGACGGCCTTCAGCACACCCTTGCCCTTGTAGCGCGGGCCGCCATCCCGCAACTCGACGGCCTCGTGCGCGCCGGTCGAGGCGCCGGAGGGAACCGCCGCACGGCCCAGCGCGCCATCCTCGAGCAAAACATCAACTTCAACCGTCGGGTTGCCCCGGCTGTCCAGAATTTCCCGGCCAATGATGTCGATGATGGCAGCCATGTCCGTCCGCTCCAGTCTCTCAGCTTCGATGTGGCGGTTTCATAGCGGAGAGGGAACGGCAGCGAAAGGGGCTATATCAGCCGCACCGGGCGATTCCAGCAGGTTAACGCCGGGTCCTCGGCCCGCTCTGCTGCTTGACGCAGCTGGGCCCCTCCTGTTCAACACCCTTGAACGGAGCGCGCGATCATGGCGAAACACGAAAATTCCAGGGCACTGGTACTCTTCTCAGGCGGGCAGGATTCGACCGTCTGCCTCGCCTGGGCGCTGGCCCGCCATGATGTCGTCGAGACGGTCGGCTTCGACTATGGCCAGACCCATGCGGTAGAGCTTGCCTGCCGGGAAACGCTCAGGAACGGCGTTTCCGCGCTCTCTTCCGACTGGGCGGCACGGCTGGGCTCCGACCATCTGATCTCGCTGCCGGAACTGGGCGCGCTCAGTGAAACGGCCCTGACCCGCGAGGTCGAGATCGAAATGGGTGAAAACGGCCTGCCCACCACTTTCGTGCCCGGCCGCAACCTGCTGTTTTTTACCTATGCGGCGGCGCTGGGCTACCGCCGGGGGGCGTCTGTACTGGTCGGCGGCATGTGCGAAACCGACTATTCGGGCTATCCGGACTGCCGCGCGGATACGATTGCAGCGCTGGAACGGGCAATATGTCTCGGCATGGACCGGGAATTCCGGCTTGAAACGCCCTTGATGCGGATCGATAAAGCCGCCACATGGCAGCTTGCCGAGGAACTCGGCGGCCAGGCGCTGGTCGAGCTCATTGTCGAGGAAAGCCATAGCTGCTATCGCGGCGACCGGTCGCAGCGCCATGACTGGGGCTATGGCTGCGGCACCTGCCCCGCCTGCGAGCTGAGGGCGCGCGGTTATGCAGCCTATGCCGGCGGCAAGGCCTAGAGAAGCAGACGATGTATTCGGTGAAGGAAATTTTCTACACGTTGCAGGGCGAGGGCGCCAATGCCGGGCGCGCGGCCGTGTTTTGCCGTTTTGCCGGCTGCAATCTCTGGTCGGGGCGGGAGGAAGACCGCGAGAGCGCCGTCTGCCGTTTCTGCGACACCGACTTCGTCGGTACGGATGGCACGGGTGGCGGCAAGTTCGCCGATGCAGCGGCGCTGGCCGCTGCCGTCGAAGACAAGTGGGAAGGCGCAGACGGCGCGCGCTTTGTCGTCTGTACCGGTGGCGAACCGCTGCTGCAACTCGATGCAGCACTGATCGCCGCCCTGCATGCGCGCGGCTTCGAGATCGCCGTCGAGACCAACGGCACGATTGCGGCACCCGACGGCCTCGACTGGATCTGCGTCAGCCCCAAGGCCGCGGCGCCCTTGAAACAGACACAGGGCGACGAGTTGAAGCTCGTCTACCCGCAGGCGACGGCAAGACCGGAGCTTTTCGAGGCGCTCGACTTCGAGCATTTCTTTCTGCAACCGATGGATGGCGACCGGACCGACGAGAACACTCGGGCGGCGACGGCCTATTGCCTCGCACATCCGAAATGGCGGTTGAGCCTGCAGACACACAAGCTGATCGGTATTCCATGACCCGCATCTACAAAGAGTTCCATTTCGACGCCGCCCATTTCCTTCCCTATGCGGAGGAAGGCCATCCCAATCGCCGGATGCATGGGCATTCGTTTCGCGTCGTCGTCTGGCTGAAGGGCAAGCCTGCGCCGGAAACCGGTCTTGTGCGGCATTTCGAGGATCTCGAGCGCGAAGTCATGGCCGTGCGCGAGAAACTCGACCACCATCTTCTCAATGAAGTCGCCGGCCTCGAGTTGCCGACGCTCGAGCGGATTGCGGCCTGGATCTGGCATGAGCTGGCAGCCCCCCTGCCCGAGATCGCATGCGTCGAGGTCCATCGCGGCTCGTGCCGCGAGGGTTGTGTCTATGACGGTCCGCAGGACGAATGAAGGAGCGCGCATGATGGCCAAAAAGCCGACAGGACTGACTCAGCTCGGCAAGGCGTCATCGGTCCCTTCGATGCCCGACAAGGCCGATCTCGAACGAGTAGCCAATCCGCACCCCGACACCGACTATGTCGCCCGCTTCACCGTGCCGGAGTTCACGTCGATCTGTCCGGTGACCGGCCAGCCGGATTTTGCCCATCTCGTCATCGACTATGTGCCCGGCAAATGGCTCGTCGAGTCGAAGTCCCTGAAGCTCTATCTGCAGTCCTTCCGCAATCACGGTGCCTTTCACGAGGACTGCACCGTTGCCATCGGCAAGCGCCTCGTCGACACATTGAAGCCGAAATGGCTCCGCATCGGCGGCTACTGGTATCCGCGCGGCGGCATTCCCATCGATGTCTTCTGGCAAAAGGGCAAGCTGCCGGCCGGCGTCTGGGCACCGGATCAGGGCGTCGCACCCTATCGCGGGCGCGGCTGATCGAACCTCATCCAGGTTGAAGCGCCTGCTGAAAGGGATCTTCGGCATATCCCTCTTGCCTTGGCGCATGATTTTTATATAATCACGGTTATGCCAAAACTGATCGACCATGACGCCCGTCGCAGAGACATCGCCAGAGCTGCCATTGCGGTGATCGGCGACCAGGGCATCGACAATACGCGGCTCGTCGATGTCGCCCGTGCGGCGAATGCCACGACGGGCGCGATCACACATTATTTCGAGGACAAGGACGCAGTCCTGCTCGCCGCGCTCGATCATGTCGCCCAGGGCATACTCTTCATGCTCAAGCATCCTGAGAAACCGGATGATCTTGTCGCGCTTGCGCAACTCATTCTGCCTGTGGACGAGGAACGGCTGCGCGACTGGCGCGTCTGGATGAGTTTCTTCGGCCGCGCGATCGGCGATCCGGCCCTGGCCCGGATCAACAAGGCCTATTACGACGAATTCCGCGACGGTCTCGCCGCCATCATCCGCCGCCACCAGCGCGAAGGCAGGCTTGCCGCCCATATCGATCCGGCCGTTACGGGCGACGCCATCATCTCGATCATCGACGGCTTCTGCATCCGTGCCACGCTCGAACGCGAGGACTGGCCGGCGAAGCGGCAGAAGGCGCAACTCGAAGCCATGCTGCGGCCCTTGCTGCCGAAACCGGAAACGCCGCGCCGCAACGCCAGGAGAGGAAAGAAAAATGCCGAAACTTGAAACGCTGCCTGCGACTGCACCGACCGACGAAATCCTCGCCGTCCTGAAGCGCGATGGCGCGCTGATCCTGAAGGACGCGCTGACGCCCGCGCAGCTTGCGCAGGTGCGCGACGAGACCATGCCCTATATCGAGGCGACCGATTTCGGCCGCGACGATTTCACCGGCGACAAGACGACACGTACCGGCGCGCTGGTCGCCCGCTCGCCAGCCTGCCGCGGCATGGTGGCCAACAAGACCATCGTCGAGGCGGCCAATGCCTTCCTCAAGCCCTTCTGCGAGCGCATCCAGTTGCATCTGACGCAGGTCATCCGCATCACGCCCGGTCAGAAGAAACAGCAGATCCATCGCGACCGCTGGGCCTGGGGCACCTACCTCAAGGGCATCGAGCCACAGTTCAACACGATCTGGGCGATTACCGATTTCACCAAGGAGAACGGCGCGACGCAAGTCTGTCCCGGCAGCCTCGACTGGCCGGACGATTATCAGCCCTCGGACGAAGAGATCGGTTATGCGGAAATGAGCGCCGGTTCCGTGCTGGTCTATTCGGGCGGCGTGTTTCATGGCGGCGGCGCAAATGTTTCCAATGGCGACCGCATCGGCATCAACATCACCTACACGCTGGGCTGGCTGCGGCAGGAGGAGAACCAGTACCTCTCCTGCCCGCCCGAAATCGCGAAGACACTCGACCCCGAATTGCAGGCGCTGATCGGCTATGCGATGGGAAGCTATGCGCTGGGCTATTACACGCCGCCGCTGCCGGCCGGTCAGGGTCCGGAAGTGGTGCCGCCGGAATTCGCGCTGGGCAAGCTCGATGCCAATGCCGCACAATTCGGCTCGGCCGAATTGCTGGCCGAGGTGTCAGCGCAGATCAGGGGCGAGAAACAGACGGCCTAGGCGGCCTTGGCGAGTGCATCGAACCGCTTGAGGCGCGCCAGCAGCGCCTCAAGTTCCGACAGCTTGACCATGTTCGGTCGGTCGGAGGGCGCATTGTCCGGGTCCTGGTGGGTTTCCATGAAGCCCGCGCCGATGACGACGGCAGCGGCGGCGATCGCCGGCACCATGCGCCGGTTGCAAAAATGCGCCAGCACGGCACTTTGTCGCTCGCCTGCCGGATCGATTCGGATCACCATTCCAGGGTGATTTGCAGGAAATCGGGGCGTAACAATCTTGCGACAATTGGAGGAAATTGCTGATGTCGGGTTCAGGCGACGGCACGCGTCCAACCGTGCTTCTGGTCGAGGACGACCGGACCGTAAGCACGGTCGTGAGCGAAATGCTCGCGGCGCTGGGATACTCCGTCATCAGTGCAGAAAGCGGCGACGAAGCACTTCAGTGCCTTGAGGCTCACTCGACAATTGAGCTCGCCCTCACTGACCTCACGATGCCTGGCGGGATATCGGGCGATCAACTCATTCCGATGATCGAGGACCTTCGACCAAAAGTACGCTGCATCGTCATGTCAGGGTACATTTCCGCCGATCGACGCCATGCATTGATGCAGCGACCGGATATCGTGGTTCTACCGAAGCCCTTTACGATGGCTCAGCTGAAAAATGCCCTTGAAGAAGCCGACTTGCGTTTACCTTGAAATGCAGTGGTCGATCTTCATTTTCATCTGCTGAATAGTAAAGGGCTTCGCAATAGAATCATCGGCACCCAGGGCACATGCGGCCTCGAGGTAGAATGTTCTGCCAAGTCGCCGCCACCCCGACATGACGATGACTGGTGTTTGCGGTGAGGCCTCCTTGATCTTTCGAAGGACCCCGATGCCATCGATCTCCGGCATGACGATGTCAGTGATGACCAGCGCCACGTCTTCGGCCAGGAATTTTCTTAACCCCTCCCGACCATCTGATGCCGTGATGACACGATAGCCCTGTGCCGCAAGGGCGAAATTCAACGTCTCGCACATGGCGTTTTCGTCATCGATCACGAGAATTGATAGCGGCACCATTGATGATTCCATTGTTATGAACGGTCAGGAGAGAGCCGCAAGCCAGACCAGCGGATCGCGGGGACCATTTTTTGACATCACATCGAGGTACAGGATTACCCGGCCACTCGGGTTGAATTCCTCGTCAAGCGCAGCGGCATTCTTGTGTGTTGTGCGGCCAAGTTCCGCCCCCTTCCCTATATGGGCGCCGCGGGTGACCATCAGATTCGCAAGGCCGGCAACGATCAGATATTCCGATATGCCATGCTTCACGATAATCGTCTGTCCATAGCCCGAGAAGCGCTGCGCAAAAACCACTTCGCCGCCGATCGGACTGCGGATCAAGCAATTCCCCGGCACGACGACCGCAACGCCCGATTTCCGTGTTGTCGATATCACCTCGGCATGGTGACCTCCGTCCTGTTCATGATGTTGTTTCTTCCCGAGAAGAAGATCTGGTTCCCATGTGCACCCCCGCACCGGTCGCTCAATCGGCACCGGAAATGCCGTCCGGCGCAGCGCGACATTTTCCGGAGCCGTCCATTCCCGTCGATCCGGCGGAGACAATGGCAAGGCAGCGCGTTCGGCCGACTTGCCTACGGATCGCTGTTTGTCTTGCCCCTGTCGTTGTTGCAGGGCCTGACGTCCGGCCGACATAACGGGGATCCGCAGGTCATTGCAAATGTTGGTCGGATCGACAGTTACCAACTCCGCACGCAGACAATTTGCCAGATTGGGAAATGCCGACATCTCGTCTCCTGCCTGTGCCATGGGACCGGCGATGATCGTGGCAATGGCGGCCAGAAACACCAGGCAAGGCGATCGCTCCGACGTCATGATGCAAGCCGACATTGTTCCGGACATGAGGGGCGGATATGGCTCATGACTCGAACGAGAGCGGTCGCAAGATCAAGCCGTGTGAACGGCTTGCGCACCGTCACCAGCGCACCAAGCATCTCAGCACTCTTGAGAGGATTGAATTGCGGCAAGAGCACGCTTCCGCCCGATATAGCAAGAATGGGTGTGCTGGGAAGATGTTGCCGGGCGGCCCGAACGACCTCGATGCCGTCGCAGTCCGGCATGAAGATATCTGTGATAAGAAGATCCCAGTGCCCGCCTCGTATCAAATCGATTGCAGATGTTCCGTCCGCGACAGCCAGGACGTCGCAGCCGGCGTCTTTTAGAAATTCGCAGATGATCTCGCGCACTTCGTCATTGTCGTCCACTACAAGTACTGAATACATCCGAGTTCCCGCTATCTTTCTGCGTACCCCCGAAGACCTTAGCGTCATGTCCGCCGAAAGATCACGTGCGATTCGGTCGGCCCACAAAGGTGCATCGGTATAGCACTGCCATACGAACGTATATGCCTTTGGAAAGGCGGCGGTTTGGATACGTTGGTATGCATACGTCTTCATCATTCCCGATTCAGCGCTTGTTTACTGTCGCCGCCGCCTCATGGCGTCGAGGGGTACATCTCCGATCCGAACTTGTCGGACGTATGAAATTCAGGGTGACAAGGATGAACGACGCAGCTTTCGCCAGCGAGGAATGGGGCGCGGATGCTGAAATGCCGCCATGGAAAGGGCGAGAAATGCCCTCTTTTGCCATTCTTGGACTGGTCACACTGGGAATCCTGACAGCGGGAATACTGACCCTGTCATCTGTGTTCCCGGTATTTCCCAATCTGCAGCCCGTAGCGACCGCGTCGGCGTCGGTCGGGACCGCTTCGACACAGACGCCCACGCAGTCCACGAGTGCACGGATCGCACATTCGGCACTGCCACCTGCCTATGCCATTGCCGTCAGCTCGGAAGCCACGCTTACTGGCCTGCGCAGCTATCTCCTGAGCGGTGAGGACGAATTCCATGCAGGCTGGGCCAAAGCCGTCGCGCAGCTTCGCAGCGAGATCGACCGTCTTCGCGAGGCGTCAAGCCACTGGTCTGACGGCGAAGATCTTCGTCATCTCAGGCAATTCGAGACCAGGATCGAGACCCTGTTGAGAGAACAGGGCGTCATAGCGGCTCTTGTCCACAGTCCGAACCGGTTTCCCGGATACCGTCTCTACCGCGAAGATGTGGAGCCGCAGCTTCATGAAGCTGAGCGCCTTTGCGAGGAACTTCTTGCGACTCTTCTGTCACGTTCCACAGAGGCCAACGCCGGTACAATTGACATCCTGGCCAGATTGCGTGCTTCCCTGCGCAATACTTCAACTGATATCGCGCGTTTCGTTGAGCTGGGCACAAGGATTTCCCCGGATGAAATGGCCGGACGTGTCGTTGAAATGGAGGAAATCGCGACGCTCCTCAGCGAGGAAATTCGTCGCCTGCCTCCTGCCGATGGCGAGGTCGCGCGTCGGCTTCATGCCGCTGTGAGCGCCATGACCGGGCCGCTCGACAAGATCATGATACTGCGAACCCAGCCTCAATGGGACTATGCACGCTTCGTCTTTGATGAAAAAGTTCTTCCCGAGTACCGCGATATGCTCGTTGCGCTGAAACGATTTGAACAGTGACATAACCCCACGCCTGAACGGCATCAACGACAGGGCTCCACAATGGATCGCGGCGCAGATTCGGCTCTCGAGTTCACACGACGGTTTGCGCGAACGCTTGCGCATGACGCCAATAATCTCACTGGCGCTATCCTGGTCTTGTCGGAACTTCTGCAGATGGCGGACAGTGGAAATCAGGCGCGCGTCAGAGATCTGGCACAGAAGATCCGCAAGGCATGCTGGCAGCTTCAGATCAGGATCAATCAACCCGTTGCACTGGATCACCTCGTTTGGGCGGGACGTGGCCGCGTCAGCGTGGAGAGACTGCAGGCGATGGCGCATGATCTCGTGGCATCGCTGGTTCCGAAAAAGGTTTCCGCGCGCATTGAGGTTTCGGCGGCCGATATCTCGATTGAAGGGACTGAACTTCTTCTCGCAATCGCGATGTTCAATTTGCTGCGCAATGCGGTGGACGCACTGGACGAAACGGGCGGCGAGATCAATATTCGTCTCGTTCGGCACGATCCTGCTCACGAGTCCGAAGGTAAGATTCTTCTCCAGCACGGAACGCTGGCGGGGGAACGCCGGTATCTGCGCCTCACGATCGAAGACAGCGGACCGGGCTTTACGACCGAAACAGCCGAGATTGCCTTTCTGCCGTTCTACACGTCCGACGAAACCGGCCGGAAGCTGGGCCTTGGTCTGCATTTCGTTGAAACGCTGATCGACGGGTTGGGCGGCGTCATCACGCTGAGGCAGGTGCCGGCGACGTGCTTCGACATATTTCTTCCCATTGCCGAAATACGGAATGCCGAACCGTCGGACCCGGCCAGCGACCTCATTCCGGTCCTGCGCCATGTTGCTGTTGTGTCGGCCGACAGTGCCTGGGCGGGGCGTTTCACGACGCTGGCCACGGCCATGGGTGCCCGTGTTTCAGTGTTCAACGAACCTGCGGTCGTCGACCCGCAATCCGACACGGAGCGCTCCTTCTCAGCCCTTGTCCTGGTCGGCGAAGGCGCGCTGAGCCCCGCCCTGATCGAGGAGATGCAGCAGATGCGCGTTCCCTGCATTGCCATTGCCGATACGACATCACCGGCGGCAAGGACCCGGATCGGAGACATTCGCCCGATGAACCTGATTGACCCGTCGGACGCATCTCCGGCCGAGACGCTCCATCGCCTTCTGGCCCATGGCGCCATCCAGTAAGATTATTCGTTAAGTGGAACAAGGCCCTCGGCGATGGCAAGAGACACAGCCTGAACGCGATTGCGAACGTTCAGCTTGTCGAAAATCCGGCTGGTATGCATTTTTATTGTGACTTCCTGCAAGCCGAGCTGCCTCGCAATCTCCTTGTTGGTCATGCCTGATGCGAGGTGCTGCAGTATTTCCCTTTCCCGCGCCGTCAGATCCGGATGATCGCGTGCCGGAGCCGTCGGACGGTTGCGACCGGCGACCGGTTCCGATGCCTGCTCATCGCGCGCGGGCCTGTAGGTTCCGCCATTCATCACGACCGAAATCGCACTGACGATCGCTTTGCCGCTCATCGACTTCGGAACGAATCCCTGCACGCCGGCAGCATGTGCCTCCCGAATTTCGATATTGTTGATGAACCCCGACAGAATGACCATCGACACATTCGGGAATTGCTTCCGGATATGTCTCACAGAGGCAATGCCGTTCATTCCCGGCATATCCCAGTCAAGAACGAGAACCCCGACGTCGTTGCTCTTGAGCTCGTCAAGTGCGGCATCAAGCGTCTCGACACAAATACAGTGGGCCCCTTCGACGACGGATGCGATCTGATCCGCGATCGCCTCGGAGAACAGCGGGTGATCGTCCGCGATCAGAATTCTCAACTGCTGGTCCACTCTCCCTCCGGAGACAATACCTGCCTGGCCTCCACCCGCCCTCAATGTCCGTTCGAGTTTCTTGTTCCGCTTCGATGAGCATGACTGCTTATATAATCCAGTATATAATAATGGCTTGGAACGGGCCTGCCGGCAAGAAACGCCTCACGTTGCGCTTGCCTGGTTGCAGTGTCGAGGATCGGGTGCCGGACCTGCCGGCCTTCACGAAAGGCATGGGAAATCTGCCTTTCAAACCCGCTCGCGCGGTCGGGAGGCAAATCGGCTTCTCTCGTGGTCGTTCGGAACGGTCAGGACGGCCTAGGCGGCCTTGGCGAGTGCATCGAACTGCTTGAGGCGCGCCAGCAGCGCCTCAAGTTCCGACAGCTTGACCATGTTCGGTCCGTCGGAGGGCGCATTGTCCGGGTCCTGATGGGTTTCCATAAAGACCGCGCCGACGCCGATGGCGACGGCAGCGGTGGCGATCACCGGCACCATGCGCCGGTCGCCACCGGAGGCCGTGCCCTGCCCGCCCGGCTGCTGCACCGAATGGGTCGCATCGATCACGACCGGGCAAAGGCACTGCTCCTTCATGATCGGCAGCGCGCGCATGTCGTTGACCAGCGTGTTGTAGCCGAAGGAGACGCCGCGTTCGGTCGCCAGCACGTTAGGATTGCCGGCGTCGACGATCTTGGCGACGACATTCTTCATGTCCCAGGGCGCCAGGAACTGACCCTTCTTGACATTGACGACCTTGCCGGTCTGGGCGGCCGCTTCCAGCAGATCGGTCTGGCGGCAGAGAAAGGCCGGAATCTGCAGCACGTCGACGACGCTCGCGACCTCGGCACATTGTTCGCGCTCATGCACGTCGGTGAGCACCGGCAGGCCGAGTTCCTGCTTCAGATCCGCAAAGATCGGCAGCGCCAGATCGAGGCCGAGGCCGCGCGTCGCGTTGCGGCTGGTGCGGTTGGCCTTGTCGAAGGAGGTCTTGTAGATGAAGCCGATGCCGAGCCGATCGGTGATCTCCTTGACCGCGCCGGCCATGTCGAAGGCATGCTGGCGCGATTCCAGCTGGCAGGGCCCGGCGATCAGCACGAAGGGCTTGTCGTTGGCGATCTCGAGCTTGCCGACCTTGACGGTCTTGTTGGCGGACATGGAGGCGCTCTTTCTGTACGAACTAGACCAGCCGGCTCTGCTCAACCGCCGCTTCCACGAAGGAGCGGAACAGCGGATGCGGGTCGAAGGGTTTCGACTTCAGCTCCGGATGGTACTGGACGCCAATATACCACGGATGTTCCGGTATCTCGATGATCTCGGGCAGGAGGCCGTCGGGCGAAACGCCGGACATCACGAGGCCGGCCGCCTCGATCTGGGCCCGGTAGGTCATGTTGACCTCGTAGCGGTGGCGGTGGCGCTCGTTGATCCGGGTCGCGCCATAGATCTGCGCCACGCGACTGCCTTCGGTCAGCACCGCGTCATAGGCGCCGAGCCGCATCGTGCCGCCGAGATCGCCATGGGCGGCGCGCTTGACCAGTTCGTTCTCGCGCATCCATTCGGTCATCAACCCGACCACCGGTTCGCCGGTCGGCCCGAATTCGGTCGAGCTTGCGCCTTCGAGACCGCCGATATGGCGCAGCGCCTCGATGACGGCCATCTGCATGCCGAAACAGATGCCGAAATAGGGCACGTTGCGGGTGCGGGCGAATTGCGCCGCGCGGATCTTGCCTTCCGAGCCGCGCTCGCCGAAACCGCCTGGCACCAGGATGCCGTGCACATCCTCGAGATAATAGGCCGTGTCCTCGGTGTCGAAGACTTCCGACTCCACCCATTTGACGTTGACGCGCACCTTGTTGGCGATGCCGCCATGCACCAGCGCTTCGGAGAGCGACTTGTAGGCGTCCTTGAGGCCGGTGTACTTGCCGACGATGGCGATGGTCACGTCGCCTTCGGGCTCGCGGATACTGTGGGTGATGGTCTGCCACTTGGCGAGGTCGGGTTCGGCCGCGTCCCTGATACCGAAGACTGCCAGCACCTCGCTGTCGAGCCCTTCCATGTGATAGGCATGCGGCACGTCGTAGATCGTGTCCACATCCATCGCCTGGATCACGGCCGTCTCGCGCACATTGCAGAACAGCGCGATCTTGCGGCGTTCGTCCCTGGGTATCGGCCGGTCGCAGCGGCACATCAGCACATCGGGCTGGATGCCGATCGAGCGCAGTTCCTTGACCGAATGCTGCGTCGGCTTGGTCTTCATTTCGCCGGCCGAGGGGATGAAGGGCAGCAGCGTCAGATGGATGTAGCAGGTCTGGCCGCGCTCGAGTTCGTTGCCGAGCTGGCGGATCGCCTCGAAGAAGGGCAGGCCCTCGATATCGCCCACCGTGCCGCCGATCTCGCAGAGCACGAAATCGACATCCGCGTTGCCGGCCAGCACGAATTCCTTGATCGCGTCGGTGACATGCGGGATCACCTGCACCGTGCCGCCCAGATAGTCGCCGCGGCGTTCGCGGGCAATGATGTCCTGATAGATGCGGCCGGTGGTGATGTTGTCGGCGCGGCTGGCCGGCACGCCGGTGAAGCGCTCGTAATGGCCGAGATCGAGATCGGTCTCCGCCCCGTCATCGGTGACATAGACCTCGCCATGCTGGATCGGCGACATCGTGCCCGGATCGACATTGAGATAGGGGTCGAGTTTCCGCAGCCGCACGGAATAGCCGCGCGCCTGCAGAAGCGCACCGAGCGCTGCGGAAGCGAGACCCTTGCCGAGGGAGGAAACCACGCCGCCGGTGATGAAGATGTACCGCGTCATGGGCCCCTAGATTACAGCAAGCAAAACGATTCGAAGCACCAAACAGCGCCCCGGCGGAAAATAGTCGGCCGGGGCCATGGCGGCCCGGGCCAGCGGCAGCGGGTTATTCGGCCCGGGGCACAGCCGGTTCGGCCGGTTCGGCCGGTTCGGCCGGGGCGGCTGGTTCGGGATCGGCCACGGGGGCCGCGGGCACGAATTCGGAGCCGAGCGGCGCCGGCACCTCGGGCAGGTCTTCGTCGGAAAGCGTCTGGGGAGCGACCACCCGGTCGAGCACCGAATTGGCCGAGCCGCCGCGCGAGGCCAGGATGCCCAGCACAAGGCTGGTGGTCATGAACATGGCGGCCAGGATGGCGGTGGTACGGGTCAGCATGTTGCCGGCGCCGCGGTTCGACATGAAGCCGTCGCCACCGCCGCCGATCCCGAGCGCCCCGCCCTCCGAGCGCTGCAGCAGCACGGACGCCACCAGCGCGATCGCGATCATCAGATGGATTATGAGAATGATGGTCGCCATGATGCTCCGCGGGGTCCGAAATATCGCCAGATGGCCATCCGACCGGCCCTTGCGGGCCGGCCGGTCGCGGCCGGGTTGTAGCGCATGAGCGCGCCGGTTTCCAGCCCTCGTTGCGGCCGCCCGGAAAGGCGCCCGAGGGGCCGGTCCGGCCGGTTAGCCCAGCTGGCCTTCGCGGACCATGCGTTCCTGGCCGTCGGTCACACTCTTGATGCGGTACTGGTAGTCGACGCCTTCGGAGGGGAGCTGGCGCAGCACGATATAGCTGCCGCGCGCCGCCGGCGGGTAGGAGCCGCCGGGATTGAACTCGACCGTCTCGCCGATATCGAATTTGTGCTTCTGCGACGTCATTCCGCGGATTCCTCTTCAGGCGCGGCGTCATTGCCCTCGCCCGGAGCCTTGCGCAGCGCGGCTTTTTCTTCGCGCTCCCGGGCCTTCTTTTCGGCCTTGGCGGCCTTGGCGCGGTTGCGTTCGGCGCGTTCGTGATTGTAGTTGGGCTTGAAGGCCATCGGTTCTCCGTTCGGGCGGATTATTTCCGGCCGGCGCGGTCGATCGACTTGACGCGGCCTCTCGGTCTGCCGGATTTCTCGGCGATCTCGCGGTCCTGGGCCTCGATGATCGCGCGCGCGGTCGCGGTATCCTTGACGCCTTCGAGTTCGGCGGTCGGCACTTTCCGGTTCGAGCTCAGCGAGCCGTCCTCATAGACGACGTTGAACATCAGGAAATCGCCGTCCATCGGCTTCTTGCGCGCCATTACGTGCTGCTCCGGATAAAAAAAAGGGGCGCCGAAGCGCCCCTTTTTCGGGCAATCAGGCCGAGCGCAGATTCGCGGCCGAAACCTTGCCGCTGCGCTGATCGGTCTCGAGATCGTAAGCGATCTTCTGGCCTTCGTTGAGCGTGCTCATGCCGGCGCGTTCAACCGCCGAAATGTGGACGAAAACGTCCTTGTCGCCGCCGTCCGGCTGGATGAAGCCGAAACCTTTTTGACCGTTGAACCACTTAACTGTTCCGTTCGCCATAGTTGGCATTCCTTCGTGTGTTGAGATAGTGCCGCCGTCGCACGTGCGACAGCGAATCAAACCTTGCGGGATCGGGAAAGACAGGTCCGGCGCTCGATCGCGAGCGTGGAGAGCAGCCGAACCAGTAAAATTCGATTTCGGGTATATAGGCGCTTTGCCGCCAACTTACAAGGATTATAAGAAATCCGCGGCTTTCGGCGGCTTTATTCAGCAATAAGCCGAAATGATCCCCCAGAAATCATCCGCTTTCAGGCTCGCCCCGCCGACCAATGCGCCATTGACGTTGGCGACACCCATCAGTTCGGCGGCGTTGGAGGGTTTCACCGAGCCGCCATAGAGAATGCGCATCTTCGCGCCTTCGGCGCCGAAGCGCGCTTCGAGCGCCTTGCGGATCGCGGCGTGGACCTTTGCCACATCGTCGGCCGTCGGCGTGCGCCCGGTACCGATCGCCCAGACCGGCTCATAGGCGACAACCGTCGTCCTGGCGGTCGCGGCGTCGGGCAGCGAACCCTTCAACTGGCCCTTGATGATCGCCAGCGTCTTGCCGGCGTCGCGCTCGGCTTCCGTCTCGCCGACACAGACGATGGCGACGAGGCCCGCCCGGTGCGCGGCTTCGGCCTTGGCCTTCACCATGGCATCCGTCTCGCCGTGATCGGCGCGGCGCTCGGAATGACCGACGATGACATGGCTGGCGCCGGCATCCTTCAGCATCTCGGCGGCGATGTCGCCGGTATGGGCGCCCGAGGCCCGCGCGTGGCAGTCCTGGCCGCCGATGGCGATCTTCGATCCCTTCGCCGTTTCCTTCAGTGTGCCGATCAGTGTCGCCGGCGGGCAGACCAGCACGTCGCAGGCCGGCTTCTTCCTGCCGGCCAGCTTGCGCTTCAGCGCGGCCACTTCCTTCCGCGCGGCCTTCAGGCCGTTCATCTTCCAGTTGCCTGCCACCAACGGTTTGATCCGCGCCGCCATTCGTGCCTCTCCATCGCCTCGAAATTCGTCGCGCATCCTTTACCAGAGCGCCGCACCAGCGCCAACTGGTGCCCTCTGCGATAAATGGAACACAGCGGCGACAAAATTCTCCATTGCCATGATTATTTGTTTGGCAAGTAAACGACTCGGGCGTAGCTTGCGCGCCATGACCAAGCACCTCATGCATTGGGCCTTCGGGGCCACCGTTCGACACTACTCGCCTTCGGGGCCGGGTCGCTTGCGCGCGCGCTGATACAGCCTGCAAAATCGACACTTTCGAGCCCCATCCCACCAGATCGGGGCTCTTGTGTTTTCAGGGTTCCGGTCCGTGATCCAGTCTCACGTTTCCGGAGTTCCGTCATGCCTTTCCAATACTTCGTCCGGCCCGCGCGCTGCGGTCCGCGCCATTCCGTTTCCGGATCGATCCCGGCATCGGAAATCCGCGGCCCGCCGCCGTTCTAGGTCACGACCCGGCGGACAGCCCGGCAGGCCCGGCTTCGGCCCGCGGCAGAGGGGCTCGCCGCGAATACTTTGCAATGACTTGTGACCTTCTTCGTCTCGGCGAAGAGGGAAGGAGAAGACTCATGACCAGCTTCACCATCCGCGCGGCCCGGCACCCGGCGCTCTGGCTCGCGCGCAACCCGCGGATCGGCGGCGTCGGCGCGGCACTACCCGCCTTCCTGATCCTGGCGCTGCGCGGCCGCCCGCCCGGCGATGCGCTGGCGGCCCTGATCGTCATCGTGCCGGCGCTGCAGGCCGCCTTCTTCGCCTTCATCGCCGCCTGCGCGGCCGAGGATCGCGAGGCGCCGGGCGGCGCGGCGGCGCTGCGCGACTTCGTCCTCTGGTTCGGGGCCAGCTTCATCGTCATCTGGATGATCGTCGCCTCGACGCGGGCCAGCATCGATGCCTATGTCCGCTTCGGCGCGCCGCCGATCGTCGGTTACGCCTGGTGATGCCCGCCGGGGCTGGCGGGGCCCGTTTTCCCAAGAAAATCAAGCCGGAAGCCGCCGCGATCCGCTTGCGGGGGGCGGGCCCCGCACCTATCATGCCGCCCCTCAAGGAAGCGCCGCGCGCCGCCCGACACCACGACCGGAAAGAGAAAGACCAGACATGCTCGATATGCTGCGAAAAAGCGCCTCCGGCTTCATCGGAATCGCCATTATCGGCCTGCTGGTCATTGCCTTTGCGCTCTGGGGCATCAACGACATCTTCACCGGCTATGGCGGCGATACGGTCGCCACTGTCGGCGACGAGAAGATCGATGCGGTATCCTACCAGCGCGAGCTGCGCGCCGAGATGGATCAGTTCGGCCAGCGCCTCGGCCAGCCGGTCACGCTGGAAACGGCGCGACGCTTCGGCATCGACCGCCTGGCACTGTCGCGGCTGATGAGCCTGGCCGCGCTCGACGGCGCCACCCGGCAGATGGGCCTGACCGTCGGCGACGAGATCGTCGGCGCCGACATCGTCAACGACCCGGCCCTGACCGGACCCTTCGGCAGCTTCGACCGCGAACTCTTCCGCCAGGCCCTGCGCAACCAGGGCGTCAGCGAGGAACGCTTCGTCGAGCAGCGGCGCAAATACATGGCCCGCCGCCAGTTGATCGACGTCATCGACAGCGGTGTCGTCGTGCCCGAAACGATGATCGGCGCGGTCAGCCGTTTCCAGGAAGAGACGCGCACGGTCGGCTACGTCATCCTGCCGCCGGCACTGGCCGGCAATCTCGGCGAACCGGACGAGGAAACCGTGCAGCGCGTCTATGAGGCCGGCGCCGCGGCCTTCACCCTGCCCGAGACCCGCGATTTCAGCTTCATGGTGCTCGAACCCGAAGACATCACCCATACGGTGACGATCTCCGACGAGGAACTGGCCGAAGCCTTCGAACAGCGCCGCGGCGACTACGACCGGCCCGAACGGCGCGACATCGTCCAGCTTCCCTTCGCCAGCGAGGCGGCCGCGGCCGAGGCGCGGGCGAAGCTCGCCGACGGCACCCCCGTCGCGGCCATCGTCGCCGAACTCGGCCTTTCCATGGCCGATGTCGAACTCGGAACGGTCACGCGCGACGCCCTGCTTTCGGACGAGCTGGCGGCGGCCGCCTTCGCGACGCCCGAAGGCCGGTTCAGCGAGCCGGTGCGCGGTCCGCTCGGCTGGGCCGTCCTGCATGTCCGCAAGATCGAGCCCGGAATGCTTGTCGACCTCGAAACGGTCAAGGACGAGCTGCGCGCCGCACTCGAACTCGAGATGGCCCGCGACCAGGTCTACGACATCCAGAACGCGATCGAGGACGAGCGCGCCGGCGGCGCCTCGCTCGAGGAAGTTGCCGCGCGCAACAATCTGACCGTGCGCCAGATTGCGGGCGTCACCGCCGACGGCAAGACGCGGGCGGGCGATGCGGTCGAACTGCCCGACCTGCCCGAATTGCTGCGCCTCGTCTATGAGACCGAACTCGGCGATGCGGCACCGCCCCATCACACCGATGACGGCTACTACTGGATCCATGTCGACGACATCGACCCGCCGCTGCTGCGTCCGCTCGACGAGGTGCGCGAGGAAGTCGTGCGGCTGTGGCGCGAACAGACCCGCGATGCGAAACTGATCGAACTGGCCGAAACGCTGACCGAGCGCGCCAACAAGGGCGAAAGCTTCGAGGCGATCGCCGCCGAAATGGGCCGCGCCGTGCTGACGGCGCCGGGCATGCGCCGCTATGGCCAGAGCGACACCTTCTCGCGCCAGGCGGTGGCCAAGGCCTTCGCAACGCCGGAAGGCGGCACCACCTGGGGGCCGGTCGGTCTCGGCGACGGGTTGGTGCTGATGCAGGTCAGGGACATCAGCGACCCGGAAATCGATCCGGCGTCCGACGCCTATGCGCAGACGCGCGATCAGGTGCTCGACGCCATCAAGTCCGACATGGTCTCGACCTTCATTTCCGGCTACCAGAATGAATTCGGGTTCGACATCAACACGCGCCTGTACGAACAACTGACGGCGACGGATTCCGGACTATGATCTCGCCGTCTTTCGACGAATTCGAGCGTGTCCATGCGACCGGCGCGGCGCAGGTCGTCTATCGGCGCCTGGTCGCCGATCTCGACACGCCGGTATCGGCGATGCTGAAGATCGCCGACGGCAAGCCCAACAGCTTCCTGCTGGAATCGGTTGAAGGCGGCGACGCGCGCAACCGCTATTCGATCATCGGCCTCAATCCCGATGCGGTCTGGCGCGCCCGGGGCGATTCTTCGGCGATCAACCGCAAGGCCCGCTTCGACGCCGACGCCTTCGAGCCCTGCGAAGGCGGCGCGCTCGCATCCTTGCGCGCCTTCATCGAGGAAAGCCGCATCGAGCTGCCGGAAGACCTGCCGCCGATGGCAGCCGGCGTCTTCGGTTACATGGGCTACGACATGGTGCGGCTGATGGAGCGCCTGCCGGACGAGAATCCGGACGCGCTCGGCCTGCCCGACGGCCTCTTCGTGCGGCCGACGATCATCGCGGTCTTCGATTCCGTGAAGGACGAGGTGACGCTGGTGACGCCGGTGCGCCCCGAGCCGGGCGTCACCGCAAAGGCGGCCTATGCGCGCGCCGAGGAACGTCTCAACGATGTCGTCGCCGATTTCGACCGCGCGCTGACCCATGCGCCGCAGCAACTCGATGTCGAAGCACTCGCCGAGCCGGCATCGAACACGCCGAAGGAACATTATTTCTCGATGGTCAGCCGCGCGAAGGAATATATCGCCGCCGGCGACATCTTCCAGGTCGTGCTGTCGCAGCGTTTCGAGACGCCCTTCGCGCTGCCGCCCTTCGCACTCTACCGGGCGCTGCGGCGGATCAATCCGTCGCCCTTCCTCTATTTCCTCAACTTCGCCGATTTCGCCATTGTCGGCTCGAGCCCCGAGATTCTGGTTCGTGTGCGGAACAACCGCGTCACCATCCGCCCGATCGCCGGCACGCGCCATCGCGGCCGGAACCGCGCCGAGGACGAGGCGATCGGCGAGGAATTGCTGGCCGACCCGAAGGAGCGCGCCGAACATCTGATGCTGCTCGATCTCGGGCGCAACGATGTCGGCCGCGTCTCGAAGATCGGCTCGGTCGAAGTGACCGAGAAATTCGCCCTGCAGCTGACCTCGCATCTGATCCACATCGTCTCCAATGTCGAGGGCGATCTCGACCCGGCTTACGATGCGATCTCGGCGCTGGTCGCCGGCTTCCCGGCCGGCACGGTGTCGGGCGCACCCAAGGTCCGCGCGATGGAGATCATCGACGAGCTGGAACTCGAGAAGCGCGGGCCCTATGCCGGCTGCGTCGGCTATTTCTCGGCCGCCGGCGAAATGGACACCTGCATCGTGCTCCGCACCGCCATCGTCAAGGATGGCCGCATGTATGTGCAGGCCGGCGGCGGCGTCGTCGCGGATTCAAGCCCTGAAGGCGAGTACGAGGAAAGCGTCAACAAGGCCAAGGCCCTCTTCCGCGCCGCCGACGAAGCCGTCCGCTACGCCTCGCAGGCGGGCAAGCGGCAGTAGGCGGGATTTTTTCTCTGTATTATTGGCCAAAACAAAAGTGTCACCCCCTGAGTTCACAAACGAAGTGCAACACCAGCCTGGGCACAAGGTGTTGCGATCGGGCACAAATACAGACAGTTCACTCTCGAAGACCGGTGCGAGATTGCCCGCCTGCGTGGCGAGGGCCGCACGATCCGGAGAATCGCTGCCGCTCCGGATCGGCTGCCTCGGCCTGTCGATCACGCATCTTCCCGGACAGCGCACGCCAATGCACGGACATGTGATGCGCATTGATTGGGCCGGGCGGCGATAGAGATCGAAACTCCGGGGGAGACAGCATCAATCCACCCCAGGAGCATCCAGATGATTATCGACGATATTCTCAAGGCCAGCGAGTCCGGCCTGGTGACAGCCAGCGGCGACACGCCCATGCAAGATCTGCTTTCCATGATGATGTCGGCTGGCGTCGGCTCAGTGGTCGTTCTCGGTCCCGGTGCCGCGGCACTTGGCATCGTGACAGAGCGGTCCATCATATCGGCCCTCGCGCGGAACGGGTCCGGGACATTCAGCCAGACAGCGCGCAGCTTGATGACGTCACCCGCACCGACATGTCGCCCGGGTGACAGTGTCCGTCAGGCCATGCAGACAATGACGCAGCTGCGGACAAGACACCTGCTTGTTACATCGGAACGGAAACTGCTCGGCCTCGTCAGCATCGGCGACCTTGTCAAATTTCGCATTCGCGATACCGAGCTGGAAAACTCGGTACTGCGCGATCTTGCCGGGGCGCATATGCTCGATTCCGGTCTTCGCGATTGACGGTCCCGCGTCCGTGCAATCCGCCTTCGCCTAGAAGTTGAGGGCGAACCCGGCGCCAAGCGCCAGGCCGGTTTCACCGTCGCCGCCAAGATCGCTGTCGATCAGATCCAGCGCCAGACCGAAAGTGCCGGCCCGTGTCGCCGCGAAATACTCGATCCGCGCCTCGACCGGCAGCGCATTGCCGTCGAAGCTCGAACGGCGCCGGTCGTAATTGACCGTGCCGTCAAGTTCGCGGCCCACCGGCACGCGGGCCGAAACCGTACCATCCGTGATCTGCAGCGGCTTGACCAGCGACAGCCGCAACAGGCTGTTCTCGTGGAGAACGTTCTTCGCCGCAAAGGTTGCGCCGAAATGATCGGCGGTCCAGCCATCGGCGGCGTCGAAAAGCGAACCGGCCGTGCCGAAGCTGTCGATGCTGGCGCGCGTATAGAAGGCGCTCACCGAATAGTTTTCGTCGATCTCGCCGGCAATGTTCAGACCCTGGAACTGTGTCAGCGCCTCTTCGCCGAGCGAGAGCGCCCCTTCCGAGACGATGCCGGCGACGCTGCCGCGCTCGTGAAGCGCCGCATAGGAGGCACCGACCGACCAGCCGTCGGCAATGCGATACGAAAGACCAAAGGCAGCAAAGCGGCTGTCGCCCTCGTTCTCGCCGGAGTTTTCGAGCAGGACCGGCGCATAGGGATCGTCCGCCGCGCCCGCCGCCGTCATGCCGAAGAACAAACCGTCGAGCCGCTCGGAAATCGGCGCCCGGAAGCTGACCGACATGGCGTTTTCGAACAGCAGGCCCGCCTCGCCGAGCGAGGAGAACATGACCTGCGAGAAGCGCTGCGGCGCGGCCGCGCGATTGTCGCTGGGCATCTCGGTCAGGAAAAGCTCCGGCGAGCCGAGGCCGGCATTCAGTTCATAGCCGTCGGCGACCATGTGGATGGCCGAACTCGGTTGCCCGTCGAGGCCGGTCACCGTCCAGGCCAGGACCGCCCGCTCGCCGCTGTCGAAATTGATCGTCTCCTGGCGCGAGACCAGACCCAGCACCGCGAGGCCCCGGCGCGACAGCGCGCGCGGCGCGGGTTCGCTCAGGCTGGCGGGATCGGCTTCGAAGGGACGCTCGAAAGCGTCGAACACGACGAGGCCCGAAAGCAGGTTCGGATCGCCGGCGCCCCGACGCGAGAAGAACGGCCGCCGCAGCCGCGGCCGGCGTTGCGCCGCAGGCGGCGTGACGGTCGGTCCGGTCGCAATGGTCGTGCCGCCGACCGCGGACAGCGCCGCCGGAACGTTGAGCAGGCCCCAGCCATAAACGGCATCGACGCCTCTTGCGCCGAGATCGGTCGCCGACTGCTTGATGATCGAGGCGATCTGGGACGGCGTCAGCGCGACATTCTTGTTGAGGCCGTCATGGGCAACCAGCGCAACGGCGCCGGCCACATGCGGTGCGGCCATCGAGGTGCCCGACGCCCAGGCAAGCTTCTGTCCCGGAATGTCGGACAGGATATCGTCGCCGGGCGCCACGATGAAGAAGTTGGCGATCCTCTCGCTGGCCGCACATCTGTTTCTCATCGCGATGCAGGCATTGCCGGGCCTGTTCGAAAAGCTCGAGATCCTGTTGTTGGCATCGACGCTGCCGACAATCAGCAGATGCGAGAGATCGGCGCTTGCCGTTCCGTTGTAACGCACGAGAGCCGCATTGGCGCCGTCATTGCCGGCGGCGCGGACGATGACGAAATCGTCCTTGTAGCCGGCAAAGAGCGGCAGCTCGCCATTCATGAAGATGACGCGGTAGGCCGACGGCCCGTAGCTCATGTTGACGGCCTTGATATTGGCACCGCTCACATTCTGCTGCCTGACGCTGTTGAGCGCGGCGCGCGCACCGTCATCCGCCACCCACCAGCGGTCGTCGAAGACGGCATAATTGTGGATATAGGCACCCGGCGCGACGCCGACGATGCCGATACCGTTGGCGCTGCCGCCGGCGATGCCCGAGACATGCGTGCCGTGGAAGTCGAACGCCGTGTAGGTGCCGGGATAGAGGATGTGGTTGGTGGTCTTGCCGGTCAGATCGACATGATGGCGGTCGGCCAGTGAGTCGAAGACGGCAATGCCGACGCCGGTGCCGTTGACCGTCTGGTGCAGCGTCCGGGTCACACCGATCTGTCCGAGATTCTTCTGGTAGGTCGAGGAATACTCGAAATCACTAGCCGTCGCGCCGAAGGCCGCGACGCAAACCGAAAGTCCCGCTGCAAATGCCGTGATGCCTGACCGTGTCATGTCTCTGCCCCTCGCTGTGCCCCCGCCGGGGCATGTAAGGTGCCGAATGCGGCTCCTGCCATATTGAGCCCTTTTCCGGACGAAGGAAACGTTAACGACGATGCTCAAATCGTCATCAATCGTGATTTCCTGCCGGGCTCCCGCACACGGGGACCGCAAGGCCCCGACCGCCGCCGCTTCGCCTTGCCCCGGAAGGCCCCGAAAGCCTATATAAAGCCTTGCGCGGCTCCCTCCGGGGCGGCAATCCGGGGATTTCGGCCATGCTGGTGCTGATCGATAATTATGACAGTTTCACCTACAACCTCGTCCATTTCCTGGGCGAGCTTGGGGCGGAGACCCGCGTCCACCGGAACGACAAGATCACCGTCAATGAGGTTCTGGCTGCCGCGCCGCAGGCCATTGTGCTGTCGCCCGGACCCTGCGACCCCGACAAGGCCGGCATCTGCCTCGATCTCATCCAGGCGGCCGCCGCCCACCGCATCCCGCTTTTCGGCGTCTGTCTCGGCCATCAGGCCATCGGTCAGGTCTTCGGCGGCAAGGTCGTCCGCGCGCCGACCCTGATGCATGGCAAGCTCAGCGCCATCCATCATGGCGGCAAGGGCGTCTTTCAGGGCCTGCCGAGCCCGATCGAGGCGACGCGCTACCATTCGCTGACCGTCGAGCGCGAGAGCTTTCCCGATTGCCTAGAAATCACCGCCTGGACCGCCGACGGCGTCATCATGGGCGCGCAACACAAGGAGCTGCCGATCCACGGCGTCCAGTTCCACCCCGAAAGCATCGCGTCCGAACACGGCCACGACATCCTGCGCAACTTCCTGCAACTCGCCCGCGTCAACACGCGCGAACTGGCGTGAGAGGGCGGCCTGCGATGAACGGTTCGAAAGCATCGGCGTTCGGCATCTCTTCCCACCCGCCCCTGGGGGGCGGGTCGAAAAATTCGAGCGCAAGCGAAGAATTTTTCGGGGCGGGGGCTGGGCTTCGACGGCGACCCCGCCCCGAAATTTGTTCCGCTCACGCTCCACAAATTTCGACCCTCCCCCAAGGGGAGGGTGGTCTTTCCATCGAACCTGCGAGAGCGCCGGCTCCATGACCGATCTCAAACCCACCATCGCCCATCTGGCGGACGGCAAGACGCTCGACCCGGCGGAAGCGCGCGCGGCCTTCGAGATCGTCATGTCGGGCGCGGCGACGCCGGCGCAGATCGCGGCCTTTCTGATGGGCCTGCGGGTGCGCGGCGAAACCGTCACCGAGATCACGGCCGGCGCCACCGTCATGCGCGAAAAGGCGCTGCGCGTCACGGCGCCGCGCGAGGCGATCGACATTGTCGGCACCGGCGGCGACGGCGCGGGCACTTACAACATCTCGACGGCGACCGCGCTTGTGGTTGCCGCCTGCGGCGTGCCGGTCGCCAAGCATGGCAACCGCAAGGCCTCCTCGCTGTCGGGCACCGCCGACGCGCTGGAGAGCCTCGGCGTCAAGCTCGATATCGGTCCCGCCGTCATCGCCGACTGCATCGACCAGGCCGGCATCGGCTTCATGTTCGCGCAGGCGCATCATGCGGCGATGAAGCATGTCGCGCCGGTGCGCGGCGAACTCGGCATCAAGACGATCTTCAACATGCTGGGCCCGCTTTCCAATCCGGCGCTGGTCAAGCATCAGCTTCTCGGCGTCTTCGACGCAAAATGGGTCGAGCCCTTCGCCGAAGCGCTGCGCAATCTCGGTTCCGAAAGCGCCTGGGTGGTGCATGGGTCCGACGGCCTCGACGAATTGACGACTACGGGGCCGAGCACGGTCGCCGAACTCAAGGGCGGCGAGATCCGCGTCTTCGAGGTGACGCCGGAAGAAGCGGGCGTCAAGCGCGCAAGCGCCGCCGAGCTCAAGGGCGGCTCGCCGGCGGAGAACGCGCAGGCGATCCTGCGTCTGCTCGACGGCGAGAAAGGCCCCTATCGCGACATCGTCATCCTGAACGCCGCAGCGGCGATGATCGTTGCCGGCAAGGCGGCGACGCTGAAGAAGGGCGCCGAACTTGCGGCGCTCGCCATCGACAGCGGCGGCGCGAAAGCCGCGCTCGACACACTGATCGCGGTTTCGAACGGGAACCCGTTCCATGGCTGACATTCTCGAAGAGATCGGCGCCTACAAGCGCGACGAGATCGCGGCGGCCAAGCGCGCCCATCCGATTGCCGATGTCGAGGCGGCGGCGCGCGCGGCCGCGCCGGTGCGCGGCTTCACGGCGGCGCTCCGTGCACGGATCGATGCGGGCGGTTACGCGCTCATTGCCGAAATCAAGAAGGCCAGTCCCTCCAAGGGTCTGATCCGCGCCGATTTCGATCCGCCTTCGCTCGCCCGCGCCTATGAGGCCGGCGGCGCCGCCTGCCTCTCGGTGCTGACCGACGGCCCCTCCTTTCAGGGCGCGCCGGATTATCTCGCTGCCGCCCGCGCCGCCGTGTCGCTGCCGGTCATCCGCAAGGATTTCATGTATGACGCCTATCAGGTCGCCGAAGCGCGTGCGATGGGCGCCGACGCGATCCTGATCATCATGGCCGCCGTTTCCGACGCGCAGGCGCGCGAGCTCGAAGACGCCGCTTTCGGCTGGAAGATGGACGTGCTGGTCGAGGTTCACGACGAGGCCGAGCTGACCCGCGCGCTTGCGCTCAGCAGCCCGCTCCTCGGCATCAACAACCGCAACCTCAAGACCTTCGAGACGACGCTTGAAACGACCGAGCGTCTGGCTCCGCTGGTTCCGGCCGGCCGGCTGATCGTCGGCGAGAGCGGCATCTTCGCGCCGGCCGACCTCGCCCGTCTCGCGAAAGTCGGTGTACGGACGTTTCTGGTCGGCGAGAGCCTGATGCGCCAGGCCGATGTGGAGGCAGCGACCCGCGCATTGCTGGCCGGTCCCGCCTGACCCCCGGGGACAAGTTGCGGGCATTTTTTGCGCCGCAACATCAAAACCGGGGATAAGTCCGACTTATCCCCGCCTCCGGGACCCCTCTCACCGGGTCTCGAAAATGGTTTGTGACAGTTTTGTGACAGTTGCGTGACAGAGGGGGGGTCTGCTGCCGATTCCACTGTCTCTCCGCCGTCACTTATCCCCGGTGCGCTGCTTCCGTGTCACCCTGTCATGCTGCCTGGAATCCGGAACGGAAAATGACCTGTGAAATCCGAAAGGCGCGTGCGGACGAGCTTCCGCTGTTCGCCGAAATCGAAATCGCCGCCGGCGCGCTCTTTGCGGAGGCCGGTCTCGGCGCCATTGCCGAGCATGGCGCGGCCGAGCCGCGCTTCGTTCAATCCGTTGCCCGTGCCGCAGGCATTTTCGTCGCCGTGACGGAGGGCAAGCCGGTCGGTTTCATCCTCGCCGCGCCGCTCGATCTTCATCTGCATATCTACGAATTGTCCGTACACCCCGATCACGGTCGGCAAGGTCTCGGCCGGCGCCTGGTGGAAGCGGTCTGCGCGGATGCCGCGGCGCGCGGTTTCAGGGCCGTCACGCTCTCGACCTTCCGTGACATCGCCTGGAACGGACCGTTCTATGCCTCATGCGGCTTCCGCATTCTCGACGAAAGCGAGTGGACGCCCGCCTTCTACCTCGCGCATTATCACGAAGAGGAACTCGGATTGCCGCTCGAACGCCGCTGCTTCATGCGCAAGGATCTGGACTGACGATGGCGAAGAAACCGAAGCTGACGCATCTTGATTCAAAGGGTGCCGCGCGCATGGTGGACGTTTCGGCCAAGCCCGCCACCTCGCGCAGCGCGACCGCCAAAGGCCGCGTGACGATGAAGCCTGCGACGCTGAAGCTCATTCTCGAAGACGGGCTGAAGAAGGGCAATGCGCTCGAAGTGGCGCGACTGGCCGGCATCATGGCGGCCAAGCGCACAGCCGATCTCATTCCGCTCTGCCACCCGCTGGCGATTGCGAAAGTCGAAGTCGATCTTCGTCCGGATACGAACAATTCATCGGTCGAAGTCGTGGCGACTGTGAAAGTGACCGGGCAGACCGGCGTCGAGATGGAAGCGCTGACCGCCGTCAGCGTCGCCTGCCTGACGCTTTACGACATGGCCAAGGCCGTCGACAAGGCGATGACGATCGGCGACATCCGGCTGACCGCCAAGTCCGGCGGCAAGTCGGGCGACTACAAGGCGAAATAGCAGATGGGACAACAACCTCTTCTTGCTGTCGATGAGGCGCGGACGCGCATTTTCGCCGCGCTTTCGATCACCGGCAGTGAAACGGTTGCGCTGTCCGACGCGCTCGGCCGTGTGCTGGCGGAAGAAGCGATTGCCCGCCGCACGCAGCCGCCGGCCGATCTCTCGGCGATGGATGGATATGCCGTGCGCGCCGATGATGTGACGCAGATCCCTGCCCGGTTGCGTATCGTCGGCGAAGTTCCCGCCGGCGGTTTTCACGACGGCACTGTCGGCAAGGGAGAGGCGGTGCGCATCTTCACCGGCGCACCGCTGCCGAATGGCACCGACAGCATTGTCATTCAAGAGGACACGGCGCGCGACGGCGACGTCGTTGTCGTCAACGAAGCGGGCGCGCGCGGCCAGCATGTGCGCGTTACCGGTCTCGACTTCCGGACCGGCGATGCCGGCCTTCCCGTCGGGCGCAAACTTTCATCCGCCGACATTGCCTTCGCCGCGGCGATGAACCTGCCGACGCTCGCCGTTCACAAACGCCCCGTCATCGCCTTCTTCTCGACTGGCGACGAACTCGTGCCGCCGGGAACCGAACCCGGACCGAACCAGATCGTCTCCGCCAACAACGCCGGGCTCGCTGCGCTGGTTGCCGAAGCCGGCGGCATACCGCTCGACCTCGGCATTGCCCGCGACGACGAAGACGATATTCGCGCCGTCGCCGCGCGCGCGGCCGATGCCGACATGCTGGTGACGCTCGGCGGCGCCTCGGTCGGCGAACATGATCTCGTCCAGCGGGCCCTCGCTCCCGCGGGCCTCGACATCGATTTCTGGAAGATCGCGATGCGTCCCGGCAAGCCGCTGATGTTCGGCAGGCTCGGCGATTTGCCGATGCTCGGTCTGCCCGGCAATCCGGTGTCGGCCTTTGTCTGTGCGACGCTGTTTCTCCGTCCCGCCATTGCGCGGATGCAGGCCGGCGACAGCGCACTCCACACCGCGCAGGCGCGGCTTGGCCGGGCGCTCCCCGCAAACGGCGCGCGCGAGGACTATATCCGCGCCGCGCTCGACCATGTTCCAGACGAGCTTCCGGTCGCCACGCCCTTCGAAACGCAGGACAGTTCGATGCTCTCGGTCCTCGCCCGCGCGGGCTGTCTGGTGATCCGGCCGGTTGGCGCGCCCGCCGCGCAAGCCGGTGAAACCGTTACGGTTTTGCCGCTGCGCGCCTGACTTATCCACAATTGCGCTTGACAGGCCATTGAGAACCAAACTAGAACGTTTCATGTCGTTTTTGTTTTGTTCCCGAGGTGCCCTGGGTGTCCCGCGAACATGGGGAGAGGCTGCAATCGATGCTGACACGCAAGCAACACGAACTGCTGATGTTCATCCATGAGCGGATCAAGGAGAGCGGCGTCTCACCCAGTTTCGACGAAATGAAGGAAGCGCTGGACCTGCGCTCCAAGTCCGGCATTCATCGCCTGATCACGGCGCTCGAGGAACGCGGCTTCATCCGCCGTCTGGCGCATCGGGCCCGCGCACTCGAAATTCTCAAGCTCCCCGAATCCGCCTCGCCGAGCCTCGCCACCATGCGCGGCAAGGGTTTCTCGCCCAGCGTCATCGAAGGCGGCGGCCGGGCCAAGGCAACCAGCCGCGACCTTGCGCCGGCGCGCAATGCCGAGGAGACGATGACGCTGTCGGTGATGGGCCGCATCGCCGCCGGCACGCCGATCGAAGCGCTGCAGGAAGAAAGCCATCAGGTCAGCGTTCCGCTCAACCTGCTCGGCAGCGGCGAGCACTATGCGCTCGAGGTCAAGGGCGATTCGATGATCGAGGCCGGCATTCTCGACGGCGATACGGTACTGATCCAGCGCTGCGATACGGCGGCGAGCGGCGACATCGTGGTCGCGCTGGTCGACGGCTATGAGGCAACGCTGAAACGGCTGCGCCGCAAAGGCGCGTCGATCGCGCTCGAAGCGGCCAACCCCGCCTATGAAACGCGCATCTTCGGTCCCGACCGCGTCAAGGTTCAGGGCAAGCTTGTCGGGCTGCTGCGCCGCTACTGATTCCGGTTTGCGAACTGGCGCTGCACCCAGGGACGGGCGCCGCGCATCTGCCGCGCTGTGGCGATATCGATGCCGCCATCGGTGCCGAAGGTCAGTGTCGTTGCGCCGCCCCGCCACAAATCGAAGTAATCCAGAACGAGTTCCGCACCGCATGACCGCCGGATACGGGGCGGGATCGGCACTTTGGCAATGACAATGTCGGCGAGCGTGCAATCGTCGATCGCACCTTCCAGAGTCGAGGCAAAGGCAACGATCGGACGGCCGGCCTGACGATAGACACAGCCATCGGCATCGCAGTTCATGTCGGGCGAACGCGCAGCCTCGCCGGGCGTGCGGTTGTCGCCATCATGCCGAAGCCATTGTTCGGCCGTATAGGCAGGACGGGCGGCAGCCAGCACCAGTCTGCCATCCGTGGCACGAACGGCAAGAAGCGCGGCATCGCGATCGATCAGCACGTCGGGCCTTGGCGTGGCTCCCCAGAGCGCGAAGCCGAGCAGCATTGGCGCCAGCCCCAGATAGCGCCAGCTCTCGCGCCAAAGGGCCAACCAGAGTCCGCCGAAGACCAGCAGCAACAGGGCAAGAAACGGCGCGTCGGCAACGAAACTGTCGGCCCCCTCCCAGCTTGCAACCTCATGGGCGACGCGCAGCATGCCATCGACTCCGGCGCCCATCACCCAAAGGGCCGGCGCATCGAGACCGAAAGGCATCAGCAGCAGCGCCAGCAACGCCATCGGCATCACCACGATGCCGACCAGCGGCATGGCCGCCATATTGCCGGCAAGGCCATAGACCGCGACACGATTGAAGTGAAAGGCCCCGATGGCACCGGTCGCGGCGCCTGCGACGATGCTGGTGAAGGCGAGGCCGAGCGCATAGGCCCCGATTCGGCGCGGCAGGTTTTCCAGTCCAAGTCGGTTCGGGCTCGATGTCAGCCGGCGCACGGTTTCGCTTTCATAGAAGGCGATCAGCGCCACGACGGCGGCGAACGACATCTGGAAACTTGCGCCAAGCAGGCTCTCCGGCCGCCAGAGCAGAATGACGATTGCGGCCAGCGCCACATTGCGCAGGCTGAGCGCCGGCCGGTCGAGCATGATGGCGACGAACATCAGCGTGATCATGATCCATGCCCGCTGCGTCGCGATGGCAGCACCTGAAATCGCCAGATAGAAGGTCGCCCCGACAAGCGCGACCGCCGCCGCCCATTTCTTGATCGGATAGCTGAGCGCCAGGCGTGGCACCAGTGCGAGACCGGCGCGCACCAGCCAGAAGACCGAACCGCCGAAAAGCATCATGTGCAGGCCGGATATGGCAAGCACATGCGCCAGACCCGCCGCGCGGAGGTCGGCGGCTGCGGCCTTCGGGATCGCCGCGCGCTCGCCGGTCACCAGTGCGGCCGACACTGCGCCCGCCGTGCCGCCGATCACCTCGCGGATGCGGGCACCGATACGCGTGCGCATGTCGGCCAGCATCGCCGCCGCGCCGTCCGGCGGCTCCACCTGTTCCGGCGCCGTGAACGCAAAGCCGACGCCGCCCAGGCCTTCGAACCAGACCTGTCGCGCATAGTCGAAGCCGCCCGGCATGACCGGTTCCGGCGGCGGCATCAGTCGTGCCCGAAGCCGCACCACAGCACCCGGCTCGATCATCATATCCTTCAGCCGAATGTTGACACGGACCCGCCTCGGCAAACGGTTGGCGGGCAATCCTGCAAAGGATCGCGGTGCAATGATGGCGATGCGTCCACCGGTGTCGGTCTCCTCAACCGCATCAACCCGTCCGACCAGTTGACCGGCCAGGGGTTTATCGAGGACCGGTCCGGCAACCAGATGCGTGCGTAACGAGGCGGCGGCAAGGCCGAGTGCCAGGCAAAGCAGGCCCGCCGTGAGGGGCGCCAGCAGCCCTCGCTGGCGAAGTGCGACATACCCGCCGGTCAGGACCGCCGCAAGCGCCCAGAGGATCATCGGCGATGGCTCGAAACCGACCGCGAAATAGGCCGCCACCCCCGTGGCGAGCAGAACCGGTGTCCAGAGAAACATCCGGTCGCCGTCCGCAACCATGCAGGCCCGCAGCCATGAAGCCGGTCCGGCTCTGCCGCCGGCAAACCCGATCCCGCTGGTCCAGGGCCATTGCCTGCTACTGTGCCACCCTGAAAGCACCAATCCGTCCTCCCTGGTAAGGAAAACAGGCGACAGCCAGCCTTAAAAGGCCGCTCCAAGACACCGGGAACAAAGGCGTTTTCGCTCCGCCATGAAGCGGGACGGGGGAGCGCGTTTCGGGCTTACGCTGCGTTGCCGCAATGTGCTAGAAATCCCCCTGCCCGCAGCGGACCCCAAGGCCTCGCGCCCCAGTTTCCGGGTCGAAGCTTGCCAACATTTACCGGAATTGCCTAGCCGCGCGGCCGCGAAGCCGGATCGCAGGAGATGATGAGCGAAAAGAAGACAGTCATTACCCGCTTCGCACCCTCGCCGACCGGCTATCTGCATATCGGGGGTGCGCGCACGGCCTTGTTCAATTGGCTTTTTGCGCGCCATCACCAGGGACAATTCCTGCTGCGCATCGAGGATACCGACCGGCAGCGCTCGACCGAGCCGGCCGTTGCGGCCATTTTCGAAGGCCTGCGCTGGCTCGGGCTCGACTGGGACGGCGAGGTCGTTCATCAATTTTCCCGCCAGGCCCGTCATGTCGATGTGGCCAACGAGCTTCTGAAGCAGGGCAAGGCCTATTACTGCTATGCCAGCCCCCAGGAACTCGACGAAATGCGCGAGAAGGCTCGCGCCGAGGGTCGGCCCGTGCGCTATGATGGCCGCTGGCGCGACCGCGACCCTTCCGATGCGCCTTCAGACATCAAACCCGTCATCCGGTTTCGTTCGCCCGACGAAGGCGAAACCATGGTGCGCGACAAGGTGATGGGTGATGTCCGCTTCCCGAATGATCAACTGGACGATCTCATCATTCTGCGAAGCGATGGCACCCCGACCTACAACCTCTCCGTTGTGGTGGACGATCACGATATGGGCATCACCCATATTGTTCGCGGTGACGATCATCTGACCAATGCCGGGCGCCAGAGCCAGATTTATGCGGCCCTTGAGTGGCAGGTGCCGGAATTCGCCCATGTGCCGCTGATCCACGGACCCGACGGCGCGAAGCTTTCGAAGCGCCATGGGGCACTTGGTGCCGAAGCCTATCGCGATATGGGGTATCTGCCGGAGGCCATGCGCAACTATCTGGTCCGCCTCGGGTGGAGCCATGGCGACGACGAAATTTTTTCGACCGAGCAGGCCATCGAATGGTTCAACCTCGAAAGCATCGGCCGCTCACCGGCCCGCTTCGATTTCGCCAAGCTTGAGAATCTGAACGGCCACTATATCCGCGAGGCCGACGATATCCGGCTTGCCGACGATACCATTGCCCTGATGCAGCGGCTTGAAGGCTGGGCGAACGATGCCGCCCTGCGGGCCAAGCTGATCGCCGCCATGCCCGGTCTGAAAGAGCGGGCCAAGACGCTGCTGGAAATCGGCCAGGGTGCGGCATTCCTGCGGGCCCAGCGGCCCATCGTCCTCGACGACAAGGCGTCGCAGCTTCTTGACGGCGAGGCGCGCGCCTTGCTGAAGCGTCTGCTTGACCGGCTCGAAGTTCGGAACGACTGGGCGGTTGGCGATATCGAGGCTACCGTGCGCGGTTTCGCCGAAGACGAAAATCTGAAACTCGGCAAGGTCGCGCAACCTCTGCGCGCAGCTGTGACCGGAAGTTCGGTCTCTCCGCCCATTTTCGACGTACTCGCAACACTTGGCAGGGACGAAGCGCTCGGCCGGATCAGGGATCAGGCCGCCTGATCCCTGCCTTCAGCAGGGTGACGGCCCAAACAAATATGGTATTCAACACACGGACCGGCCCACCACGAGATCAAGGCGGTCCGGGCAGACAGACAGGGACAGGCAGGCAGACATGACAAAATTCGGAACCAAGGCCGGCGCGATTTCGAACGCGACCCTTTCGGTGGACGGCAAGTCCTACGAACTTCCTGTCTATGGCGGATCGCTTGGCCCGAGCGTCGTCGACATCTCGTCGCTCTATGGCAAGAGCGGTCACTTCACCTACGATCCGGGTTTCACCTCGACAGCAAGCTGCGAGTCCGACATCACCTATATCGATGGCGAGGAAGGCATTCTGCTGTATCGCGGCTACCCGATCGACCAACTGGCCGATCATGGAAATTTCATCGAGACCTGTTACCTGCTGCTGAATGGCGAGCTTCCGAATGCAGAGCAGTACCGAGAGTTCGAACGCGCTATCACCATGCACACCATGGTGCATGAGCAGATGACCTTCTTCCTGCGTGGCTTCCGTCGTGATGCCCATCCGATGGCCATCATGTGCGGTATGGTTGGAGCCTTGTCGGCCTTCTATCACGACTCGACCGACATCAACGATCCGCTGCAGCGCATGATTGCGAGCCGCCGTCTGATTGCCAAGATGCCGACCATCGCTGCGATGGCCTACAAGTACTCGGCTGGACAACCGATCGTCTATCCGCGCAACGATCTCGATTATGCCGAGAATTTCCTCCATATGTGCTTCTCGGTTCCGGCCGAAACCTACAAGGTCGATCCCATCCTTGCGCGCGCAATGGACCGCATCTTCATTCTGCATGCCGATCACGAACAGAATGCCTCGACCTCGACGGTTCGTCTTGCAGGCTCCTCGGGTGCAAATCCGTTCGCCTGCATTGCAGCCGGCATTGCCTGCCTCTGGGGGCCGGCGCATGGTGGCGCCAACGAGGCTGCGCTCAACATGCTGCAGGAAATCGGTACGGTCGATCGCATTCCTGAATACATCAAGAAGGCGAAGGACAAGGATGATCCCTTCCGTCTGATGGGCTTCGGGCATCGCGTCTACAAGAATTATGACCCACGCGCACGGGTCATGCAGCAGACCTGCCACGAAGTGCTGAAGGTCCTCGGGATCAAGGACGATCCGATGCTGGATGTCGCGCTGGAACTCGAGCGGATCGCCCTCAACGACGAGTATTTCATCGAGAAGAAGCTCTATCCGAACATCGACTTCTATTCGGGTATCACACTCAAGGCGATGGGCTTCCCGACGACGATGTTCACCGTTCTCTTCGCCCTGGCGCGTACCGTCGGCTGGGTCGCGCAATGGAACGAGATGATCGAAGATCCGGGCCAGCGCATCGGCCGTCCGCGGCAGCTCTATACCGGCGCACCGCAGCGCAACTATGTCGAGGCTGGAAAACGAAAATAATTGAGCGATGGCCGTTCGAGAATCCGGGGCGCCTCGAAAGAGGCGCCCTTTGTTCATGACGGAGGCAGATCAAGTACTTCGAGAACGGCACGCGCGGCCCGTCGGCTCGGCGCTTCTCCGCCCACACCCATACGGCCCCGCAGCTCGTCCAAATCTGCCAGTGCACGCGCACGCGCCGGCGTATCGTGCAGCAATGGAATCAATCCCTCAGCCAGCGCATCCGGACGACACCGGAATTGAAGATATTCCTGCACCGATGGCCGGTCCAGAATGAGATTGACCAGAACCACCGAGGGTATCTTCAGAATGTTGAGCGCAAACCACCCGACGACAGCCTCTGCGCGATAGGCGATAACCATCGGGACGCGGGCAAGACCAAGCTCCAATGACACGGTTCCGGATGCCGCAAGCGCCGCAGTTGCCGCATCGAATGCCGCGCGTTTTTCCATTTCATCTTCGACGATCGTCACCGCAACCGGCCAGTCAGCGACCTCGGCCTCCACGCGCTCGCGGACATGCGACACCACTGGAAGAATGACCTGCAGACCCGGTACGTCCTTTGCCAGTCGCGTGACGGTCTCGCCGAATATGCCAATCAGATGCTTGACTTCATTGAGGCGGCTGCCCGGCAGAACCAACAACAGGGGGGCTTCTTCCGGCAGGCCGTGCTCCGCCCGAAAGCGCCTGCCCGCACCCTGCACCGGCAGGCGATCGATCGCCGGATGACCGACATAGACGCAATCGACGCCGACCGTTCGAAGAAAGGCCGGCTCGAATGGCAGCAGCGCCAGAACCCGACGGATGTATTTCCTCATGGCGCGTGCGCGGCCGCGTCGCCATGCCCAAACGCTCGGGAGAACGTAATCAATGATCGGAACAGACGGCGCGCGCCGGGCAACGCGCCGAGCTACCATGTGCGTAAACTCTGGGCTGTCGATTACGATCAGGACATCCGGCCGTTCGATCACAGCATGTCTTACCGTCTGACGGATGCGATTGAAGATGAGCGGCAGGCGCGGAATGATTTCGCGTGGCCCCATCACCGAAATATCCGTCATCGGGAAGATCGAGGTAATTCCCTCGGCGCTCATGCGCGGGCCGCCGACTCCCGAAAAGCGAACCCTTCCGCACGTCATGTCGCGCAGAGAGGCCATCAGTTCCGCTCCGAGCGCATCGCCCGAGGGTTCGCCCGCGACCAGCATGATGTGCAGATCGTTGTCCGTGGCATTCATCGACGTGCATCCGCGATACGACGCGCACCGAACCCAACGACAAAAATGCCGCGGGCATTCGCGGCCGCGGCGACAGCCTCACTGTCGACAATCAAAGTGCCGCCGGCCTCTACAGCGATGCCCGCAAGCCCGGCATCTGCAGCGTTCTCGACCGTTTTCACGCCGATTGTCGGCATGTCGACACGTCGTTCCTGCCCGGGCTTTGTCAACTTGACAAGAACTCCGGCCGGCCGGCCCGGCTGACCGCGCATGGCCGGGTCCATTTCTGCCACCCGTGCGAGCATGGCGTCGGTGCCTGCCGCATCTTCGCACGCGAGCACGGCACCGCGACAGGCGACGGCACCCTGTCCGATATCACGCGCTCCAATATCCAGCGCTGCGTGAATCGCGAGGTCGATGTCGGCTTCATGCTGCGGTTCCGGGGCAGCTCTGGTCAGCACCGCTTCCGGTGCCAGCAGGCTGTCGGCCACCTCATGCGCCCCGATGACGCGAAGACCATGGTCCCTTTCGAGATATTCGGCAATGCCCCGAAGCAAACCATCATCACCCTGTGCCAGCCAGCGAACCAGGCGCGGTAATAGCTTGATGCCGGCAAAATCCAGACCGATCTTCGTCAGATCCGGGCGATTGATTCCGCCGATCAGCACAATATCCTGACAGCCACTTTCCTTCAGCAACCGCAAGAATTCGCCATGGGCACCGATACGAACGCGGGCATGGGGATATCGATCGATCTCACTGCTTGTTTCACCGTCGATCGCGATGATGAATACGTCGCGCCCTGCGGCCACTGCCGCGTCGGCCAGCGCGACCGGCAGCGGCCCACGTCCCGCCACAATACCCAGTTTCCGGGGCTTACCCGTCATGACGGCGGCGCATGGCGCTACCCGGCCCGATCGGATCTGGGCATGCAGATTGCCCGGTCCGATTCCGCCCGGATGAAATCGACGATCTCCATCACGGCGGTATCGGTCGCATAGCGCTCGGCGACACGCGCCAACCGATCACGCAACGTGCTTTCGTCGGCAAACAATGCACCATATGCGTCGCGCATCGCATGAATCTGCTCGCGAGAAAATCCCCTGCGCTTCAAACCGATCAGATTGAGGCCCATCAGAACAGCGCGGTTTCCGACGACAAGTCCGTAGGGGATGACATCATTCTCGACGGCACTCATGCCGCCAACAAATGCGTGTTTACCGACCCGGCCGAACTGGTGAAGCGCGGCACCACCGCCAAAGATGACGTAGTCGCCAATCTTGCAATGCCCGGCCAGCATCACATTGTTCGAGAACACCACATGGTCTCCAATGATGGAGTCGTGCCCGACATGCGAGCCCGCGAGGAATGCGCAATTGCTGCCAACCCGCGTGACCATTCCGCCTCCCTCCGTTCCGGGATTCATGGTCACATGCTCACGGATGAGATTGTCAGCCCCTATGTCCAGCCGGCTCGGTTCGCCCTTGTACTTGAGATCCTGTGGCGCATGACCGATGGATGCAAAAGGGTATATCTGCGTCCGCGCCCCGACGCTCGTTCGCCCTTCGACAACAACATGTGAATGGAGCACAACCCCCTCATCCAATGTCACGTCGGGCCCAACGAGACAATAGGGACCAATACGAACATCCGGCGCCAGCCGGGCTTTCAAATGGACGGTTGCTGTCGGGTGGACTTCCGTCATTTCTCTGACCGGCTAGCAATCATTGCGCCAAGGTCGCATTCGGCGACAAGCTGCCCGTTGACGCGCCCCTCGCCATGAAACTTCCAGACCGTGCCGCGACTCTGCAGCTTGTTGACATGTATGTGCAGCACATCGCCAGGCACGACCGGCTTGCGAAACCGCGCGCGATCAACCGTCATGAAATAGACGAGCTGATTGGTGCCCGATGTACCGAGATGATTGACGACAAGCGCGCCGGCCGTCTGCGCCATCGCCTCGACAATCAGGACACCTGGCATGACCGGATATCCCGGAAAGTGACCCTGAAAGAAAGGCTCGTTGTTGGTGACGTTCTTGATTCCGATCGCCGATTCATCGCCCTTCATCTCGATAATACTGTCGATCATCAGCATCGGATAACGATGCGGAAGCAACTCCAGCACACGTTGAATATCTGCGCTTCCGAGTTTTTCCGTTGCCTCTGTATCGCTCATGCCTTGCGTCCCTCAAAGATCCGCACCAGATTCTCGCAGCCTTAGGCCGCACTTCATTTGCCGTCGTCCCGGGCCGGCTTGGGTCGCCTGCCGAGCCTTCGCAGTTCCACGACCTCTCGGCGCCATTCTGCAATCGGACGTGCCGGCACACCGCCATACTGCTGGCCGGCCGGAACGTCATGCACCACAGCGCCCCGCGCTGCAATCTGTGCACCGGAATTGACTGTCAAATGGCCCGTCACACCGACCTGCGCCGCAAGCACCACATAGTCGCCCAGCTTCGCGCTGCCGGCGAGTCCGGTCTGAGCGGCGATGACGCAATGGCGACCGATCTCGACGTTGTGACCGATCTGCACGAGGTTATCAATCTTGCTTCCTTCGCCGATCACAGTATCCGGACCGGCCCCGCGGTCCACCGTCGAGTTGGCGCCGATCTCGACGTCATCCTGGATGATCACGCGCCCGAGTTGCGGCACCTTTTCGTGGCGCGGCAGCCCCATGGCAAAGCCAAAGCCGTCCTGTCCGATACGTACGCCGGGGTGCAACAACACGCGGTCGCCGATATGGGCGTGGCTGATTGTGACGTTAGGGCCGATGAAACAATCCTTCCCGACGGTGCACCCCTTGCCGATACTGGCGTTGGCACCAATCACCGAGCCGCGGCCGATTTCGACGTTTGCGCCAATTGCGACACCGGGCTCGATGGTTACGTCGGGCGCCAACCGCGCCGTCGGATGAACCGCAGCCCGTGCATCGACCAGCGCCGGCGCGCCGAAGGTATCCGCGCCCTTGACGGTTTCGGGATGAAACATCTGCGCCGCAAGCGCATAGGCCCGATAGGGCTGTGGTGACAGAAGCAGCAACAGACCGGGCGGCGCCCTGTCCGCAAAACGCGGATGCACAATGCAGGCGCCTGCCGATGTTGTTGCAAATGCGCCGGCATATTTCGGATTGTCCAGAAAACTGAGTTCATCCGGACCGGCCGCATCGAGTGCCGCAACGCCGTCGATGCTTCGCGTTCCGTCAACACCCGGAGCAAGCTCCGCACCTACCCGTTCGGCGATGACACCGAGCGAAAAAGGACCGCTATTCGCAAAGAAGCGTTTATCCGCCATGGCCGTCGCATCTCGGCGGCCGCATCCCGGCACGCCTCTCCGTCAGATTAATTGCCGCTCTGTTGCTGCGCCTGCAATTCCGCAAGAGAAACCGGCTTCACCTCAATCGTTGTCATCTTCTCATTCAGACGCTTCAGCACTTCCGCTGTAATGTCGAGATCCGAGCCGCCCGCAAGCACAACCTGCTGGTCGAGCAGAACCGTGGCACCTTTCTCCCTCATGACATCCGCGAAGATCGGCTGCATAGCAGCGCCGACCTTGTTCTCGGCCTGCTTCACGCCCAGTTGAAGCGCCTGCCCCTTTTCCTGCATCGACTGCTGATATTCCATCACACGCTTCTGCAGCGCCTGGGCCTTCTTCTGAAAATCCTCCGGCGAAAGGAGGGCCCGCTCCTCACCCAACTTCTTGTCGTCGGCCTGCAATGCGCTTTCGGTCTTGGCGCTCTCGGCCTGGAGCTTCTTGGCCTGCTCCTGAAACTGGGTGCGGATGCTCTGCCCCACCTTCGACTGCGCATAAACCGACTCACTGTCGACAATCAGAATGACGGCCGGTTCGACGGCGAGAGCCGGTGCCGCAGTCAATGGAACCGCAACCAGCGATACAATCGCAGCTGCCGCGAGGGTACGCGCAATTACAGACTTCAACATCATCTCGAAGCATCCCTTGCTGTGTTGGTTACGTGTTGCCGGCGGCGCCGACAGACATCAGAACGACGTACCGGCACTGAACCGGAACGCCTCCTTTTCATCATAAGGTTCATCCAGAAGCACGTTCGCGAAATCGAGCCGTATCGGCCCGAAGGGCGATTGCCAATAGAGGCTGAGGCCGACCGAGGCGCGCGGCGCGAAGTCGTCGACGATATTCGACCCCGGAAAGAGTGATCGGTCATAGTCAGAGATTCCGATGTAGCCGCCATCGACGAACACCGACGTGCGGATTCCGAGTGCCTCGGGCAGGCCGTTGGGAAAGGACAGTTCCGAAGTACCGAAAATATAGGCCGTCGCGCCCACAGCGTCTCGGTTCGGCGAAGCAAGGTCGCGCGGACCGACGCCAGCGCGTGCAAATCCGCGAATCGTGTTGCCACCCTTGAAGAAATGATCGTTCAGCTGGACATCCTGACCTAACCCATAAATGTAACCGCCGTCGAGGCGCCAACTCGTCAGGAATCCCTCGGTGATTTGATAGTAGTAGCGCGCCAGAACTTCGGTCGACACATAACGGACGGTGCCGCCCAGACCTGCAAAATTCTGCGTAAAGAGGAAGTCCCAACCGCCAGTGGGGTCAACGGGATCGTCGCGATTGTCGTAGTAGTAGTCGTAACCGACGATCGAACGGTATTCGGTGCCCTCTGCAGCAAGAACAATCGGAGAAGTGGATGTTACGTTGAATATCTCATCAAAACGGAACTGGTAGCGTGCGAGGAAGCGGCTCTTTTCAGACAGCGGAAAACCGAACCGGAAGCCGAAGCCCTGCGAACGGGAGTCAAACGACGACTCGTTCTGGAAGTTGGTTTCGCTGCCGAAAATGTCGATACCGCCAACAAGATCACGATCCAGGAAATAGGGATCCGTGTAGTGGAACTCGACCAGCTGGCGGCGCTTCGAAATCGAAAGGGATGTGCTCAACTGGAGACCACGGCCCAGGAAGTTTCGTTCGGAGAGCTGAATGCCCGCCACAGCATTGTCCAGCGTCGAGAAGCCGGCGCTCAATGACAGCGAACCTGTTGATTGCTCCTGAACATCAACGTTCAGGATTGTCTTGTCGGGCGCTGTGCCTGGATCCTGCGTTACGGTGACCCGGCTGAAATACTGCAGAGCACGAATATTTTTCTCCGAGTCGTCCAGCAACACCTTGTTGAACGCATCGCCTTCGGACATCCGCATCTGCCGGCGCACAACCTTGTCCAGCGTGCGTGAGTTGCCGGTGATGTTGATTCGCTCGACATAGACCCGGGGGCCCTCGGTGATCTGGAACGTCAAGTCGATGATACGCTCATCCGGACGGCGGCTGACGCGCGGCCGAACTTCGGCGAACGCATAGCCGCTGGTGCCGGCGGCAAAGGTCAATGCGTCAATCGTCTTGTCGATCAAGCCGGCATTGTATATCTCGCCAGTCTTGGCCAGAACGAGACTCTCGAGCTCTTCCTGATCAAGTTTGTCGATTGCCGTCGCGACCTTGATGTCGCCGAACTCGTAAACCTCGCCCTCATCGACCGTAAAGGTGATGTGGAAGGCCGCGTCATCGCGGCTCAGATCGGCGACGGCCGAAACGACGCGGAAATCGGCATAGCCACGCTGCAAATAATAGCGGCGCAGCAATTCACGGTCATAAGTCAGACGATCGGGATCGTAGGTGTCCGATGACGACAGAAACTTCCACCAGGCCGACTCCCCGGTCGATATGACTTCACGCAGCTTTCCGTCGCTGAACTGGCTGTTGCCGATGAAATTGATCGACGCAATCTTGGTCTTGGGACCCTCGGCGATCTCGAAGACGAGATCGACCCGGTTTTGAGGAAGCTGAATGACCTTGGGCTCAACCGTCGCGGAAAAGCGTCCGCTGCGACGATACAGCTCAATCATGCGGGTAACATCCGCCTGAACCTTGGCACGCGTATAGACAACGCGCGGCTGAAGTTGCACTTCTTTCTGAAGGTCCTCCTCCTTGAGCGCACTGTTACCCTCGAAGGCGACACGGTTGACGATCGGGTTCTCGACGACCGACACGATCACGCGACTGCCTTCCTGGCGCAGCGTGATGTCGGCAAAAAGGCCTGTGCCGAAGAGCTGTTTGAGAGAAGCGTCGGCGATCGACGGATCATATGGCACGCCCGGACGAAGCAGCATATACGACCGCACGGTATCGGATTCGATACGCTGGTTGCCCTGTACTGCTATCTCTGTGATGACAATCCCTGTCGATGAATCCTGCGCCCGTGCGGCGCTGAAATCTCCGACACCAGAAACTGCTCCAGCGAAAACAAGTGCGACGGCCATCCCGCCGACACGCGCCATCCCGATTACCAATCCGGCCAGTCGCCCCATCCTGTCCCCTGCCTGTCCTTGATGCGCCGGTCTACAGCCAGCGACATAATCCACATCGCCCTCGCCGTCAGCCGGCGAGAGCGAAACACTCAACTAAAAAGGCCTGTCAAAAACGAAAAGACCTGAAGATGAACCAGGTCGTTCCATGTCGCAAAAACCATCAACATCATCACAAGCGCAAGACCGATCCGGAAACCGTATTCCTGCGCCTGCTCTCCCAGCGGGCGCCCCCGTATGGCTTCCACCGCGTAATACAGAAGATGCCCGCCATCAAGCAGCGGTACCGGAAAGAGATTGAGCAAACCAATGCTGACCGAGAGTACCGCCACCATGCTCAACAGCGCCATGAAGCCGATGGTCGCCACCTGTCCGGAAACCTGCGCAATACCGAGAACACCGCGCAACTGATCGGCGCTTTCGCGGCCGGTAACAATGCCACCCAGATAGTTCAGCGTCCTCTCTGCAACAAACCAGGTTTCCTTGGCACCAAGCCAGAGCGCATTCACGGGGTCGCTGCGAACAATCTCGATATTGCCGGTGCTACCGTGACGCTGGATACCAAGGCGCGCAACACGATGGACATTGCCGAAATTGTCGACGACTTCCTGGACTTCCGGGGTCGCACGGAGCAGCACCTCGACACCACCCCGGTCCACACGGAAATTAAGCTCCGACGAGCTAGTCGATACGACGCGTTGCATCTCTTCAAAGCTCGCAACAGGCCTGCCATCGATCGAAATGACCCTGTCGCCCGCCACAAACCCGGCCGCAGCCGCCGGACTTCCCGGCATGACTTCATCCACAAGCGGTGTTGCCACTGTGCGTCCCACGAATGTGAAAACGCCCGCAAAAATGACGATGGCAAGGATGAAATTGGCAATCGGTCCGGCGGCAACGATCGCTGCGCGCTGGCGCAATGGCTTGAAATGGAAAAGATGCTCGCGGTCGCCCGCCGGGATTTGCGCCAGCCGTTCACGATCGGGAACACTCGCGGCATTCTCGTCGCCGGCAAACTTCACGTAGCCGCCAAGCGGAATCCAACTGACTTTCCAGCGCGTCCCATGCCGGTCATTCCAGCCAAAGATTTCGCGTCCAAATCCGATCGAAAAAGTGTCAACCTTTACGCCGCACCACCGCGCCACCAGAAAATGCCCGAGTTCGTGGAAAAAGACCACGACCGTCAGCACGAACAGGAAGGGAATGAGGTAGCCTCCAAGGCCACCGATACCTGCAAGAAAATCCATCGCGTTCAAGCCACAATCCCACTCATACCGATCCACGCCACCCTTCATCTCGTCGAGAGAAGAGCGCCCCCTGTGCCTGCAACTGTCGCCGCCCATCCGACGCGGATCAAGCGTGGCCGTCCGGCGACACAGCCTACGTCAGCGGCCGCTTTTTTGCACCATTTCCTCGGCACGAATCCGGGCAATTCGGTCAAGTTCGTAAACTCCAGCAAGGTCCGCAGGCGCGGTCCCAAGCGCTTCAGTATGCCCCAGGACAGCCGCCGTGACCGTCACAATCTCGGAAAATCCTATGCGTCCCGCCAAAAATGCGGCAACGGCGACCTCATTGGCAGCGTTGAGGACCGTCGGGGCACCACCAGCGGTCCTCAGCGCCTCGCGCGCCAAGGTCAAAGCCGGAAATCTTTTTAAATCAGGTGCTTCGAAAGTTAACTGACCAATTTGCGCGAGGTCAAGGCGGGCAGTCGGTGCCGCCATCCGCCGGGGCCATGCCAAGGTATAGGCAATCGGTGTCCGCATGTCGGGCATGCCCAGTTGGGCAAGCACGGATCCGTCAATATAGGCCACCATGCTGTGCACAATGGATTCAGGATGAATGACAACATCAAGGCGTTCTTCGCCCACGGGAAATAGATAATGGGCCTCGATCAGCTCGAGTCCCTTGTTCATCAATGTCGCTGAATCAACCGAAATCTTCGCTCCCATGTCCCAGCGCGGATGGGCAACTGCCTGCGCTGGCGTGGCCACAGCCATCTCGGCGGCGTTCCAGGTCCGAAAAGGACCACCTGAAGCCGTCAACACGATCCGCTCAACCGACTCCAGCCGATTGGCGTCGAGTACCTGAAAAATCGCATTGTGTTCAGAATCGACGGGTAACAGCGTTGCGCCAGAGCCGTTCACTTCCTTGAGGAAAAGCGGGCCGGCCGAAACAAGGCATTCCTTGTTTGCAAGTGCAACACAGGCCCCCTGCTTGACCGCCGCAAGCGTCGGTGCCAGTCCGGCCGCCCCAACGATCGCAGCCATGACCCAATCTGCAGGCTGGGAGGCAGCGGCAATAACCGCCTCAGCGCCCGCCGCGATCTCGATCCCGGTACCTGCCAGGCCGGCTTTCAACTCCGGGTAGCCGGCCGGGTCAGCAACGACGGCAAGGCGCGGTCTGTATTCCCTTGCCTGCTCGATCAGTGTGCGCACATTGCGGTGGGCGGTCAGCGCAACAAGATCGAAGTGCGATCGATTACGTCCGATCAAATCAAGGGTCGAACAGCCGATAGAGCCCGTCGACCCCAGAATGGTCACGGCTTTTGTTCCGGCGGCAATTACCTCGGTTGGGCTGTCCGATTGCGCTTCGGCTGTCAGGGCCAAATCAAAACTCCCGCACCCGGATGAGCGGCATTGTGCAGAAATGCCAACAGGGCCGAGCCAACAGCGACCGCCACCAATCCATCCACGCGGTCGAGGATACCGCCATGACCCGGGATGAGATTACCTGAATCCTTGACGCCGGCGCGGCGTTTGAGGGCGGATTCGAAGAAATCACCCGCCTGCTCGATCACCGTCATGCCCACGCCGATCAAAGCCAGCAACAGTGGCGATCCAATTCCGATCCAGAGTGACGTCGCAATGCCGACCATCGCTGCCCCGGCCATACCACCCAGGAGTCCGGCCCAGGTTTTTTTGGGCGAAATGCGCGGCGCGAGCTTCGGTCCGCCGATGAAGCGGCCGGCGAAATAGGCAAAAACGTCGATGGCCCAGACCGTGGTCAGCAGCCAGAAGATTGCGGCAAGCCCCCATTCGGGGTCGCTTCGTAGCCAGATCAACGCCACAAGCGCCAGAACCAGATAGGGATAGGCAACAAGCGGTGGCCCAAAGCTGCGGCCTGTCCAGCTTCGGCCGGCCAAGGCGAAAGCCAGTATGGCACCGCCCGCGGCCAGCGCACCAGCCGGCATTCCGGCCGTAGTCAGAACGATTGCGGCCAGCCCCGCGACCACCAGACCCGCCGATCCACGCCAATCGACAGGTCCGACTTCAGGATGACCGTAGAGGAGCCGCGTCAATTCCTGTGCCATGAACACCGCGGCAATGGCCAGCAAGGCCGAAAAGTACCACCCCCCGGCCCAGGCCGCAGCCAGCGCGACGGGCGCGAGGAGAGCCGCCGACACAATGCGCTTTTTCAGTTCTGCGCCAGGATTCCCGGCGGGCCGATCCGTGCTGTCGGCTGTCATTGGCTATCCCTCGCCGAGCGTTGGCGCATCCGATCCGGAGCCGCCGTATCGACGGCTGCGGCGCCGAAATTCATCTACCGCCGCGCGCAGCCCGTCCGGCGTGAAGTCCGGCCAGAGGTCGTCGGCAAAAACGAGCTCGGAATAGGCGCTTTGCCAGAGCAGAAAATTCGAAAGTCGCATTTCGCCGCTTGTCCGGATAATCAGATCGGGATCCGGAACTCCGGCGGTATCGAGGTGGTCCGAGACTGTTTCGGGCGTAATTGCTTCAGGATCGAGGCTGCCCGCCTGAACTTTGCGCGCAATGCGCCGCACTGCGGACGTGATCTCCGTCTGACCACCATAGTTGAAAGCAATTATGAGCTTCAGCCGATTGTTGTCACGGGTCAATGTCTCGGCCTCGCCGATCATCGCGACGATATCGGCATCGAGATGATCGCGTTCGCCAATCACGCGAACCTGGACGCCATTCTGATGCAATTCCGCCAGGTCACGACGAATAAAGAGCCGGAGCAACCCCATCAAGTCGCTGACTTCTTCAGGCGGACGCTTCCAGTTCTCCGAACTGAAACCGTAGAGCGTCAGGTATTCGATCCCCAACTCGCCGGCCGCACGGACGATGACACGAACGGTCTCCACGCCCTGCCGATGACCGGCGACCCGCGGCAGATGCCGCTTTGCCGCCCAGCGTCCGTTGCCATCCATGATGATCGCGACATGCCGCGGCACCGTGCCCGGTGCGGGGTCGCTCATCGTGTGGCTGGATCTCAGCATCATCGTTCAGAGCTTTTCCTTGAAAGACACACGGTTACCGCATTATCTCCATCTCGCACAGCAAAGTGTCCGCACGCAGCCTATACCTGCATGATCTCGGCTTCCTTGTGAGCAAGGGCGGCATCGATCTCACCAATGATCTTATCGGTCAGTTTCTGGACCTTGTCGGTCCAGGCCTTGTGATCGTCCTGCCCCATCTGCCCATCTTTCTCGAGACGCTTCAACTCGTCCATCGCATCGCGCCGCACATTGCGTACGGCCACACGCGCCTGCTCAGTGTACTTGGCGGCGATCTTTGAAAGCTCGCTGCGTCGCTCCTGATTGAGCTCCGGGATCGGCAAACGGATCAGTGTGCCGTCGATGTTCGGGTTGAGGCCAAGCCCCGAGTTGCGGATCGCCTTCTCGACGGCGGCAACCATTCCCTTGTCCCACACCTGCACCGTCAGCATGCGGGACTCGGGAACGCCGATCGTGCCGACCTGATTGATCGGCATGCTCTGACCATAGGCCTCTACAATGATTGGCTCGAGCAGGCTCGCAGAAGCGCGGCCGGTACGCAGGCCGCCAAATTCCTGCTTCAGCGCCTGTAATGCGCCACGCATCCTGCGTTCGACATCGTCGAGATCGAAATCAGTATCAGCCATTTCCTGTCCTTCCGGTCTTTTCCGTCGTCGGTCGTGGCACGTTCAGGCCGCGTCCGAAATGATAGTGCAGCGGCCCGCACCTGTCAGAACGTTGATGAAACCACCCGCGTCGTCGATCGAATAAACGATGATCGGAATGCCGTTTTCGCGCGCCAGAGAGATTGCCGAAGCGTCCATCACCTTCAGATCGCGGGACAGCACATCCATGTAGGTCAGGCGCTCGTAGCGTTCGGCATTGGCCACCTTGTGAGGGTCCGCCGAGTAGACGCCGTCAACCTGTGTACCCTTCAAAAGGGCGTCGCATCCCATCTCGACCGCCCTCAGGGCGGCAGCCGTATCGGTGGTGAAGAACGGGTTGCCGGTACCGGCCGCAAAGATTACAACGCGACCTTTTTCCATATGGCGAACCGCACGACGACGAATATAAGGCTCGCACACCGTCATCATCGGAATCGCCGACAGGACCCGCGTCGGAACCCCGATGCTTTCGAGCGATTGCTGCATAGCCAGAGAATTCATGACTGTCGCCAGCATGCCCATGTAGTCGGCACTCGCCCGCTCCATGCCCTTAGCCGCCCCGGACAGGCCACGAAAAATGTTGCCGCCGCCGATAACCAGGCATACCTGGACGCCTGCATCGGTCACCTGCTTGATCTCGTTCGCGATGCGCCCGACGGTCTCGACGTCAATGCCGTATTGCCCGTCCCCCATCAGGGCCTCACCCGAGACCTTCAGCAGAACACGTGAATAGAGTGTTTTCGGGGGCATGGTACCTATTCCATCAAGACGTGACAGGGCAGCCGGATCGAATCCGCAGGACGTCCCAACAATAACGCCCCCGACGCACAATGGCGAAGGGGGCGTCAATGCGAATGCCGAAACCCGCCTAACCGCGCGCGGCCGCTGCCACTTCTGCGGCGAAGTCCGAATCTTCCTTCTCGATACCTTCGCCCAGCGCGAAGCGCACGAAACCGACGACATTGACGGGAGCGCCAATACCGGCTTCGGCAGCCTTGACCGCCTTTTCGACGGTATTGTCGGGGTCAATGACAAAGGCTTGCGAGAGCAGAACGACCTCCTCGTAGAACTTCCGGATCCGACCCTCGACCATCTTCTCGATGATGTTATCGGGTCGGCCGCTTTCCTTGGCTTCAGCGATCAGGACGTTGCGCTCGCGCTCAACGACTGCCGGATCGAGTTCGTCAGTCCGGGTCGCAAGCGGATTGGTCGCTGCGATATGCATCGCGATCTGGCGGCCCAACTCCGAAAGCTTCGCCTTGTCACCAGTCGACTCGATGCCAACGAGGACACCGATCTTTCCAAGCCCCGGCACGACCGCATTATGCACATAGGCTGCGACGATTCCGTCGGAGACTGAGATCGAACCGACACGGCGCACATTCATGTTTTCGCCGATGGTGCCGACCATTTCGGTGACATAGTCTTTCACCGACTTCGAGGTTCCAGGATAAGTCGAGGCGATGAGCTTGTCGAAATCGCCGTCGACCGCCAGCGCAGCGGTTGCGATGTCGCTTACCATCGTCTGGAACTGCTCGTTGCGCGCAACGAAGTCGGTCTCGGAGTTGACTTCGACGACGGCACCCTTCGTGCCCTCCGCAACGACGCCAATCAGACCCTCAGCCGCGACGCGGCCGGCCTTTTTGGCCGCCTTGGCAAGACCCTTGGTACGCAGCCAGTCGACCGCCGCCTCCATGTCGCCGCTCGTCTCGTTGAGCGCCGACTTGCAGTCCATCATACCTGCGCCGGTCTTTTCGCGCAGTTCCTTCACCATGCTCGCGGTGATGTCAGCCATTGAATTTCCTCGATAATCGTTTGAAGCGGTGCAGCCGGACGCCTTATTCAGCGGTTGCCGGCACCTCGACAACAGGCTCGGCCTCGGCGCCGACATCCACGCCTGACGCGACATGGCTCTGCGAAATGCCATCAATGACCGCGCGCGAAACCAGGTCGCAATAGAGAGCGATCGCACGCGCGGCATCGTCGTTGCCGGGCACGGGATATGCGATGCCGTCGGGATTGGAATTCGAGTCGAGGATCGCGACAACGGGAATGCCGAGCTTGCGGGCTTCCTGAATCGCGATTTCTTCCTTGTTGGTGTCGATCACGAAAATCAGATCCGGAAGGCCGCCCATGTCCTTGATGCCGCCAATGGCACGCTCGAGCTTGTCGCGTTCGCGCGTCAGGTTCAGGACTTCCTTCTTGGTCAGGCCGCGGGCCTCGCCGGACAGCATCTCGTCGAGCTGGCGCAGGCGCCGGATCGAATTCGAAATGGTTTTCCAGTTGGTCAGCATGCCGCCGAGCCAGCGATGGTTGATGTAGTACTGCGCGCACTGGCGGGCCGCCGCGGCAACCGGGTCGGAGGCCTGGCGTTTGGTACCGACAAACAGAACACGTCCGCCACCGGCAACCGCATCGCGCACCGCGACAAGCGCCTGATGGAGGAGCGGCACGCTCTGTGCCAAGTCTATGATATGTATGTTGTTTCGGCTGCCGAAGAGGAAGGGTTCCATCTTCGGATTCCAGCGATGTGTCTGGTGGCCGAAGTGAACGCCGGCTTCGAGAAGTTGACGCATAGAGAAATCGGGAAGTGCCATGGCACTTTTGCTCCTTTTCCGGTTGAACCTCCGCGGGGAGTGAACGACTTGGCGTCGCACCGGACCGACTAACCCTATGTTTTCCTTGGTAAAAAGGAAGTGGGTGCGCCGAACCCCGCGTGTGGAATGGCGCCTTGATAGGCGCAAAACGGGCAAAAAGCAAGCGCTGACAGGCCGTTAGCACAACAGCGCTGACGACAGCCGTACCCCCCCTCTGTCACGCAACTGTCACGAAACTGTCATATTTCCTGAACCTCGACGATGCCGGGGATCGCCTTGACCGCGCCACGGACCTGCGGCGTCACCCGGTAGCGTCCCTTGAGACGCAGCTCGACCTCGCGCCCGCCCTCGCCCATCAGCACCAGCGAGACCAGGCCCTTGCCGCGCTCGCCGAGACGCGCCCTGATGGGCTCAAGCGCGGCCGGATCTTCGAGGAAGATCCTCAGCCCCTCGCCGGCATCCTTCACCACCTCGTCGACGGTGCGGATCGACTGGGCGCGCAGCTTGACCTCATCGCCGGCGCGGTCGATCTCGACGCCGATCACCACCGAACTGCCCGGCTCCATCAACTGGCGCGAGCGGGCCAGCACTTCGGAAAAGACCACGACCTCGAACTGGCCGCTCGCATCGGAGAGACTGAGAAAGGCAAAGGGGTTGCCCTTTTTCGACTTGCGCTCCTGGCGGGCGGTGACGGTGCCGGCGACGAAGCCGGCCTGCACGCCGCGGGCCAGCAATTCGGCGATGGTCGCCACCCCGGCGCGACGCAGCGAGGTGCGGTAGTCGTCGAGCGGATGGCCGGAGAGATAGAAACCGACCGCATTGAATTCCTCGGTCAGGCGCTGCACCGCCAGCCAGGGCTCGACCGACGGCAGGGCCGGATTGGCCGGCTGGGCGCCGCTGTCGCCGCCGAACAGGCTGTCCTGCCGGCTCTCGCGCTCCTGGGCAGACGCATTGGCCGTGCCCAGCACAAGATCGACGGCGGCCAGCACCTGGGCGCGGTCCGGGTTCAGACAATCGAAGGCGCCGGCGCGGGCCAGATTTTCGAAGGCACGCTTGTTGACGATGCGCGGATTGATGCGGCGGGCGAAATCGAACAGGTCGCGGAAGGGGCCGCCCTCGCGGCGGACCTCGACCAGATGCTCCATCGCCTGGCGGCCGACATTCTTGATCGCGGCCAGCGCGTAGAGGATTTCGCCATCGGCGACGCCGAACATCGCTTCCGAGCGGTTGACGCAGGGCGGGCGCACCGCAATGCCGAGACGCTCGGCCTCCTGCTTGAAGAGACCGAGCTTGTCGGTGTTGCCGAGATCGAGGCTCATTGAGGCGGCGAGAAACTCGACCGGATGGTTGGCCTTCATCCAGCCCGTCTGGTAGGCGACCAGCGCATAGGCGGCCGCATGCGACTTGTTGAAGCCGTAACCCGCGAACTTGTCGACCAGCTCGAAAATGTTTGACGCTTGTCCCTTGTCGATCCCCTTGGCGACGGCGCCGCTGACGAAGCGTTCCTTCTGCGCCTCCATTTCGGCCTTGATCTTCTTGCCCATGGCGCGGCGCAGGAGGTCGGCTTCGCCAAGCGAATAGCCGGACAGGATCTGCGCGATCTGCATCACCTGTTCCTGATAGATGATGACGCCGTGGGTTTCCTTCAGCACCGGTTCGAGCAGCGGGTGGAGATAGTCCGGCTTTTCCTGCCCGTGCTTGCGGCGGACATAGCTCGGAATGTTGTCCATCGGCCCCGGGCGATAGAGCGCGACCAGCGCGATGATGTCCTCGAAGCGGTCGGCTTCGAGCTTCCTGAGCACGTCGCGCATGCCCGAACTTTCAAGCTGGAACACGCCGATCGTCTCGCCGCGCCCCAGCATCTGGAAGGTCTTTTCATCCGCCAGCGGAAGATTGAGCAGGTCGATCTCGATGCCGCGGCGGGCGGCGAGCTTCACCGCCTGGTCAAGCACGGTCAGCGTCTTGAGGCCGAGGAAGTCGAACTTGACGAGACCGGCGGGCTCGACCCATTTCATGTTGAATTGGGTGACCGGCATGTCCGAGCGCGGATCGCGATAGAGCGGGACCAGCTCGTCGAGCGGCCGGTCGCCGATAACGACTCCGGCCGCATGGGTCGAGGCGTGGCGGTAGAGCCCTTCGAGGCGCAGACCGATTTCGAGCATGCGGGCGACGCCCTCATCGCTTGCCTGTTCCTCCTGCAGCCGCGGCTCGTCGCGGATCGCTTCGGCCAGTGTGACGGGCGCCGCGGGGTTGTTCGGCACCAGCTTGCAGAGCCGATCGACCTGACCATAGGGCAGTTGCAGCACGCGGCCGACATCGCGCAGCACGGCGCGCGCCTGCAGCTTGCCGAAGGTGATGATCTGGGCGACGCGGTCCTTGCCGTAGCGGTCCTGCACGTAGCGGATCACCTCGTCGCGGCGGTCCTGGCAGAAGTCGATATCGAAGTCCGGCATCGAGACGCGTTCAGGGTTCAGGAAGCGTTCGAAGAGCAGGCCGAAGCGCAGCGGATCGAGGTCGGTGATGGTGAGCGCCCAGGCGACGACCGAGCCGGCACCCGAACCGCGGCCGGGCCCGACCGGAATGCCCTGCCCCTTGGCCCATTTGATGAAGTCGGCAACGATCAGGAAGTAGCCCGGGAAATCCATCTTGATGATGACGTCGAGCTCGAAGCGCAGACGGGCCCGATATTCCTCTTCGGGGGCGACGGTTTCGAGCGTGGCGAGACGCTGCGTCAGGCCCTCCTCGGCCTGGCGGCGCAACTCGTCGGCCTCGCTGGTGCCGGCAGCGAATTTCGGCAGGATCGGGTCGCGCTTCATCGGGCGGACCGCGCAGCGGCGCGCAATCTCGACCGTGTTCGCGATGGCCTCGGGCAGGTCGGCAAAAAGCGCGACCATCTCGGCCTGCGTCTTGAAGCGATGTTCGGGCGTCAGGCGGCGGCGGTCGGCCTGCACGACATAGGCGCCTTCGGCAATGCAGATCAGTGCGTCATGGGCCTCGTAGTCGGCCTCGGCGACGAAATGGGGTTCGTTGGTGGCAACCAGCGGCAGGGCATGCGCATAGGCCATGTCGATCAGGGCCGGTTCGGTCTGGCGCTCGCGGGGCTGCCCGTGGCGCTGCAACTCGACATAGAGCCGGTCGCCGAAGGTCGCCTTCAGCTGCAGCAGCAGCGCCTCCGCCGCCGGGCGCTGCCCATTCTCCAGCAGCCGGTTGACGATGCCGTCCGGTCCGCCCGTCAGGCAGATCAGGCCGGCCTGAAATTCCGCCAGAAGCGCCAGCGGCACATGCGGGGCCTCGCCGGCCTCCGGACCGAGGAAGGCGCTGCTCGAAAGCTTCATCAGGTTGAGATAGCCCTGCTCGTCCTTGGCCAGCAGGGCCAGTGTGCCGGAGGGTTCGCGGCGCAGCGGGCCGCGGGCCGGTTCCTCGCCCTCGTCGAGCAGGATCGGCAGGGTGCAGCCGATAATCGGCTGGATGCCGGCCTCGGAGAGGGTTTCGGCAAATTCCAGCGCGCCGAAGAGATTGGCCGTATCGGTGATGGCAACGGCCGGCATGCCGTCGGCCTTGCAGAGCTTCGGCACGTCCTTGACGCGGATCGCGCCCTCCAGCAGCGAATAGGCGCTGTGGAGGCGCAGATGGATGAACTGGGGGGACGAGTCGGGCATGGGGCATTGTCGGGCGCCCTGCCCGGAGAGTCACGCGGGGAGGACGGCGGAGGCGTGCCAAAGCTGTGGAGAACCCCTGCTTGGCAGCCCTCAAGCGTCGAGTCAGCGCCCCCGTCCCGAAATTTGCGAGAGCAAATTTCGACCCGCCCCCAGGGGCGGGTGGGAAGGCGAGATCGCCCCTCAGCCAACCAGCGCTTCGGCAATGCCGACCCAGGCGCCCGCCGCCCAGATGAAGGCGGTGACCGACACCAGCGCCGCCACGTCCTGAAGCCAGCCGCCGGCCTCGCTGTCCACTGTCCGGTTCCACAATCCGCGCATCGCTCGCCCTCCAGATGAGTTCATGTAATGTTCTCATCCGGAGAGTTGCCTGTTTGTTCTTTCCTGTCAACTGGCCGGCGGCGGTCCAACCTCCGTTCGGAGGACATGGGCTACAGGCGTTCGGAGAGATGGGTTACAGAATCCGCGCCCCGCGCAAGCCGCGACCGGCGCAAAACACGCCGACCCACGGGCGGGCCATCGGCGCATGGATACCGGCTTGCTCCAACGGGACCGTTTTCGGCCTTCCGGCCGACCGTGCCCTAGCGGCGCTGGAGCCGGGGACCGAAGGCCGTGCGAACCGGCCGGGCCGCGGAAGGCCCCTTCGCCGAGCGCCCCGCCGGATGAAGCAGCAGCGCATATGCAAACAGCATCACCGCGACCGCAATCCAGCCCCAGGTCGCCAGACCCGCATCCGCGGGTACCAGCGGCGCCACGCGATCAACCAGGGCCGCAAAGGCGCCATGGATGTCGTCGGCGACAAGTTGTTGCGTCTCCCCCCTCAAGGATTCGCCCTCCCTCGTTATCTCCCACGCAACGATGCTAAGCCGATTTCCCGACTCGATGAAAGGGTCTTTTGCCATTGCACTGCAGCAATCGTATGCATGCCGAACCGATGGCGGCGCTACCAGGGGACGGGCTTGCCATGATGGTCGAAAAAGCCGCCGGACTGTTCCGGACCCAAGGCAGCGAGCACGGCCAGAAGGCGGGCGGCGGCGGCGGCCGGCGACTGAATGTCTCGTCCGGTGCCGGCGAAGGGCGCCGACAGGCCGGTCGCGACCGTGCCGGGATGGAGCGCGACACAAAGGGCCTCCGGGCGCTTGCGGGCCAGCTCGACGGCGGCGGTGCGCAGAAGCTGGTTCAGCGCCGCCTTCGAGGCGCGGTAGCCGTACCAGCCGCCCAGACGGTTGTCGCCGATGCTGCCGACCCGTGCCGACAGGGTGGCGAAGACCGCCCGCCCCTCGCGCGGCAGCAGCGGGAGCAGATGCTTCATCAGCAGTGCCGGTCCGATCGCATTGACCGCGAAGGCATGGGCCAGCGCGGCCGGATCGAGTTCGCGCCAGCTCTTTTCGGGCCGCCGGGTTTCGTCGTGGAGGAAGCCGGTCGCGTCGATCACCAGGCGCAATTCGCTGGCGGCGGCGATTTCGGCTGTCGCCGCCGCGATGCTCGTCTCGTCCAGCAGATCGATCGGCGGCGCCGTGTGGCGGCCGAGAGCGATGACGCGGGCAAAGGCCCCTTCGGTGCGCAGCCGATCGAGCAAGGCGGCGCCGATACCGCCGCCGGCACCGACAACAACCGCCACTGCATTCGGCGGCGGTGCGGCCGGCCGCGCGGTCATCTGCGTACCCGGCCCGCAAGCCGGCCGGCGCACCATGACAGAAACGGCCGCAGCGGAAGGAACAGACGATAGCCGGTTTCGAGCAGCCACATCGCGCCCGGCAGGCCGGCCAGACGCGCCGCCCAGCGCCAGCGCGGCAGGAGCCGCCAGATGGCGACGAAGGCCGCCGCGCCCGACAGAAGCGAGCCGTCGGCGCTACGCACATGAAAACGCGCCATGGCCTGTTCGCGCGTCAGGCCGGGACCGAGCGGGCCCGGCGCATGCGCGACATCGCGAAAGCAGAGTGCCGCCGCGCCCTCTTGCGCCGCGTAATGCGCAATCTCGGCGCGACAAAGCGGACAGGCACCGTCGAAATAGACCGTGGCCTCGGGAGCGCCCGCGCCGCTTGCGATTTTCGTTTCCGCCCGTTCCGGCATGCCTTCACCTTCCGCTTCGATCCTTGTACGGCGGGGGAACGGGCATGGACCAGTCGGTGTGCGGCGTTCAGAGGCTCTGGAAGGCGGCTGCCAGATCGGCGCCTTCATGGAGGCGGCCTTCATGGAGCAGGACGATGCGGTCCATGTGGCTCGCCAGATCGAGATTGTGGGTGGCGATCAGCGCCGCGACGCCCTGATTGCGGCAGATATCGAGCAGCTCGCCGAAGACCATGCGCGCCGTCTTCGGATCGAGATTGCCGGTCGGTTCGTCGGCCAGCAGGATGCGCGGGCGATTGGCCAGCGCGCGGGCGATGGCGACACGCTGCTGCTCGCCGCCGGAGAGCTCGGCCGGACGGTGGACGGCGCGATCAGCCAGACCCATGCGCGCCAGCAATTCGCGCGCGAAGGTTTCGGCGCGGCGGCGGGGCACGCCGGCGATCATCTGCGGCAGGACGACGTTTTCGAGCGCGGAGAATTCGGGCAGCAGATTGTGGAACTGGTAGACGAAGCCGATCTCGCCGCGACGGATCGCGGTGCGGCGCGTATCCGACAGCTGGACGGCCTCGTGGCCGCCAATCCAGACTTCGCCTTCGTCCGGCGCTTCGAGCAGGCCGGCAATGTGGAGCAGCGAGGACTTGCCGGAGCCGGACGGGCCGACCAGCGCGACGATCTCGCCGGCGAAGACATCGAGATCGGCGCCGGCGAAAATGCGCAGCACCTCCTCGCCCTGCTTGTAGGTGCGGGTGATCGAACGGAGGCTCAGAACGGCGTCACTCATAGCGCAGCGCCTCCACCGGATCGAGCGAGGCGGCACGCCAGGCGGGATAGAGCGTCGCGGCGAAGGAGAGGAAAAGCGCCATCAGCACGACGGCCGTGACTTCGCCCGGGTCGATCTCGGCCGGCATCCGGCTCAGGAAATAGACTTCGGGCGAGAAGATCTCGGTGCCGGAGAGTCGCGACAGCCATTGCCGCAGGGTTTCGATGTTGAGGCAGAAGAGCGTGCCGAGCGCAAAGCCCGCCAGCGTGCCGGCAACGCCGATGGAGGCGCCCGAGATGAAGAAGGCACGCATGACGGCGCCGCGGGTGGCACCCATGGTGCGCAGAACGGCGATGTCGCGCCCCTTGTCCTTCACCAGCATGATCAGGCCCGAGACGATGTTGAGCGACGCGACAATCAGGATCAGCGTCAGGATCAGGAACATCACGTTGCGTTCGACCTGCAGCGCGCTGAAGAAGCTCTGGTTGGTCTGCTGCCAGGTCAGAACGTCGCAGCAATTTCCGGCGGCGGCGCGAACAGCCGGCGCGACCGCGTTGACGCGGTCGGGATTGTCGATGCGGATTTCGAGCGCGCTGACGCCTTCGAAGGTGCGGAAATAGTTGCGCGCCTCATCGAGCGGCATGAAGACGAAGCTCGCGTCATATTCCGACATGCCGATCTCGAAGACGGCGACGATTTCGTAGGCAGCGACGCGCGGCGCGGTGCCGAAGGGCGTGATGGCGCCGCGGGGCGAGAGCAGCGTGATGCTGTCGCCGACGATCAGGCCCAGCGACTGGGCGAGACGCGAACCGATGACCACGCCGCCCTCGTCGAACCCGTCGAGCGAACCGGCCACAATGCTGCTCGAGACGGTCGTCAGGCCCTTCAGGTCGCGTTCGCGCATGCCGCGGACGATGGCACCGCCGGCATTCTGCGGGCTCGATACCATCACCTGGCCCTCGACCAGCGGCATGACGCTGACGACGCCCGGTATCTCGCCGATGCGGCCGGCCATGTCGTCATAGTTCATCACATGGGTGCCGACGCCGCGCACGAACATGTGGCCGTTGAGGCCGAGAATTTTCGACAGCAATTCGGTGCGGAAACCGTTCATCACCGACATCACGATGATCAGGGTCGCGACGCCGAGCAGGATGCCGGCAAAGGAGAAGCCGGCGATGACCGAAATGAAACCCTCGCGGCGGCGGGCGCGCAGATAGCGCATGGCCAGCAGCCATTCGAAGGCGCCGAAGGGGCGGCTTTTTCCGGTGGGGCTTCCTTCGCGAGGATAAGAGGCGTCAGTCATTTTCTATCCTGCCTTGTGCCCGGCTGAAGTTCAGGGCAGCACCCTTCTCTTGAACGAGGGTCGAAGTTTGCGAGCGCCAGCGCAGTAAATTTCGGGGAGGGGTCTCCGCCATCGGCGGATGACTCGCCTCCCGTTTCCCTCGCTTACCCCTCCCCAAAATTTGCGATGCAAATTTTGACCCTCCCTCAGGGGGAGGGTGGTCCAGATGGAAAGGCTTGCGGGTTACATTCAACAGTCTCGTTTCAACCTCTATCAGCTTTCACCCAGCGATCCGGGCCAATGCCGCCTCGGGCGACAGTTCGGCGCGCTCGCCGCTGGCGCGATTCTTCAACTCGACTACGCCGGATTTAAGGCCGCGCGGACCGACGACCAGCTGCCAGGGCAGGCCGATCAGGTCCATGTTCGAAAATTTGGCCCCTGCCCGTTCGTCGGTGTCGTCGTAAAGCGTGTCGATGCCCGCCATGGCGAGCTTCGCATAGAGGTCCTCGCAGGCCGCGTCGGTGTCGGCATCGCCCGATTTCAGATTGATCAGGCCGACCTTGAAAGGCGCGACCGCTTCCGGCCAGACAATGCCGTTTTCGTCGTGACTCGCCTCGATAATGGCGCCAACGAGGCGCGAGACGCCGATGCCGTAGGAGCCCATCTGGGCCGGGACTTCCTTGCCATCGGGGCCGGCGACGACGCAGCCCATGGCGGCCGAATATTTCGTGCCGAAGAAGAAGATGTGGCCGACCTCGATGCCGCGCGCCGCCAGACGCTTGTCGGCCGGCACCTCGGCCTCGAAGCGGGCGACGTCGTGCTTCTCGTCGGTCGCCGCATAGAGATCGGTGCGGGCGCGGATGACGGGCTCGAGATCGCTCTCATAGTCGATATCGTCGCCGGGGACGGCCATGTCGACCAGATCGCGGTGGCAGAAGACGGCGCTTTCGCCGGTCTCGGCCAGGATGATGAATTCATGGCTCATGTCGCCGCCGATGGGGCCGGTATCGGCGGCCATCGGGATCGCCTTCAGGCCCATGCGCTCGAAGGAGCGCAGATAGGCGACGAACATCTTGCGATAGGCGCGGCGCGCGCCCTCGACATCGATGTCGAAGGAGTAGCCGTCCTTCATCAGGAATTCGCGGCCGCGCATGACGCCGAAGCGCGGGCGGATCTCGTCGCGGAACTTCCACTGGATGTGGAAGAGGTTGCGCGGCAGGTCGCGATAGGATTTCACGGCGCCCTTGAAGATGTCGGTGATCATCTCCTCGTTGGTGGGGCCGAAAAGCATGTCGCGCTCGTGACGGTCCCTGATGCGCAGCATTTCGGGGCCATAGGCGTCGTAGCGACCCGACTGGCGCCAGAGATCGGCCGATTGCAGGGTCGGCATCAGGAGTTCGATGGCGCCGGCGCGCGCCTGCTCGTCGCGGACGATCGCCTCGATCCTGCGCAGAACGGCCAGCCCGAGCGGGAGCCAGGCATAGATGCCGGCCGCCGTCTGGCGGACCATGCCGGCGCGCAGCATCAGCCGGTGCGAGGGAATTTGCGCCTCGGCGGGGTTTTCCTTCAGGGTGGGCAGAAAATATCTTGAAAGGCGCATGATCACCTGACCGCGGGGCACCAGCCTTGCGGCGGCCGCCGAGGCTTCGGATTGGCCCAAGTTTTAGGGGGTTGCGACCGGATTCGCAATGTCCGCCGCGGCCGCCGAACGGCGGGCCACCAGGCCCTCCAGATAAGCCTTCACATCGATCTCGGGGCCCTCGACGACGCCCCGACCGGTGCGCGGGCCCCAGGGGCCGCGCTCCAGATCGTCGATGGTGTAGCCCATATCGACGTCATAGGTGCGGTCGATCTGGTTGCGCAGGAAACGCTGGGCCTCGTACCAGCGGGTCTTCAAGACGCTGTCGTTGCAGGTGGCGAGTTCCTCACCGCTGGCGCCCCAGCGGCGCTCGATGCATTGATAGGGATCGAAGGAGAGGTCGTAGAGACGGCCGACGATGTCGTCGACGGTCAGCGTGACGGTGCGGCCGGCGGAGTTTTTATAGTCGATGCGGCAAAGCCCGTTCTGCTCGTGCCAGGCCGCCAGCAGATCGCCCGGCAGGTCGTCGCCCTCGTAGTGGAGGCGCGGCGCATCGACCAGGTCCATCCTGATGAAATCGACGACCAGATCGTACATCTCCTTGAAGGCGGTCTTCAGGCGCGCGTCGCGCGAGGGCGTCGAATAGAGTTCCCAGACGCCATGCGTGCCATAGATGTTGTCCGGCAGGCGATGGGGCGGATCCTGGTTCTGAATGCCGCGGGCGGTTGAAATCTCGATCGCGTGCTTGCGGGCGCGAAGGTCGAAGCAGATCGACTGCATCATGCCGCGCAGTTCGACGACCGGATGGTATTCGAGTTCGCCGATCGACATGCGTGCGCGCAGATAGGTGTAGAAGTCCATGCTCTCGCCGTTCCAGACCCATTGCGCGGTGCCCCAGGCATAGGGATTGACGGGCGGATTGCCGGCATATTGTTCGAGCGAGAAATCCTCCAGATCGGCATTCATCACCGGCACGATGCGGCCGCCGACCAGCGCGCCGTTGGCCGCGCGCTTCGCACCGACCACCTCGATCGGGCGGAACTTCTGGAAGATCGAGCCGAGTTGCGGGCCGGTGCGCAGGAATTCCTTGCCCAGAAAGGTGCGGCTCAGCGAATGATCGGGATGGGAGGAAAAGATCAGGATGCGGCCGCCGGATTCGACGCGCCAGACCAGCGAGGCATGACCGTTGACGTCATAGGCGATGGTGCCGGGACGGATCGCGGCGCGGTCGAGGCGCGGCGAATAGGTGTCGGTGAACATGACCGGATCGTCGATGGTCGCGTCGCGGCGGAACATCGCGGTCGAGACGAAGTTGACGATGTTGTGCAGGATCGGCACGGCGCGGACGCCCGATGCCGTGCGCGGCACGGAATCGCGCGCGACAATGGTGTTGCCCTCAAGCGAATAGCGAATATCCGTTCCCGGACCATCATCCGCGCGCATGGCCGACTGCCAGGCGAAAGGCAGGCCGTTCTTCCAGGCGAAATAGGCGCGCAGGACATAGGGCATGTCGGCGCAATCGGCATAGAACTTCGTGCGGGGATCGGTGTGACGGTAGGGATTGGCCGGGCTTTTCAGGCACGCGTCGAGGGTCCAGCAATCGGCCGCACCGAGGCCGGCGACGAAATCCTCCCAGGCCTTTTCGTCGGCCGCGTCCCAGCGCTCCTTGGTGATGCGCCAGAGACCGTCGCCCGCCGCAGCCGCCGGCGCGGCCGCCAGCAGGACCAGCGCGGCGAAACCGACGCACAAAGACAGAATGCCGGATATCCGGCGCCGGAAACGCATGATGCCACCCACCCTTCGAGGCGCCAAGCCTGTGGGCGGGGGACGCCGGTGTCAACAAGAGCCGGATCGTGACAGCGTCATTTCACCGACTTGTGATGCAATCTTGCACAGGCTTCGGCGACGGCATGGTCGGCGCCGGCGACGTCGTGGCCGTCGATGGTCATGCGGCCGGTCGCCATGTCGATGCGGACGCGCGCAACCGCCATCTGCGTTGTCGACGCGAAGGCGGGATTGAGGGCCGCGACCGGGTCGAGCGTGATGTCGAATTCGTAAACGGGGCGCTGGCCATAGCGATGGCCGCCATCGAGATCGGCGGGCGCGACCGCGCTGCCGTCGACGGCGACGCCCGGCACATAGTCGGCGCCGCCCGGCAGATAGGCGGCAATGGCGGCGCAGTCGGCGGCCGAGACATATTCGATGTCGGCGCCGGCCAGTTCCCCGGCCAAGGCCGGGAGCGCCAGCAGAAAGACCGCGCCCGCGATGATGACCTGTTTTCTCATACTTCCATCCTGCCCGGCTTCGCCTTAAAGGAGTGTTGCGGGGATTTGCCGCCGACACAAATGGGGATCGGCAACGGTACCAAAAACCAACATGGAGAGGGGTGGCACCGCCGCGACCCCGCCCCGAAATTTGCGATGCAAATTTCGACCCTCCCCTTGGGGGAGGGTGAGAAAAAAGGGGAGCAGATATGGTTTTCGAGCGCGTGTTCAATCTCAGCGCCAACGGGACGAATGTCCGTACCGAGATTCTTGCCGGCGGCACGACCTATCTGACCATGGCCTATATCATCTTTGTCAATCCGACGATCCTGGCGGCGGCGGGGATGGATTTCGGCGCGGTGTTCGTCGCCACCTGTCTGGCGGCGGCGACGGGCTCGGCGATCATGGGGCTCTATGCCAATTATCCGGTGGCGCTGGCGCCCGGCATGGGGCTCAACGCCTATTTCGCCTTCACGGTGGTGCCGGCCTTTGGCGGCGACTGGCAACTGGCGCTGGGCGGGGTTTTCCTGTCCGGCGTTCTGTTCTTCCTGCTGTCGCTTTCGCCGCTGCGCGAACGCATGGTCAATGCGATCCCGCTTTCGCTGAAATATGGCATCGGTGCCGGCATCGGGCTGTTCCTGGCGCTGATCGGCCTCAAGAATGCCGGGATCGTGGTTGCCGATCCGGTGACACTGGTGACGCTGGGCGATGTCGGCGCGCCAGGGGCGCTGATGGCGGCGGGCGGCTTCATGGCGCTGGTGGCGATGCAGGCGCGGCGCGTGCCCGGCGCGATCATGCTGACGGTGATCGGCGTGACGGCGGTTGCGATCGTGGCGGGGTTTCAATCCTTCACCGGCGTCGCGGCGCTGCCGCCCTCGCCGCTGCCGACGCTGCTGCAGATGGATATTGCCGGCGCGCTGCAGATCGGGTTCGTCAGCATCATTTTCGTCTTCCTGCTGGTCGATCTCCTCGACACGACGGGCACGCTGGTCAGCGTGGCGCAGCGGGCCGGACTGCTGGACGCCGAAGGCCGGCTGCCGCGCATCCGCAAGGCGATGCTCGCCGATTCGACCGCGACGATGATCGGCGCCGCGCTCGGCACCTCGACGACCACCAGCTATATCGAGAGCGCGGCCGGCGTCGATGCCGGCGGGCGGACCGGGCTTGTGGCCGTCACCGTGGCGGTGCTGTTCGTCGCCAGCCTTGTGCTGGCGCCGCTGGCCGCGGCTGTGCCGCCTTATGCGACGGCGCCGGCGCTGCTGCTCATCGCCTGCCTGATGGCGCGCAGCCTGGCCGATATCGACTGGCCGGATGTCAGCGAGGCGGCCCCGGCCGTCGTGACGGCGGTCGGCATTCCGCTGACCTTCTCGATCGCCGACGGGATCGGGCTCGGTCTCGTCACCTTCGTCGCGGTCAAGCTGCTGGCCGGGCGGCCCGGCGCGATCCACCCGGCCGTCGCGCTGCTCGCCGCCGCCTTCACGGTCAAGCTGGCGCTGCAATGAACGCGCTTCCGGCGCCCGGTTTTCGACCGGAAATTACCGACGGCGCGACTCGGATTTACGGAAATTGCGCGGCGGAACAAAACCTGCGTGACACGTCGCCGCAGGGTCGGTATAGTCCCCACACAAAAGAGGGAAAGCGCAGCAAGCGCGGCCCAGGTTTAGGGAGGAAACGCTGACTTTGCCCGCCGGAAACGGGCGGCAGAGGCGCGACAAGAGGGAACACTACGACAAGCAAGGCCGCGCGAGCGACCTTGCTTTTTTTTGCGCTCTGTCCGCTCCGCGGACGGGGGGCAAGACTTCAGTAGCGGTCGCCGAAAGACGGCATGAAGGGAATGCTGTCGAAGGAGAGCGGCTGGGCGATGATCAGCCAGGCAATCAAGGCCCAGACCAGCGCCGCCAGGACGGTGGTGACGATCACCTTGCGCAGCAGCAGCGGCGCGGCCGGCGCGCCGGGCTCGACGCCCGGCGACAGTTCGGACGACGTCTGCGGCCGGACGCCCCAGGGCAGAACCGCAAAGAGCACGGTCCACCAGACGACGAAATAGATCGCGAGGCCGGCCGTCCAGGTCATTCAATGTCTCCCGCGGCTCACGCCTGTTCGAGTTCGACCAGCGTGCCGTTGAGGTCCTTGGGGTGCAGGAAGACCACCGGCTTGCCATGGGCGCCGATGCGCGGCTTGCCGGTGCCGGTGATGGTGACACCTTCGGCGTTCATCTTCTCGCAGGCCGCGTCGATGTCCTCGACCTCGATGCAGATGTGATGGATGCCGCCCTTGGGGTTCTTCGCCAGGAAGCCGGCGATCGGCGAATTCTCACCCAGCGGCTCCAGCAATTCGATCTTGGTGTTGCCGAGATCGACGAAGACGGTGGTGACGCCGTGATCGGGCTGCGGCACCGCGTCGGAAACCTTCGCATTGAACTTCGTGCGATAGGTCTCGGCGGCGGCATGGATATCCGGAACGGCGATGGCGACGTGGTTGAGAGGGCCAAGCATCGGTTTTTCCTCGGGCTTCGGGTTCTGATCGTTCCTGTTTAGGCCGGTTTCGGCGACGGAGCAAGGCAGGCTCAGATGCGGGTCACGACGACCGCCACCTGGGGTTTCTTGCCCCATTCGCGGCGCAGCGCCCCGCGCACGGCGCGGCGCAGGAATTCCGCAACGGCATCGTCGTCGTCGCGGCGCTTCGCCGGCAGGCGGTCCAGCGCCTCGTCGATGGCATCGAGGGCGCGGTCCTCGAAGTCGAGGCCGGTGCCGTCGGTTTCGGGCAGGCCCATCAGCCGGACCTGCGGGTCGCCGCGGACCTGACCCTTGCCGTCGAGCACGATGCTGACGAAAACCGAGCCTGCGAAGGCGAGGCGGCGGCGCTCCTGCACCGCGCCTTCGTCGGACGCGGTCAGCACCTCGCCGTCGAGATAGAGCCGGCCCGACGGCGCCTCGTCGACGATTTCGGCCGGGCCGGGCGCCAGACGGACCATCAGACCGTTGCGGATGACGACCTGCTGCGGCACCTGCAGTTCGCGCGCCAGCGCCGCATGTTCGGCCAGGTGGCGGGCCTCGCCATGAACGGGGATGGCGATTTCGGGCCTGATCCACTGATACATGCGCGCCAGCTCGTCGCGGCAGGGATGGCCCGAGACATGAACGAAGTGATCCTTCTCGGTGATCACGCGGACGCCGCGCAACGCCAGCGTGTTCTGCAGATCGAAAATCGAGATCTCGTTGCCGGGGATGACGCGCGAAGAAAAGATCACGCTGTCGCCCTGTTCCAGCACGATGTTGGGATGGCTGTCCTCGGCGATGCGGGCCAGCGCGGCGCGCGGCTCGCCCTGGCTGCCGGTGCAGATGAAGAGCACCTTGTCGCGCGGCAGATAGCCGGCATCGTGTTCGGTCAGGAAGGGCGGCAGGTCGTTGAGGTAGCCGGCATCGCGCGCGGCGGCGACGACACGAAACATGGCGCGGCCGACCAGCACGGCATGACGGTCGCAGGCGGCGGCCGCGCGCGCGATGCTTTCGAGGCGAGCGACGTTGGAGGCGAAGGTGGTGACGGCCACCCGGCCCTCGAGCGGCCGGATCAGTTCGATCAGGCTCGTCGCGACATCGGCCTCGGACCCCGAACTGCCGGGCGAGAAGACGTTGGTCGAGTCGCAGACGATGGCGCGGACGCCCTCGTCGCCGATCTCGGTCAGACGTGCGATATCGATGTCGTCGCCAAGCACCGGATCCGGGTCGATCTTCCAGTCGCCAGTATGCATGACGAGGCCGAGCGGGGTGCGAATGGCCAGGGCATTCGGTTCAAGGATCGAATGGGTCAGCGTCACCAGTTCGATGTCAAAGGGCCCGAGATCAAAACGATGGCCGAGCGGAATGATGTGCATCGGCACTTCGCTCTCGATGCCGGCCTCGATCAGCTTGCCGCGCACCATGGTAGCGGTGAAGGGCGTCGCATAAACCGGGCAGCGCAGGCGCGGCCAGAGATGCGCAACGGCGCCGATGTGGTCTTCATGCGCATGGGTCAGCACAATGCCCAGCAGTTCGTCACGGCGTTCCTCAATGAAGGCAGGGTCCGGCATGATCAGATCGATGCCGGGCGTGCGCTCGTCGCCGAAGGTGACGCCGAGATCGACCATGATCCACTGGCGGTCATTCTCCGGCCCATAGCCGTAGAGATTGAGGTTCATGCCGATCTCGCCCGAGCCGCCAAGCGGCAGGAAGACAAGTTCGTCGGCGGTGCGGGAAGCGGCGGAAGATTTGTTCATAGGACTAAACTAGTGCGGCGCGGGGGCAAAGAACACATCGCCGGCCGAAACTTGACGGAGACTTCCATCCACCAGCCGCAACTGCAGTGCGCCGTCGGGCGCAAGACCCTCGAATACCCCCTCGAAGGTCTCCTGTGCGAGGCGGACCGTGAGGCGCTCACCGAGGCCAGCAGCACGGTCCAGCCACGCTTCGCGAATGGCGGCAAATCCCTGAACGCCGCGCCAGACGCCGAGCCAATGCTCGAAGGCAGCCATCAGCGCCGCCAAGGCATCGTCCGGGGCCGGCGGCGGGGCCCCGATGGCGGGGAATGAAGTCGCCGGAAATTCGACGCCTTCGGGATGTCCCGCCAGATTGATGCCCATGCCGATAGCAAGCCAGGCGACCTCGGCACCAGCAATGCCGGACGACTCGAGCAGGATGCCTGCCAGCTTGCGTCCGCCATGCAGAAGGTCATTCGGCCATTTCAGACGGAGTCCGGCGCGGGCCGGCGGCGGCAGCAACGACGCGACCGCGTCGGCGACGGCGACGGCCGCAACAAAGGACAGCTCACCGGCCTGTCGCGGGCCGCAGCGCGGGCGCAGGTAGAGCGTGCCCATGAAGTTGCCGGGTGGCGACACCCAGCTTCGACCGCGCCGGCCGCGGCCGGCGGTCTGCCGCTCGGCCACGATCCATATGGGACCCTCGGCGGCCGCATCGCCGAGCCGGCGCGCCTCTTCATTGGTGCTGTCGATCTCGACGAAACGGCGAACCGCGACACCGTGAGGAAGCGCACTCATCGCCGCCTACGGCAGCAACGCGCCGACCGCGACCTGCGACGCGACGATGAGCGGTGCCGGATAGACGAAGAAGAACAGCGTGAAGACGCTGGAGATGCCGAGAACGGTCGACAGCTCGGCCGGCATGGGGAGCGCAAAGGCCTCGGCAGGTTCGTCGAAATACATGATCTTGACGATACGCAGATAGTAATAGGCCCCGACGACGCTCGAGAGAACGCCGATGACTGCCAATGCGTAGAGCCCCGACTGTACGGCGGCCATGAAGACATAGAACTTGCCGAAGAACCCGGCGAGCGGCGGGATGCCTGCCAGAGAGAACATCAACATGGCGAGAAGGAAGGCGACCATCGGCTGATTGCGCGACAGACCCGCCAGATCGCCGATCGTCTCGACATAGCCTTCGTCGCGGCGCATGGCGAGAATGCAGCAGAACACACCGGCATTCATGATCACATAAATGACCAGATAGATCAGCACGCCGCGCACGCCTTCCGGACTGCCGGCAGCGAGGCCGACCAGCGCAAATCCCATATGAGAAATCGAACTGTAGGCCATCAGGCGCTTGATGTTGGTCTGGCCGATCGCTGCAAAGGCACCGAGTACCATCGAGGCAATGGCTATGAAGACAATGATCTGCTGCCATTCGGCCATCATTGACGGGAATGCACCGAACAGGATGTTCAAGATCAACGCCATGGCCGCCACTTTGGGTGCGCCCGCGAAGAAGGCGGTCACGGGCGTCGGGGCCCCTTCATAGACGTCCGGCGTCCACATATGGAAGGGAACCGCCGATATCTTGAATGCAAGCCCCGCCAGCACGAAGACAATGCCGAAGATCACGCCGATATTGGGACCGTCGGCCGCCAGCACACCGGCAATCGCATCGAAGTCGACGCTGCCGGTAAAGCCGTAGATCAGAGAGGAACCGTAAAGCAGCATGCCGGAGGCAAGTGCGCCGAGGACGAAATATTTCAGGCCGGCTTCCGATGCCCGGCCGCTGTCACGATTGAAGGCCGCGACGACATAGAGCGCAAGGCTCTGCAACTCGAGGCCCATGTAGAGGGCAATCAGACCATTGGCCGAAACCATCATGAACATGCCGAGCGTCGCCAGCATGATCAGAACAGGGAATTCGAAACGGTCCATGCCCTCACGACGGATATAAGTAAGGGACATCACCAGAGCGGCTGCTGCCGCCAGCAGGATCAGCAACTTCATGAATCGCGTGAAGCCATCGACCACGAACATGCCGCCAAAGGTCTGAACGGCGACGCCCGGTTCCACAATCAGCAGCGCAGCGACCAGCAGAAAAATTCCGAGAGCTCCGAAGCTTGCCTCGCGGGCCGTGCAATTCTTGCGAAAGGCCCCATACATCAGCAATGCCATGGCCCCGATCGCCATAACGATTTCGGGCAATGCCGGCAGGAGCGCGGGGATAGCGGTTGTGTTTTCCATTTTCCCGTTCTCCTATCGGCCCGTGAGGAGTGCGGTGAGATGTGTCATCGCCCCTCCCCCCTCGGCCAACCGATGTGCCTCAACGGCCGCATTGTAGTTCGACACCAGATTTTCGACCGATACCGCCGTTACATTCATGATCGGCGCCGGATAGATCCCGAAAAACAGCGTGGCGGCGAGAAGCGGCGCAAGTGTCGCGACCTCGCGGCGGTTGAGATCTGCAATCGCCTTCAACGATTCCTTTTCCAGCACACCGAACACGATCCGCCGATACAGATAGAGCGCATAGCCTGCGGCCAGAATGACGCCGGTGGCCGCAATCGCACCAACCCATGTACTGACCTTGAAGGCGCCGATGATCGTCAGGAACTCACCGACGAAGCCGCTGGTGCCCGGCAGACCAACATTGGCCATCGTGAAGACCATGAATGCCAGCGCGTAGAGCGGCATACGATTGACGAGACCGCCATAGGCCGCAATCTCACGCGTGTGCATGCGATCATAAATGACGCCAACGCAAAGGAAGAGCGCGCCGGAGATCCAGCCGTGGCTCAGCATCTGGAAGATGCCGCCCTGCACGCCCTGCTGATTGGCCGCGAAGATCCCCATGGTCACGAAGCCCATATGGGCCACGGACGAATAGGCAATCAGCTTCTTCATGTCTTCCTGAACCAGCGCAACCAGCGACGTGTAGACGATGGCGATCAGACTGAGGCCGAAGACCAGCCAGGCGAGGTCGGCCGAAGCAACCGGGAACATCGGGAGCGAGAAACGCAGGAAACCGTAGCCGCCCATCTTCAGAAGGATGCCAGCCAGGATCACCGAACCAGCCGTCGGCGCTTCGACATGCGCATCCGGCAACCAGGTGTGTACCGGCCACATGGGCATCTTGACCGCAAAGGAGGCAAAGAAAGCAAGCCAGAGCCAGAACTGCATGCTGGCTGGGAAATCATGTGCCAACAGCACCGGGATGCTGGTCGTGCCGGCATGCCAGTACATCGCCATGATGGCGAGCAGCATCAGTACCGATCCCGCCAGCGTGTAAAGGAAGAACTTGAAACTCGCATAGATGCGGCGCTTGCCACCCCAGACACCGATGATCAGGAACATCGGGATCAGGCCGCCCTCGAAGAAGAGATAGAACAGCACCAGATCAAGCGCGCAGAACACGCCGATCATCAGCGTTTCCAGCACCAGGAAGGCGATCATGTATTCCTTGACGCGCGTGTCGATCGACGTCCAGCTCGCCAGGATACATGCCGGCATCAGGAAGGCTGTCAGGATAACAAAGAGCATCGAAATGCCGTCGACGCCCATATGATAGTCGATGGCACCGCCCAACCATTCCGACTTCTGCACAAACTGGAAGTCGGATGTGGTCGGATCAAATTGCGCCCAGATATAGAGGGACAGAACGAATGTAACGGCCGTGGTCCAGAGCGCCACATAGCGGGCGTTGCGCGCCACGACGGCCTCGTCACCACGCACGGTCAAGATGATCAGCGCACCGACCAGCGGGAGAAACGTAACCAGCGAGAGAATGTAGCCGTCGGCCATTACCGTGCCCCCCCGAGCATGAACCAGGTGACCAGGCCGGCAACGCCAAGCAGCATGGCAAAGGCATAGTGATAGAGATAGCCGCTCTGCAGGCGGACAACGCCCCGCGTGATGTCGAGCACCCGCGCCGAGATACCGTCCGGTCCCCAACCGTCGATAATGCGACCGTCACCCTGCTTCCAGAGAACGCGGCCGACCCAGAAGGCCGGACGGACAAACAGGAAGTCGTAGATCTCGTCGAAATACCATTTGTTGAGAAGGAAGTTGTAGATCGGTTCATGCGTGCGCGCCAGCTGCTTCGGGATGTCGGGACGCGCGATATAGAAGAGCCAGGCGGTCGCGAAGCCGATGATCATCATCAGCGTCGGCACAAAGGGCACCCAATCGGGCACTTCATGCATGGCGTGGATGATGTGGTTCTCGGCGCCACGGTAGATCGCCTCAAGCCAGAAAGCCTCATAGGCATGGCCGATGAAGAGCGGCGCAAACAGGAACCCGGCGCCGAGCGCACCCGCCGCCAGAATGAACAGCGGCACCAGCATGACGAGCGGCGACTCGTGCACATGTGACAGCGTTTCGTTGGAAGCGCGCGATTCACCATGGAACGTCATGAAGACAAGACGCCAAGAGTAGAAGGAAGTCAGGAGCGCCGCCGCCACGGTGAGCGCGAAGGCGTACATGTGCGCGGCGTTGTGCCCGGCGAAGGCTGCTTCGATGACGGCATCCTTGGAATAGTAACCGGCCGTGAAGGGGAAGCCCGTCAGCGCCAGCGTTCCAATCACCATCATCAGCCATGTGACCGGTATCATGCGATAGAGGCCACCCATCTTGCGCATGTCCTGTTCGTCGCTCATCGCATGGATGACGGAGCCGGAACCAAGGAACAGCAGCGCCTTGAAGAAGGCATGGGTGAAGAGGTGGAACATGGCCACCTCGTAGGCCCCTACACCGACGGCAACAAACATGTAGCCGAGCTGCGAGCAGGTCGAATAGGCAATGACGCGCTTGATGTCGTTCTGAACAAGACCGACGGTAGCGGCAAAGAATGCTGTTGTCGCGCCGATGACCGTCACGACGGTCAGCGCATAGGGCGAGAATTCGAAGATCGGCGACATCCGGGCCAGCAGGAAGACACCGGCCGTGACCATGGTTGCCGCGTGAATCAGCGCCGAGACGGGCGTCGGCCCTTCCATCGCATCCGGCAGCCATGTGTGCAGGAAGAACTGTGCTGACTTGCCCATGGCGCCCATGAACAGCAACAGGCAGGCCGTGGTGACCACCGGCACGTCATAGCCAAGGAATGAGAACGTCTCATCTGCCATTTCCGGTATGGCCTTGAACACCGTATCGAAATCGACCGAGCCGATGGTCAGGAACAGCGTGGCAATACCGAGGATCAAGCCAAAGTCGCCGACACGGTTGACCACAAAGGCCTTGATGGCCGCGGCGTTGGCACTGGGCCGCTGATACCAGAAGCCGATCAGCAGGTAGGACGCGAGGCCCACACCTTCCCAGCCGAAAAAGAGCTGCACGAAGTTGTCTGCCGTCACCAGCATCAACATCGCGAAGGTAAACAGCGAAAGATATGCAAAGAAACGCGGCTGATGCGGATCGTGGCTCATGTAGCCAATCGAATAGATGTGCACGAGCGCCGAGACGGATGTCACGACAACAAGCATTACCGCCGTCAATGTGTCGATACGCAGCCGCCAATCCGCCTCGAAGGCGCCGGAACTGATGAAACTCAGAACCTGAACGGTGGTCGTTTCGCCACGCAGGCCGACAGCGACCAGCGCAACCACCGACAGAAGCGCCGAAATGACCAGCAAGCTGGATGTGACGACCTGTGCGCCGCGCGGACCGAGCCAGCGACCAAAGATGCCGGCGATCAGAAAGCCAATAAGCGGCAGGAAGACGATGGCAGAATACATTCTTCCTTACCCCTTCATCACGTTGATGTCCTCAACCGCGATTGAGCCGCGGTTGCGGAAATAGACGACAAGGATGGCCAGGCCGATCGCCGCCTCGGCCGCCGCAACAGTCAAGACGAAGAGCGCGAAAACCTGACCGACCAGATCGCCGAGATAGGCGGAAAATGCGACCAGGTTGATATTGACGGCGAGCAACATCAACTCGATCGACATCAGAATGACGATGACATTCTTCCGATTGAGGAAAATGCCTAAAATGCCGAGCGTGAAAAGGATCGCCGCCACAGTCAGATAATGCTCGAGGCCGATTGCCATTCTCTATCTCCCGCCCCTTGCGCAAAGTGCGCCGGGACCAGTCCCCTCATTCGTTGCGCCGTTCAGAGCCCCTGACCGGGTTCGACCTTCTTCAATTCCACTGCCTGTTCACGCGTTCGCGCGACCTGATCGGCAATGACCTGCCGCTTTACATTCGGCTTGTGACGCAGCGTCAGCACAATGGCACCGATCATCGCCACCAGAAGAATCAGGCCAGCGGCCTGAAACAGGTAGGCATATTGCGTATAGATGAGCTGACCCAACGCCCGCGTGTTGTGCACATCCGAGATGGCGGGCGCCGGCGCCGCTGCAACGCCCGCGGCTTCGGGCGAAATGATCCAGGCGCCAAGCACCAGCATCAGCTCAATCAGCAAGATCAGGCCAACCAGCGCGCCCACCGGCAGATACTGCAGAAATCCTTCGCGCAGTTCCAAGAAATCGATGTCGAGCATCATGACGACAAAGAGAAAGAGGACCGCCACTGCGCCGACATAGACAATGACAAGGATCAAGGCCAGAAACTCTGCACCCAACAATACAAACAGCGCTGCTGAATTGAAGAAGGCAAGAATCAGAAACAACACCGAGTGAACGGGATTGCGCGAAGCGATCACCATGAATCCCGCGGCAACGGTTATCGCCGCGAAAAAATAGAATGCAATGGCGGTGGCAATCATATGGACCCCTCGTCCCCTCGACGATCTTCGTTCAACGATAGGGCGCGTCGAGCGCGATGTTGGTCGCGATCTCGCGTTCCCAACGGTCGCCGTTCGCCAGCAGCCGTTCCTTGTCGTACATCAATTCCTCGCGGGTTTCGGTCGCAAACTCGAAATTCGGCCCCTCGACGATCGCATCGACCGGGCACGCTTCCTGGCACAGACCGCAATAGATGCACTTCGTCATGTCGATGTCGTAGCGCGTGGTCCGGCGCGTACCGTCATTGCGGCGCGGACCGGCCTCGATGGTGATGGCAAGCGCAGGACAAACCGCTTCGCAGAGCTTGCAAGCAATGCACCGCTCCTCACCGTTGGGGTAGCGACGCAATGCATGTTCGCCCCGAAAGCGCGGGCTGAGCGGTCCCTTTTCGAAGGGATAGTTGAGAGTCACTTTCGGCTTGAAGAAATAGCGCATCGCCAGCGCGAAGCTCGAAACAAACTCCATGAGAAAGAGCGATCGCGCCGACCGGCCCAGCCAGGTCATTTTCTCGGTCCTTTCCGAATACGTCATCGTGTTCTCCCTCAACGCTGCGGCACGATGTCAAAGCCGACCAGAACGCCAGCCGTCAGGACTACCCAGAAAAGCGAGAACGGCAGGAAGACCTTCCACCCCAAGCGCATCAACTGGTCATAGCGGTAGCGCGGCACAAATGCTTTCACCATCGCAAACATGAAGAAGACCAGGAGAACCTTCAGCAGGAACCAGACAATACCAGGCACCCAGTTGAACGGCGCAATGTCGAAAGGCGGCAGCCAACCGCCGAGAAACAGGATCGTCGTCATGGCGCACATCAGCAGGATCGAGACATACTCACCGAGCATGAACATCATGTAGGTGGTCGAGGAATACTCGACCATGAATCCTGCCACGAGTTCCGATTCAGCCTCGACCAGATCGAATGGGGGGCGATTGGTTTCCGCCAGCGCCGAAATGAAGAAGATCGCAAACATCGGAAGGTGCGGAATGAAATACCAGACGGTCTTCTGCGCCTCGACAATCTCGGTGAGGTTCAATGTGCCGGCCGTCAGCAGGACGCAGACAATGACAAAGCCGATCGAGACTTCATAAGAAACCATCTGCGCCGCCGCGCGCAGCGCCGACAGGAACGGGTACTTCGAATTCGATGCCCAGCCCGCCATGATAACGCCGTACACTCCAAGCGAGGAGATCGCGAAGATGTAGAGCACACCGACATTGATGTTGGAGAGAACGACGCCTGCGTCGAACGGAATCACGGCCCAGGCGGCAAGCGCCAGCGTCACCGTCACCAGCGGCGCCAACAGGAAAACGCCCTTGTTCGCGCCGGCCGGAATGACGACTTCCTTGAACACGAATTTCAGCAGGTCGGCGAAGGATTGCAGCAGACCGAAGGCGCCGACGACATTGGGACCACGGCGCAGCTGCACAGCCGCCCAGATCTTGCGGTCCGCCAACAGCACATAGGCCGTGACCAGCAGGATCGCGACAATGAGCGCCAGCGATTGACCGACAATGATGGCGAGGGGAATGCCGTAAGTCGTCAGAAACTCGGTCATGCCATCCTCACTCCGCCGCCTGGACGCGCGCGCCCAGATGTTCTGCCGAACAGCGCGCCATCACCGCGCTCGCGCGAGCAATCGGGTTTGTCAGATAGAAATCCTTCACCGGCGTTTCGAACGGCGCGGCATCGATCTCGCCAACCGGGAGATCGGGCAGCGCGCCCGCGGGTGCTGCGATGTCGATGTCGGCAAAATGCGGCGCATCCGAAATCATCGCGGCCTGAAGCGCGGCAAGGTTGTCGTAGGGAAGCGTATGGTCCAGCACCGCCGACAGGGCACGGAGGATGGCCCAGTCCTCGCGAGCGGCACCCGGCGGAAAGACGGCGCGCCGGCCCCGCTGCACGCGGCCTTCGGTGTTGACCCAAGTTGCGTTCTTTTCGGTATAGGCGGCACCCGGCAGAATCACATCCGCCCTGTGTGCACCAGCATCGCCATGCGTTCCCTGATAGACAACGAATGCCGAACCCAGGCGTCCCATATCGAGTTCATCGGCGGCGAGGAGATGTACAAACTCGATTTCGCCATTCGAGGCGCCTTCGAGAATTGCTTCGACATCGCGCCCGCCCTCCCCCGGCACCAGGCCAAGGTCCAGGCCGGCGACGCGGGCCGCCGCCGTGTGGAGAACGTTGAACCCATTCCAGTCGTCGCGGACCGCGCCGACCGATTTCGCCAATGCAATGGCCGATGCCAGCACCGCCTTGCCGTCCTTGCGTGCCAGTGCCCCCTGTCCAACCACGATCATCGGGTTGGATGCGTTCTTCAGAACATCAGCAAATGCGCCGAGGTCCTTCAGCGATTGCGGGCCTGCGCCAAGATAGTCGTAGCTGTAGGACAGATCGGACCGCGGTCCGATGACGCCGACCTTGAGACCACCCATGCGGGCACGCTTGAGAATGCGCGCGTTGAGGATCGGCGCCTCCCTTCGCGGATCGGTTCCGATCAGCAGGATTGCATCGGCCGTTTCGATACCCGCGACGGTCGTGTTGAACAGGTAGGCGGCGCGCGTCGACGCGTCGATCCTGGCGCCATCCTGCCGGCAATCGATATTCGCGGAACCGAGCGCCGCGTAAAGATCCTTCAGCGCCTTCATGGATTCGGCACAGGCCAGATCACCGGCAATGGCCGCCACGCGTTCGCCGCTCAGGCCTTTCAGACGCGTAGCGATCGCGGCAAAGGCCTCATCCCAAGTGGCGGCGCGCAGTTTGCCGTTCTCACGAACATAGGGTGTGTCGAGACGCTGCGTCCTGAGCCCGTCCCAGACAAAGCGCGTCTTGTCGGAAATCCACTCTTCGTTCACCTCCTCGTTGAGGCGAGGCAGAATGCGCATCACTTCCCGTCCGCGGGCATCGATGCGCACATTCGAGCCGACAGCGTCCATCACATCAATCGACTCTGTCTTGCGAAGTTCCCATGGCCGCGCGGTATAGGCGAAGGGATGAAAAGTCAGTGCGCCAACCGGGCAGAGATCGACAACATTCGCGGAAAGCTCCGATGTCAAAGCGTGCTCGAGATAGGTCGTGATCTCCATGTCCTCGCCGCGTCCGATGGCGCCGAGTTCCGGCACCCCGGCAACTTCCTGAGAAAAGCGGATGCAACGGGTGCAGTGGATACAACGGGTCATCACCGTCTTGACCAGTGGTCCCATATACTTGTCTTCGACGGCCCGCTTGTTCTCGTGGAACCGCGACCCGTCGACACCGTAGGCCATTGACTGATCCTGCAGATCGCACTCGCCGCCCTGATCGCAGATCGGGCAATCGAGCGGGTGATTGATCAGCAGGAATTCCATCACACCCTCGCGGGCGCGCTTGACCTGTTCGGTCCGGGTGTGCACGACCATGCCATCGGCTGCCGGCATGGCGCAGGAAGCCACCGGCTTCGGCGATTTCTCGACCTCGACGAGACACATGCGGCAATTGCCGGCAATCGAGAGCCGCTCATGATAACAGAAGCGCGGAATTTCCGCGCCAGCGTCCTCGCAAGCCTGCAACAGCGTGGCGCCGTTCTCGACCTCGACCTCGATGCCATCGACGATAAGTTTCGGCATGCCCCTACTCCGCCGCCTGCGCTACGCCGCGTTTCGACGCAATACGCTCTTCGATCGTGCCCCGGAAATGGCGGATCAGCCCCTGAACCGGCCAGGCGGCCGCGTCGCCAAGCGCACAAATGGTGTGACCCTCAACGCGCTTCGACACGTCAAGCAGCATGTCGATCTCCTCGACGGCCGCCTCGCCCGTGACCAGGCGTTCCATCACGCGCCACATCCAGCCCGTGCCCTCGCGACAGGGCGTGCACTGGCCGCAGCTCTCATGCTTGTAGAACGCCGAAAGCCGGGCGATCGCCTTGATGACATCGGTCGACTTGTCCATGACGATGACAGCCGCCGTGCCGAGGCCCGTCTGCACGGCCTTCAAGGAGTCGAAGTCCATCAGCACGTCGTCGCAGACCGACTTCGGAATGAGCGGGACCGACGAACCCCCGGGGATCACGGCCAGCAGATTGTCCCAACCACCGCGCACACCACCTGCGTGCTTTTCAAGAAGCTCGCGCAACGGGATACCCATTTCCTCTTCGACGTTGCACGGATTGTTCACATGGCCCGAAATGCAGAACAGCTTCGTGCCCGTGTTGTTCGGACGCCCGAGACCGGCAAACCAGGTGGCGCCGCGACGCAAGATCGTCGGCGCGACGGCAATCGACTCGACATTGTTGACCGTGGTCGGCGCGCCATAAAGTCCGACATTGGCCGGGAAAGGCGGCTTCAGGCGCGGCATGCCTTTCTTGCCTTCCAGGCTTTCGAGCAGCGCCGTTTCCTCACCGCAGATATAGGCACCGGCACCATGGTGAACGTAGATGTCGAAGTCCCAGCCGGACCCCGCCGCGTTCTTGCCGACCAGGCCCGCCTCATAGGCCTCGTCGATGGCGGCCTGAAGCTGCTCGCGTTCGCGGATGAATTCACCACGGACATAGACGTAACAGACATGCGCGCCCATCGCGAAGCTAGCGATCAGGCAACCTTCGATCAGCTTCTGGGGATCGTGACGCAGGATGTCCCGGTCCTTGCAGGTGCCGGGCTCGGACTCGTCGGCATTGACGACCAGGTAGTGCGGGCGGCCGTCGGATTCCTTCGGCATGAAGGACCATTTGAGGCCGGTCGGAAAACCAGCGCCGCCGCGACCGCGCAGGCCCGACTTCTTCATTTCGTCGAGAATCCAGTCGCGGCCCTTCGCGATGATTCCGGCCGTGCCGTCCCAGTCGCCGCGCGCCCGCGCGCCGGCGAGCCGCCAGTCCTGATGGCCGTAGAGATTGGTGAAAATCCGATCCTTGTCTTCCAGCATCATTCGCTCCCGCCCGACCGTGCGTCGACCGATGTCAGGCTGGTCAGCTTGCCCAGAGGCTCGGAAGAATGTCGTGCGCTTTGGGGGCCGGGCTTCACATCCTTCCCGTCACGCAGATCCGCAAGAATTCTTTCGAGCGTTGCCGGATCAAGGTCCTCGTAGAAGTCGGCATTGATCTGAACCATCGGCGCATTGACGCAGGCACCGAGACACTCGACCTCGAGCCAGGAGAGCTTGCCGTCGGCGCTGACCTGCCCTTCCGGACCGATATGCTTGCGGCAGACTTCTTTCAGTTCATCTGCACCGCGCAGCCAGCAGGGCGTCGTGCCGCAGAGCTGCACATAGTGCTCACCGACCGGGGAAAGATTGAACATTGTATAGAATGTCGCCACTTCCAGCGCGCGGATGTAGTCCATGCCGAGCAGATCGGCGACATAGCGGATTGCCGGCTCCGGCAGCCAGCCCCCATGCTGCATCTGGGCCCGCCAGAACAACGGGATGATGGCCGATGCCTGCTTGCCTTCCGGAAACTTCGCAATCTGCTTCTTTGCCCATTCGACATTCTCGGGCGTGAACGCGAAGCTTTCCGGCTGGTTGGGGTCTAGTCTGCGAACGCTCACCGATCCACCTCTCCAAACACGATATCGATGGAGCCGAGAATGGCGGCGACATCCGCCAGCATATGGCCCTTGCACAGATGATCCATGGCCTGAAGATGGGCATAGCCCGGCGCGCGGATCTTGCACTTGTAGGGTTTGTTGCCACCGTCCGAAACGAGATAGACGCCGAATTCGCCCTTCGGCGCCTCGACGGCCGCATAGACCTCGCCTTCGGGCACACGATAGCCCTCGGTATAAAGCTTGAAGTGATGGATCAGCGCCTCCATCGATCGCTTCATGTCGGCGCGGGAGGGCGGAACGACCTTGCCATCTTCGGCGTGGACCGGTCCACCCGGCATCATCTCGATGCATTGCTTCATGATGCGCAGCGACTGACGCATTTCTTCCATCCGGATCAGGTAGCGATCATAGCAATCGCCGTTCTTGCCGACCGGAATGTCGAAATCGAGCTCCGAATAGACTTCGTAGGGCTGCGAACGGCGCAGATCCCAGGCCATGCCGGAGCCGCGCACCATGACACCCGAAAAGCCCCAGGCCAGCGCATCTTCCTGCGAGACAACGCCGATGTCGACGTTGCGCTGCTTGAAGATTCTGTTGTCGGTCAGCAGCCCTTCGAGGTCGTCCAGGACCTGGGCACAGGGATCGCAGAAGTTGTAGATATCCTCGAGAAGTTGCGGTGGCAGGTCGCGATGCACGCCGCCGACGCGGAAGTAGTTGGCGTGCAACCGGGCACCCGATGCGCGCTCGTAGAAAATCATCAGCTTTTCGCGCTCTTCAAAGCCCCAGAGCGGCGGCGTCAGCGCGCCGACGTCCATGGCTTGCGTCGTCACATTGAGCATATGCGCAAGGATACGGCCGATCTCCGAATAGAGAACGCGAATGAACTGTCCGCGCCGCGGAACTTCAAGCGCCAGAAGCTTTTCGGCCGCAAGCACGAAAGCGTGCTCCTGATTCATCGGCGCGACGTAATCAAGACGGTCGAAATAGGGCGTCGCCTGCAGGTAGGTCTTGTACTCGATCAGCTTCTCGGTACCGCGATGCAGCAGGCCGATATGCGGATCGACACGCTCGACCACTTCGCCATCGAGTTCCAGCACCAGACGCAGCACACCATGCGCGGCCGGGTGCTGCGGACCGAAATTCAGGTGGTAGTTGCGGAGTTCCTGTTCGGCCACGATCTAGTTCTCCGCCTTCTCGTCGCCCGGCAGCAGATACTCGACACCTTCCCACGGGCTGGCGAAGTCGAAGCTGCGGAATTCCTGAACCAGTTTGACCGGCTCGTAGACGACGCGCTTCGCGTCATCATCGTAGCGAACCTCGACATAGCCGGTCAGCGGGAAATCCTTGCGCAACGGATAGCCATTGAATCCATAGTCAGTCAGGATACGGCGAAGATCCGGGTGATCGCTGAACAGCACGCCGTACATGTCGAAGGTTTCGCGCTCATACCAGTTGGCCGCCGGATATATGCCCGCCACGCTCGGCACGGGCGTTTCCTCATCGGTCTCGAGCGTGACCCGAATCCGCTGGTTCTGATGCATCGAGAGCAGGTGATAGACGACATCGAAACGCTGCGCACGCTGCGGGTAGTCGACGGCCGTGATATCGATGAGCGTGGCGAAATGGCAGGCGGGGTCGTCCCGAAGGAACTTCAGCACCCGCACGATCGAACGCGCCTGTACCCGAATAGTCAGTTCGCCATGTGCCACATCGTAGCGCAACATCGATTCCTCGATGCCACCGAGAATGTGCTCGCCCAGTTCTGTGAGACTTTCGTCCATCGATGCGGTCTCGAAACTCATGGGCAGGTTTTCGCTTCCAGCGCGGGAGCTATCTGCTGCCTGTCGGTGAAATTCAACGGTCGAGTGTGCCCGTCCGGCGAATTTTCTTTTGAAGGGCGAGGATGCCGTAGAGCAGCGCCTCGGCGGTGGGCGGGCATCCGGGCACATAGATGTCAACCGGAACGATCCGGTCGCAACCGCGCACCACAGAGTAGGAATAGTGATAGTAGCCTCCGCCGTTCGCACAGGATCCCATCGAGATCACATAGCGCGGCTCGGGCATCTGATCGTAAACTTTGCGAAGCGCCGGGGCCATCTTGTTGGTCAATGTACCGGCCACGATCATCACGTCGGACTGACGCGGGCTCGCGCGCGGCGCAACGCCGAATCGTTCCGCATCGTAACGCGGCATCGAGGTGTGCATCATTTCGACCGCGCAACAGGCCAGCCCGAACGTCATCCACATCAGCGAGCCGGTGCGCGACCAGTTGATCAGATCGTCCACCGTCGTCAGCACAAAGCCCTTATCGGCCAGCGCGTCGGATGCCTGACGAAAGAAAGCATCGTCCTGCCCACTGCCTGCGACCACGCCGCCGCCCGGGACGGCAACATTTCCGGTTTGCATCACTCCCATTCCAGGGCGCCCTTCTTCCACTCATAGGTGAAGCCGATCGTCAGCACCGCGAGGAAAATGATCATGGACCAGAAACCAAACATTCCGACATCGCCCAGTGCGACAGCCCAAGGAAACAGAAAGGCCACTTCAAGATCGAAGATGATGAAGAGAATGGCGACGAGATAGTACTTCACGTCGAACTTCATACGCGCGTCATCGAAGGCATCGAACCCGCATTCGTAAGCGGCAAGTTTCTCCGGATCCGGCTTGCTCGGGGCTACAAAAAACGGTGCGACCAGCAATGCAAGACCAATCACGAGCGACAGCCCCATAAAAATCAATATGGGCAGGTACTCGAGAAGCAGATCTTCCATCGAATTGTCCTCAACAAGAAACCGTTGCCTTTCGGCTCCGGCCGGGCACCATTTCAAACCGCGCTGGCACGCGGCAGGACGATCGGCTCGTCCAGAATTTGGCTGCCCAATTCGGCGCGCAGTATAGCTTCCGCATACGCGAAATCAAAGGCCAGCTGACGATTTGTCGGGGCAAAAACCTCTGGCTTTGCGGCCTTCCGCAGGGGCTTGCATGCAGCTAACGTCATGCTCGCCCATGCATGTCGATGGCCACCACGAAGGCCCGATGAACTGGAGATGATGGCGGGAGTGACGGGGCTCGAACCCGCGACCTCCGGCGTGACAGGCCGGCGCTCTAACCAACTGAGCTACACCCCCTCAAGGCGCTGAAATCGCCTGAAAGGTGGGCGTCTCGTAAGCCAAGCCCCCCTCGCTGTCAAGGCGGATCGCAGATGCGGCACGGCAGATGGCCAGTCCTGCCTGGTGGGCGGTGACGGGCTCGAACCGCCGACCCTCTCGGTGTAAACGAGATGCTCTACCAACTGAGCTAACCGCCCTTGCCGCACAGGGAGAAATTTCCGCCGGGCCAGTGCCGCAACTCCTAGCGAATGACCGCCGGCATTGCAATCGGCGCCATTGCATTGGGACCCCAAACGCCCGATCTTGGGGCGTCGTCCTTCGTCTCACCGAAAGCCCGGTTGTCCCGTTGACTCGTACACTCGCTCCCATCTTTTCGCTGTTGATGGCCACGGCCATCCTGCTGGTCGGCAACGGGCTTCTCGGCACGCTGATCCCGATTCGTGCCGGTTATGAGGGCTTTGCGACCATCACTGTCGGCGTTATCGGCAGTTTCTATTTCGCCGGCTTTCTCGCAGGCTGCTTCGCGACACCTCATATTGTGCATCGGGCGGGCCACATCCGCAGCTTCGCCACCTTTTGTGGACTGGCGGCAGCAGCGCCACTCATTCATGCAATGTCGTCCGATCCGGCCATCTGGGCATTGATGCGGATTTTGACCGGTTTCTGCTTTGCCGGGCTCTACATGGTCATTGAAAGCTGGCTCAACGAGCAGTCCACCAACGATACGCGCGGTCGGATTTTCGCCATTTACGTCGCAGTCAACCTGACGGCGCTGGCCGGCGGTCAATTGATGCTCAACGCGGCCGATTCGACCGGCTTCGTTCTCTTTGCCATTTGCTCGATTCTGACATCCCTGGCCTTGGTCCCGGTTGCGATGACAACATCCGTTCAGCCAATGCCTATCCAGAGCACCCAGATCAATATCTGGAACCTCTACGCCCTGTCGCCCGTCGGACTGGTCGGATCTTTTGTGGTCGGCCTGACCAATGCGCCCTTCTGGACGCTGGCGCCACTCTTCGCAATGGAGAGCGGGATCGGCGAAAGCGGAATTGCCGCCTTCATGCTGGCCGCCATCGCTGGCGGCGCCATCGCGCAATGGCCGATCGGCCGCATTTCGGACCGTATGGACCGCCGGCGCGTCATCGTTGCACTCTGTCTCGGGGCTGCAATTGGCGAGGTCGCTCTGGTTGTTTCCGGCATCAGCGGCAGCGTTGTGGCCATCATGCTTTCGGGCGTGCTGTTCGGGGTCTTTGCGCTGACGCTTTATTCGGTTTGTGTGGCGCACATGAACGATCACGGCCAGAGCGAGAGCTTTGTTTCAATCTCGGGGGGGCTGCTGGTTGTCTATTCGGTCGGCGCCATCGTGGGCCCAACGGCCGCATCGCTCGGCGTCAGCAGTTTCGGCATTTCCTCGATATTCGTATTTCCAGCCGTTATTCATTTGCTGTTTGCCGGCTACACGGCCTACCGCATCGCCTCGACGCCGGCGCTGACGGGAGCGCAGCGGTCCGACTTCGTCGCCGTTCCCTTCCCTCAGGTCCACCCGCTGCCAACCGAACTCGACCCACGCGCTGCGGACGAAGACACGACGCCGGCCGAACCGGATGCCGCCACCCCATGAAAAAGGCCGGCACGCTTTCCAAAACGGCCGGCCCTCAAACTCGCGGTTTTTGTTCAGCTGTTAACAGCGTCCTTGAGCCCCTTGCCGGCCTTGAACTTCGGCTGCTTCGAGGCCGGTATCTGGATCGTCTCGCCGGTACGCGGGTTGCGGCCCTCGGTAGCCGCCCGGTTCGACACGTTGAACGTGCCAAATCCAACCAGCCGGACCTCTTCGCCCTTTTTCAGCGAGTCCGTGATGATGTCGAACACGTAGTCGACGGCCTTGGTCGCATCGGCCTTGGATAGACCGGTCCGGTCCGCCACTTCTGCAATGAGATCGTTCTTGTTCACGTCGGGCCCCTTCTGATGCGATGGCGGGGAATCGGGATTCCCTCAAGCGTTGTGAGTCTACTCGTCTGCCAAGAAGGGGGTCAAAGTAAAAACAAAGGATTTCTGCGGAAAATTCGAAGCCGTCCACGCAAAAACGGGAGCCTTTCGGCTCCCGTTTCCAATCTTCGACCAGCTTGGTGGTCAATTCCACCCCTTAATGTGCCATAATCTTCTCGGGGGTGTCGGGCCGGTTGCGACCGGCGGCGGCCTGCTCCGCAAGCCAGGCATCCTCGTCCCACTCGATCGGATCCGGCATGCGTGTCAGCGCATGCTTCAATGCTTCGTCGATCGTATTGACCGGTACGATCTCCAGACTGTTCTTCACATTGTCCGGAATCTCGGCCAGATCCTTGGCATTGTCCTGAGGGATAAGCACCTTCTTGATGCCGCCCCGCAGCGCAGCCAGAAGCTTCTCCTTGAGGCCGCCGATGGGCAACACCCGCCCTCGGAGCGTCATCTCGCCCGTCATGGCGACGTCCTTGTGCACCGCGATTCCGGTCATCACGGAGACGATGGCTGCCGTCATCGCCACGCCCGCCGAAGGACCATCCTTGGGCGTCGCACCTTCCGGCACGTGGACATGGATATCTCGACGATCGAAGAGCGGCGGCTCGATACCGAAATGGGTCGCGCGGGAGCGAACATAAGAACTCGCTGCCGAAATCGACTCCTTCATCACGTCACGCAGATTGCCGGTCACGGTCATACGGCCCTTGCCCGGCATCATGACGCCTTCGATGGTCAGCAACTCGCCGCCAACCTCGGTCCATGCCAAGCCCGTCACGATACCGACCTGATCCTCGCCTTCTGCTTCGCCGAACCGGTATTTCGGGACACCGGCATATTCGGCAATGTTCTCCATGGTGAGCTTGACCGCCTTTGTTTCAGGATCGGTCAGAATGCGCTTCACCGCCTTGCGGGCAAGGTTGTTCAATTCCCGCTCCAGGTTGCGAACGCCCGCCTCACGCGTGTACACGCGGATCAGATGGCGCAAGGCATCGTCGTCGATCGACCACTCTCCCTTGCGCAGACCATGACCGTCGATCGCCTTCTGGATCAGATGGCGGCGCGAGATCTCGACCTTTTCATCCTCTGTGTAGCCAGCGATGCGGATAATCTCCATCCGATCCATCAGCGGCTCGGGGATGTTGAGCGTATTTGCGGTCGTTACGAACATGACATCCGAAAGATCGTAGTCGACCTCCAGATAGTGGTCAGCAAAGGCGTTGTTCTGCTCGGGATCAAGTACCTCAAGCAGTGCCGATGACGGATCACCACGGAAATCCGATCCCATCTTGTCGATCTCATCGAGAAGGAACAGCGGATTGGTGTGCTTCACCTTCTTCATCGACTGAATGACCTTACCGGGCATCGAGCCGATATAGGTCCGACGGTGACCGCGAATCTCGGCCTCATCGCGCACGCCACCAAGCGACATACGCACGAAATCACGACCGGTCGCACGCGCAATCGACTTGCCGAGGGACGTCTTGCCGACACCGGGCGGACCAACGAGGCAGAGGATCGGCCCCTTCAACTTGTTGGCGCGGTTCTGGACAGCCAGATACTCGACGATCCGTTCCTTGACCTTGTCGAGGCCGAAGTGATCGGCGTCGAGAATTTCCTGCGCGTTCTGGAGCTCCTTCTTGACACGACTCTTCTGCTTCCACGGCACCGAGAGCAGCCAGTCGAGATAATTGCGGACTACCGTTGCTTCCGCCGACATCGGGCTCATCTGCTTCAGCTTCTTCAATTCGGCCACCGCTTTCTCGCGTGCCTCCTTGGAAAGCTTCACCTTCTGAATCCGCTCTTCGAGCTCGCGAATTTCCTCACGTCCGTCGTCGCCATCACCAAGTTCCTTCTGAATGGCCTTCATTTGCTCGTTCAGATAGTACTCGCGCTGCGTCTTCTCCATCTGGCGCTTGACGCGGCTGCGGATGCGCTTTTCGACCTGCAGCACACCGATCTCGCCTTCCATCAGCGAATAGACGCGCTCCAGGCGCCCCGCAACGGACGACATTTCGAGAAGCTCCTGCTTCTCGGGAATCTTGATGTTGATATGGCTGGCGACCGTATCGGCAAGCTTCGCCGGATCCTCGATCTGTCCGATCGATCCCAGAACTTCCGGCGGAACCTTCTTGTTGAGCTTCACATAGCCTTCGAACTGGGAGACGACAGAGCGCGTCAGGCCCTCGATCTGATCACCATCCGCGTCGGACTCGTCGATCGCCTCGACCTCGGCTTCGAAGAATTCGGGATTGTCGATGTAGCGCTTGACGCGCGCGCGGCGCACGCCCTCCACCAGCACCTTGACCGTATTGTCCGGCAATTTCAGGAGCTGCAAAACGGTACCGATGGCACCGATTTCGTAGATATCATCTGTATTCGGATTGTCGTCCGCCGCATTCTTCTGGGCGACCAGCAGGATCTGCTTGTCGTCCTGCATGACGTTTTCAAGCGCACGCACCGACTTCTCGCGACCGACAAAAAGCGGCACGATCATGTGCGGGAAAACCACGATATCGCGTAGCGGAAGCACCGGCAGCACCAGCTTGCCCGGGGCTTCGGCCACATCCTTTTCGCGCTCGTTTTTTTCAGTCATATCAACTACCTGCCTTTACCTGACTCGACTGCCGCCCGCAGAGGGAATCCAGCCTAGCATTCGTTTCTGAATGAATGCTGATGGCCGTCCGCCTCGCCAGAATAACCGGATTCGCGGGCGCCGCCCCTATTTCGGGCGGTTGAGACCCGCCAGCGGATATCGCCACGGATCATTGGTTAAAAAGGAAATGGCCCTGAAAGACCACGCTTTCAAGGCCATTCCCGGATCGTTGAAAAATAACGGTTTCAGTCCCGTCAGGCGCTTGTCCCAACGTCACCCTGCCGTTCGGCATAGATATAGAGCGGCCGCGCCTTGCCCTCGACGACCTCACCGCTGATGACAACCTCTTCAACACCCTCAAGGGTTGGCAGGTCGAACATCGTATCGAGCAGAATCGATTCAAGAATCGACCGCAGTCCGCGCGCGCCGGTCTTGCGCTCGATCGCCTTGCGCGCAATCGAGCGCAGCGCTTCCTCGGAAAAGGTCAGGCGCACATTCTCCATCTCGAACAGCCGTTCATACTGCTTGACCAGCGCATTCTTGGGCTGGGTCAGGATGGTCACCAGTGCTTCTTCGTCCAAGTCCTCCAGCGTGGCGAGAACCGGCATTCGTCCAACGAATTCCGGAATCAGGCCGAATTTCAGAAGATCTTCCGGCTCGAGATCCTTCAGGATGTCGCCGGTTCGGCGATCTTCAACTGACTGGACCTTTGCACTGAAGCCGATACCCGCGCCCTTGCCACGCTGACCGATGATCTTTTCCAGACCGGCAAAGGCGCCACCGCAAATGAAGAGGATATTGGTCGTGTCGACCTGCAGGAACTCCTGCTGCGGGTGCTTGCGCCCACCCTGCGGCGGCACGGAGGCAACCGTGCCCTCCATAATCTTCAGCAAGGCCTGCTGCACGCCCTCGCCCGACACGTCGCGCGTGATCGAGGGGTTGTCGGACTTGCGGCTGATCTTGTCGACTTCGTCGATATAGACAATGCCCCGCTGCGCGCGCTCGACATTGTAATCGGCCGACTGCAGCAGCTTCAGGATGATGTTTTCGACATCTTCGCCGACATAGCCCGCTTCAGTCAGTGTCGTCGCGTCTGCCATCGTGAACGGCACATCGAGGATGCGCGCCAGTGTCTGTGCGAGCAGCGTCTTGCCGCAACCCGTCGGACCGATCAGCAGGATATTCGACTTGGCAAGCTCGACGTCGTTGTTCTTTGCCGCGTGATTGAGCCGCTTGTAATGATTGTGAACAGCGACCGAGAGCACGCGCTTCGCATGCTGCTGACCGATCACGTAATCATCCAGCACCGCGCAAATTTCCTGCGGCGAGGGAACACCGTCACGGGACTTCACCAGCGAGCTCTTGTTCTCCTCGCGGATGATATCCATGCAGAGTTCGACACATTCGTCACAGATAAAGACGGTCGGTCCCGCAATCAGCTTCCTGACCTCATGCTGGCTCTTGCCGCAAAAGGAACAGTAGAGCGTGTTCTTGGAGTCGCCGCCGCTCACCTTGCTCATAAAAACTCCTTAGTAACCCGCAAGCCGGATCGGGTCTCATCAAGCGCCCTGGACCGACCGTGCCCGCCTTCCGATGCCCGATCAAGCCATCCATATTTTCTATACGCGACTGTATGAAAACCGGATGTATCGCCGTTCATCATTGAGACATACGAGCATGTTATTCGCTGAGGGATCAACATTTCATTACCCCTCATAACGGCGCAGCGGTGCCTTTCCGTCGCGGCGGGGTAGCCTCCAAAGAGCCCGATTCCCCCGCTCCTGACGCAAAACCCTGCTGAACCTGCATCCTGGCCGGCAAGTGCCCCCCGGCTGGAAAGCGTCTGTTTCAGGCCTTTTTGCCTTCGTCTGCCGCCGGACGCACAACCCCGACATGATCGATAATGCCGAATTCCTGGGCGCGTTCGGGACTCATGAAATTGTCACGTTCGAGGGCGTCTTCGACGACCTTGAGGCTCTGGCCGGTGTGCTTCACGTAGATGTTGTTAAGGCGCTCGCGAATCGCGATCGTTTCGCGAGCATGGATTTCGATATCCGTCGCCTGCCCCTGAAAGCCGCCCGATGGCTGATGAACCATAATGCGCGCATTCGGAAGCGCGAAACGCATGCCTTTTTCGCCAGCCGCAAGCAGAAGCGATCCCATCGATGCCGCCTGCCCCATGCATACCGTCGAAATCGGCGGGCGGACGTGCTGCATCGTATCGTAGATTGCAAGCCCCGAGGTCACGATGCCGCCCGGCGAATTGATGTACATCGAGATTTCTTTTTTGGGGTTTTCCGCCTCGAGGAAGAGAAGCTGCGCCGTCACAAGCATTGCCATGCCGTCTTCGACAGGGCCGGCGACGAAGATAATGTGCTCCTTCAACAGGCGCGAAAAGATATCGTAGGCGCGCTCGCCGCGATTGGTCTGTTCGACCACCATCGGCACGAGGTTCATGTAGGTTTCGATGGGGTCTTTCATTATGTCTCCTGAGCGTCGGCCTGTTTCCTGCGATATGCGAGCGTCGGAATCGCGGTGCCCGCCAGGAATCGCGTAGAACCGGAATATCCTGATTCGGTAAATGGACGGTTCCGAACTCTAGCGCAAGACCAATATAAGGTCAGTTGCGGTCGATTTCGCCCCCTGCGTCAAAGGGACTATTGCCGCAGCGTCAGGCAACCTTATCCAGTACCTGCCTGTCCGGCAGGCCGATCAGCCCACAAACCCCCGACAGCGCGCCGGAAACCAGTTCGCGCGCCAGAAATCGGGCAGCGTCGTACTGTCCCGGCAGGTCCAGGCGCCGCGCCAGCGACCGCACAAAACCGAAGCGGCGGTAGTAGGGCTCGTCGCCCACCAGCACGACGATGCGGTGCCCCTGCGCGGCCGCGCGCGCAAGGCCGGCGCGCATCAGGCGGCTGCCGATCCCCTCGCCTTGTCGGTCGGGTGCGGTCACCAGCGGACCGAGCAACAAGGCCGGCGTGCCGCCAGCGATCTCGACCGGCCAGAAGCGCAAGGTGCCAACCACCACGCTTCGATCGATAGCGACCAGCGCCAGAGACGCATCATGCGCAACACCTTCGCGCAGCCGGTAGACTGCCTTCGCGAAGCGTTCCGGGCCGAAAGCCTCGGCGACCAGCCGCTCGACCTCGGTATTGTGAATTGTCTTTTCGGTGACGATCTTCATGTCCGTTTCCATGCGATGCAACGGCGGCGGCGCGATCTGCCCGCGCGGCCGTTCCACCATGAAATGTGTGTGAGCGAGCTTCTTCCGACCTCAGATACAGACGCTGGCAAGCGGCGGGAAGCCGTTGAAGCCGACGGCCGAATAGGTCGTTGTGTAAGCGCCCGTTGCCAGTATCCAGACCTTGTCGCCGGCAACCAGTGCCGTCGGCAGGCGATAGTCCGTCTTCTCGTAGAGAATGTCGGCGCTGTCGCAGGTCGGCCCGGCCAGTACGACCGGCGACGTCTCACCGCCATCCCGCGAGGTCAGCAGGCGGTACTTGATCGCCTCGTCCATGGTCTCGGCCAGGCCGTGGAACTTGCCGGCGTCGAGATAGACCCATCGTCGGTCGTCGTCTCCGCCCTTCTCCGAGACCAGAACGATCTCGGCCTGGATCACGCCGGCGTCGCCGACGACCCCGCGGCCCGGCTCGACAATCACCTCAGGCATGCTGTCGCCGAAGTGACGCGCGAGCGCCTCGCGGATCGCGGCTCCATAGGCCGGAATCGAAGGCACGTCCGTGCGATAGCGCGAGGGAAAGCCGCCGCCCATGTTGACCATGCGCAGCGTCACACCGCGCGCCGCGAGGTCGCGGAAGAGCGAAACCGAGAGCGCAAGCGCCTTGTCATACTGTGTCAGATCGGTCTGCTGCGAGCCGACATGGAAGGAGAGTCCATAGGCATCCAGTCCGAGGGCCTTCGCGCCGGCCAGCAGGTCGACGGCCATTGCGGGCTCACATCCGAACTTGCGCGAAAGCGGCCATTCGGCACCGTCGCACTCCATCAGCACGCGGCAATAGACCTTAGACCCCGGTGCAACACGGGCGATTTTCTCGAGTTCCGGCCGGCTGTCGAAGGCGAACATACGCACACCCTTGGCGTAAGCCGCGGCGATGTCGCGCTCCTTCTTGATTGTGTTGCCGAAGGAGAGACGGTCGGGCGACACGCCATGGCTGAGGCAGAGATCGATCTCGCCCATGCTGGCCGTATCGAAGGCCGAACCGAGACGCGCGAGGCGCGCGACGATTTCGTCGGCGGGGTTGGCCTTCACCGCATAGAAGATGCGCGCTTCGGGAAGCGAGCGGGCCAGCTCCTCGAAATTGTGCGCGACGATGTCGACATCAACGATAAGACAGGGCGACGGCAGCTCGGCCGTCGCGATGTAGCGGGCAATCTTGGGTGGCAGCCCACCGCGTTCCAGCGGCAACTCGGCCGCCTGCGGCACAAGACGCAAGCGTGGCTTGCGGCCCTTGCCCGCCTTCGCGGACGGAACGGACTTTGCGATTGCTTTGGAAGAGGAGCGCGAACGGGCACGGCGGCCCTGCTCGGAGGCGAACATCGTCAACACCCTTTTTCAGACCCGGTACTCAGACCGGCGTGATCCAAAAAGGACGCTTCCGTCGTTGCATAAACCTGCCAGGGGCCAGTGGCACGTGCGTGTGCGTCTTGTGATGCGCGGAGATATAGGTATCGATGAGTCTGCGCAACAGGTATTTGGGTCGTCGGCAAAGTTTTTTGCTAACAAATTCCTAATGCGCCTCGATGCGCGCGGATTGAATTGCGGCGACAATGCGGCGGCGGAAACGACAAAGGCCCGGAGGGTTGCTCCGGGCCTTTGCCGTCAACGCATCATGCGCGTCAGTCTTCCTTCTTTTTCTTGGTGGCCGGCTTCTTCGCGGCGGGCTTTTTGGCGGCGGCCTTTTTTGCCGGCTTCGCCTCGCCATGATCATGGTCGTGGTCATGGTCGCAGTTCTCGTCGTGGACATGCTCTTCAGCATCGGGGTCCGCGAAAAGTTCGTCACGGCTCACGGGCTTGTCCGTGACATCGGCCAGTTCGGCGATGAAGTCGACGACCTTGTCTTCGAAGATCGGCGCGCGCAGTTCCTGCACGGCTTGCGGGTTCTGCTGGTAGTACTGATAAAGCTGCCGTTCCTGACCGGGGAACTGGCGGGCGCGTTCGGCCAGCGCCTGGCTCAGTTCCTGCTCGGTGACCGAGATGCTGTTCTTCTCGCCGACTTCGGCCAGCACCAGACCGAGGCGAACGCGGCGCTCGGCGATCTTGCGGTATTCGGCCTTCACCTCGTCCTCGGGTTCGTCGAGATCGTCGGCCGTCTTGTTCTGGTGGCTGAGCTCGTGCTGGAACTGCTGCCAGATCTGTTCGAATTCCTGCTCGACCATCGAGGGTGGGAGTTCGAAATCATGCAGTTCGTCGAGCTTGTCGAGCATGGCGCGCTTCATATGGGCACGCGACATGCGCGTATAGTCCGATTTGATCTGTTCGGCGAGCGCTTCGCGCAGCTTGTCGAGCGCGTCGAAACCGAAGCGCTTGGCCAGTTCGTCGTCGATCGCGACCTCGGCCGGTGCCTTGACTTCCTTGACCTTAACGTCGAAGACCGCGTCCTTGCCGGCGAGCTGTTCGGCGCCGTATTCGGCCGGGAAGGTCACATTGACGGTCTTTTCGTCGCCGACCTTGACGCCGACGAGCTGTTCCTCGAAGCCCGGAATGAAGCGGCCCGAACCCAGTTCGAGATTGGCGTCTTCGGCCGAGCCACCGTCAAAGGCGACGCCGTCGATCTTGCCGACGAAGTCGATCGTCAGCAGGTCGCCGTCTTCGGCCTTGGCACCTTCGGCGCGGGGTTCGAAATTCTTCTGGTTCTCGGCAAGCCGCTTCAGCGCTTCGTCGATGTCGGCGTCCTTCACCTCGGCCACGAGGCGTTCGACGGAAACCTTTGAAAAATCTGCAAGATCGAAGGTCGGCACAACCTCGAAGCTCATCTTGAAGGTGAGGTCGGCCTTGCCGTCCATCACTTCCTGAATCTCGCCCTCAAGATCGATCGAGGGTTGAAAGGCCGGCCTAAGTGCTTCATCGGCCAGCGCTTTCTGGCTCGACTCGCCGACGGCTTCCTGGATGATTTCGCCCATGACCTGCTTGCCGAAGGTCTTGCGCAAATGGCTGACCGGCACCTTGCCGGGACGGAAGCCCTTGAGGCGAACCTGGTTTTTCATCTCCTCGAGCTTGGCGCCGAGGCGGGCTTCGAGATCCTGTGCGGGAACCTGAATCTTCAATTCGCGCTTCAGACCGTCCGTGTTGGTGACCGTGACCTGCATCTTCCAATCCATTGTATTTCAAGGGGTTTCGGTCTGGTGCGGGCGGAGGGACTCGAACCCCCACACCTTGCGGCACTGGAACCTAAATCCAGCGCGTCTACCAATTCCGCCACGCCCGCCATGGGCCGACGACGAGGCCCGACAAGAGCCAGCCGCTCCCCAATTTGGCGCTCTCTATATCAAGGGGTTCGGGCGATTGCCAGCAAAAGAGCACAGCGGAAAACAGCAGCAGACCCCCCCTCTGTCACGCAACTGTCACGGAACTGTCACAAAGGCTCCGGCGGCGGCTACGCGGGCGGGACCAGAATAATCTTGTCCCCGGGTTTATCGGACAAAGACGAGGTCAGCCGAGTTCGGCCGGCAGGTCGCGCAGAACGGCGGGCAGCATTTCGGGAATATCCTCGGCGATCAGACCGGGCCCGAAGGCGGCGCCGGCCTCGCCATGCAGCCAGACGCCGGCGGCGGCGGCCTCGAATGGCGGCATGCCCTGTGCCAGAAGGCCGAGCACGATGCCGCCCAGCACGTCGCCGGAACCGGCGGTGGCCAGTTCGGGACCGGCATTGATATTGATGGCGGCACGGCCGTCGGGCGCGGCGATGACGGTGTCGGCGCCTTTCAGCACGATGACGGCACCGGCTTCGGCGGCGGCGCGCCGTGCACGGACGAGTTTGCTCTCGCCGGAGGCGGCCAATGCCGGGAAGAGCCGCGCGAATTCGCCCTCATGCGGCGTCAGCACGACGGGACCGGCGAAATAGCCCTTGATGGCGACGAAGAGGTCGCGCGGGATTTCGGCGAAGGCGGTCAGCGCATCGGCGTCGAGCACCATCGCGGCGCCGGACAGCAGCGCCGCCAGCACGTTTTCGCGCGTCGCCGCGCCGACGCCCGCGCCGGGGCCGATCAGCAATGCGTTCTTGCGCTTGTCCTCGAGGATGGCGGTCAAGCCGTCGGCACCGTCGAAGGGCGCCAGCATGATGGCGGTCAGATGCGCCGCATTGACAAGCAGCGCCGCGGGCGGCGTCGCGACGGTGACCAGGCCCGCCCCTGCCCGCAAGGCGCCGCGCGCGGCAAGCCGCGCCGCGCCCGTATGCGCCGCGCCGCCCGAGACGACGACGGCATGGCCGCGGGTGTATTTGTGGCCGTCAACCGAAGGGCGCGGAAAGTCGGCCGCCCAGAGCGGCGGATGGTCGATGAAGGTCTGCGGCGCGATCTCGCCCAGCACGTCGGACGGGATGCCGATATCGGCGACCTTCAACTCGCCGCAGAGACGGCGGCCCGGCAGCAGCAGATGACCGGGCTTCAGTCGGAAGAAGGTGACGGTCAGCGTTGCCTTGAAGGCCGTACCGCGCGGCTGACCGCTGTCGCCGTCGAGACCGGTCGGCACATCGACGGCGGCGACCGGCAGGCCGGCGGCCGCGACGCGGTCGATCAGTTCGGCGACGATGCCGTCGACGTCGCGGGCGAGGCCGGCGCCGAAGATCGCGTCGATGACGAGGGCGGCGCCGTCGGCGGCATCGGCGGTCAGCGGGCGCATCTCGCCCGGCCAGCGGGCGGCCGCCTCGGCGGCGTCGCCTTTCAGGCCGTCGCGCGGGCCGAGCAGGAAGAGCGTCACCGGCCAGCCCTGTTCGGCAAGCAGGCGCGCGGCGACGAAACCGTCGCCGCCATTGTTGCCCGGCCCGCAAAGCACCGCGACGGGGCCCGGCGGAAAGCGAGCGGTCACCGCTTCGGCCACGGCGCGGCCGGCATTTTCCATCAGGACGGATCCCGGACGGCCGCGCGCAATTGTCAGCGCGTCGGCGCGTCCCATCTCGGCGGTGGTCAGCAGCGCGCCCGAGAGGATTTCAGGCGACAGGGAATCGGCGGCGGATGTCATGTCGCCACTATAGGCCCGCAATTGCGGCGGCCAATGGGCGCCGCGGTCCAAAATTGCAGGCCGGTCGCGCGAACGACAGGGCAAGGCCCGCCCCTGATGACGTCGATCGTCCCCCTCTCCTATTGCTGCGACATGGCGGCACGGACCTGGGCGACGGCTTCGCCCCGGCGCTCATGGGCGGGGATGTCGAAGATGACGGTGCGTATCCGGCCCGGCCAGGCGAAGGGCTCGACGTAATCGTGGCAGACCGGCGAGAGGCTGCGGCCGATATCCATGCCGGTGGAAGAAATCATGAAGAGAAGTTTCGGGATCGTGCCGGCGGCGACCTCCTGACCATCGACCAGCAGGGAGACGTCGCCGCCGCCATCGGGACGGCGCGCGACATCGAGCTCGATCATGTGTGCGCCCGGCGCGAGCGGCGCGGCAGCGGCGACCACCGTGTGCTGGTGGAAACAGTTGTAGTCGAAATGCGGCCGGCCTTCCCTGATGTAGAGGACGAAGCCCGAATTGATGCTGCCGCGTGCGACAAGGGCGCCGTCGCCCTTTCCCGCCGGATGATCGATGTCGGCCGTCATGCGCCAGCCGCGCGCAACCGGCGGGCAGACATCGGCGACGATGTGGGAGACCGGCGGGTGATAGACGAAGCGGCGGCGCGACGTCGGCATGCCGGGACGGCGCGAGGCGGCAAAGAGCGCGAGGCCGTTGCGGTCGTCGAGCGGCAGCGCGCCCTGTGCTTCGGCTTCGGCCCACCAGAGATCGATCAGCGCCTTCAGCCGTTCGGGTTCGCTTGCGGCGAGGTCGTTGGTCTCCGAGAAGTCTTCGGCGAGGTTGTAGAGTTCCCAGCGGTCCTCGTCGAAGGGCTTGCCCTGTTCGTGGCGCGTCACGGCCTTCCAGCCATCCTGCCAGATACCGCGATGGCCGAGCATTTCGAAAAACTGCGATCCGCGCGCAATCGTTGCTTCAGGATCGGCGATGGCGGATTTGAGACTGACGCCATGCACCGGCATTTGCGGCACGCCGGCGACGACGGAGGGCGTTTCGATGCCGACGATGTCGAGCACGGTCGGCGCGATGTCGACCGCGTGGCAGAACTGGCGGCGGCTGGCGCCAGGCGCGGCGAGGCCGGCCGGGAAGTGCATGATCAGCGGATCGCGGACACCGCCACCATGGGTGTTCTGTTTGTACCATTTCAGCGGTGTGTTGCCGGCCTGCGCCCAGCCCCAGGGGATGTTGCAGTGGCTTTCGGGACCGCCGATGTCGTCGAGGCGCGCGACCGCCGCGTCGACATCTTCGGGCATGCCGTTGAACCATTTCATCTCGTCGAAGACGCCCTTCGGCCCGCCTTCCTGGCTGGCGCCATTGTCGGACAGCAGAACGAAGAGCGTGTTGTCCCAGCGGCCGATCGATTTCAGGAAGTCGATCAGTCGGCCGATCTGGACATCGGTGTGTTCGAGCATGGCGGCGAAGGCTTCCTGAAGCCGGGCGGCGAATGCCTTTTCGTTCGACGAAAGCTCCCCCCACGGACGAACGCCGGGATTGCGCGGTGCCAGCGCCGTGTCCTTCGGGATGACGCCCATCTGCTTCTGGCGCTCGAACCATTCCGCCCGCACCACATCCCAACCGGCGTCGAACCTGCCGCGATATTTGTCGAGATAGGCCTGCGGCGCCTGATGCGGCGCGTGCATGGCGCCGAAGGCGAGATAGAGGAAGAACGGGCGCTCGGGCACAAGCGAGACGATGTCGCGGATCATGCCTGCCGAACGGTCGACGATGTCTTCGGAGACGTGATAGCCGTCCTCGGCGCGGCCCGGCACATCTACAAAGTGATTGTCATGCGTCAGCTCGGGATAGAACTGATCGGTTTCGCCCTGCAGGAAGCCGTAATAGCGGTCGAAGCCCTTTTGCAACGGCCAGTTGGCGAAGGGACCGGCGGCCGAACATTCGCTCATCGGCGCGAGATGCCATTTGCCGGCGGCGAAGGTTGCATAGCCCTTGTCGCGCAGGATCTCGGCCAGCGTCGCGGCACTTTTCGGGATCGCGCCGCGCATGTTGGGAAAGCCGGTGTCGAAATTCGAGACGCCGCGCATGCCGACCGCATGATGGTTGCGGCCGGTCAGAAGGCAGGCACGCGTCGGCGAGCAGAGCGCGGTGGTGTGGAAGCCGGTGAAGCGCGCGCCTTTGGCGGCCAGCGCGTCGATGTTGGGAGTGGCGATGGTCGAGCCGTAGCAGCCGAGATGGGCGAAGCCGGTGTCGTCGAGCACGACCATCACGACATCGGGGGTGCCGGCCGCCAGTTTTGGCTCCGGCCACCAAGGCGTCGATTCCGCGACGGTGCGGCCGATGACGCCGCCGAATTCCTCGCCCGATGGATGCCTGTAGGTCATCGCCCGTCCCTCCCCGGTTCGCGCCTGTTCTAATGGTTATCATTAAATAGGTGCGGCCGGCGAAGAACAAGCGGCGATTACGAGGTTCCCGAAGGCGGCGCTAGTTGACCTTCGTTTCGGCTTCCCTGCCCTGCTCGACCAGCTTCAGCGCCGTGCCCGAGGTCTCGAAGATGGTGACCGAACAATTGTCGGGGCGGAAGGAGATCAGGCGGTCGTCGCCGAGGGCGGCGCCGGTGGCGACGTTGATGGCGATGAAGTGGGAGAAGATCACCGTGTCCTCGCGGCGCTCCAGCAGCGCATCGACGACCGCCTGCCGCCAGGCCGCCAGATCGACCTTGCCGTGACCGGTGTTGTCCGGCGTCAGCGCTTCGGCCCAGCTGCCGGCCATCAGGCGGCGCAGCCAGGGGCCGCGTTCGGCGAGGTCTTCGATCGGCGAGGGGATTTCGGCGACGCGGGGCTCGATGGCGGCGCTGTCGGCCCAGCTTGCGGCCAGCGGTTCGCTGGTCTCGCGGCAGCGGCGAAGCGGCGACGACAGAAGCGGCAGCTTGCGGCCGACACGCGCCTCGATCTCGCGGGCGACGGCTTCGGATTGCGCGCGGCCCCTGTCGCTGAGGCCCGGATCGGTATCGGCGTCCCAGCCGGCAGCGGCCTCGCCGTGGCGGATCATGTAGATGGTGGGCATGGGTGGAGTCCTTGCACATTCAATATTCGATGCAGAGGGAGTATCGCCCTATTGAACTAGTAGCAAGACTGCTGCCGTCAGCGGCCAAACAGCTGATGGTCGTAATGAAAATAAAGAGATACATTCACTATGAAAATTTATGACAGTACAATCTTGATCGGTGAGCGAAAGTATAGACCAACTTGGGGGAGACCAACGTGGGATATGTGGCAGAAGTCCTTGAATCGGACGAACAGGTATTAGGGGAGGCGCAGATACATTGGATTTATCTGGTCTTCGCTGCGATCATCTTCATCATAGGTTTCACAATAATCATAGGTCCCATCATCGCCGCATATATGGTGTTGAGCTACTACCTGAAAGAATTTGTCATCACCAATAAGCGGGTCATCTACAAGCGGGGTGTTATCTCCCGGAATGTTGACGAGATCGACATTAGGCGGATTGAGGGGACAAACCTGCGACAAGGCATTCTTGGTCGAATGCTTGGATATGGACGCGTTATTGTTCGAGGAACAGGTGTTGGAAATATCAACTTTCCGTTGATTGCGACACCGATTGAGTTCAAGCGACTTGTAGAGAAGGCCACAAAACCGGCCGTGTGATCTGTGCTTCTGGATTGCCGGGTCACGGACCTTCGGTTCGACCCGGCAATGACGTCTTTATTTAATCAGGCGTGAAGATGTTGACGCTGCCGTCGGCGAAGGACTGGACGGTGCCGGGGCGGCCGAGCTGGTCGCGGGTCAGCATGTCCTGAAGCGTCGCCGGATCGTTGGGCGTGTGGGCGACGAAGCGGGCGTCGCTGTCGGCCATGCGGCCGAACAGGATCGCGAATTCGGCGCCGCCGCGGCCATGGACCACGGTGTAGGTCTCGATCTTCGCCTTGCCGTTGGGCTTTTCCTCGACCTTCGGATGCTTTTCGGCGTCGATCTCGGCCTGATAGGTCGCCGGGCTCTCGCGCTCCCATCTGCCTTCGCGCGGCGTCGTCGAATAGAGGCCGAGGCCGTGCTTCGTGACGTACCAGCCGTTCGAGGTGCAGAGGCCTTTGCTGCCCGGCTTCGCGCGCAGCTTGTCCATCATGGTCGCGATCGAGTGCATGACGTAGTTGTTGCCGGCGCCGCCGAAATAGGGAAGGCCGCCGGTGACGGTCAGCGGGCGCGGATCGTCTTCGGCGATGCCGAGTTCGTCGCGGCCGATCTGCACGGCCGAGGGGAAGCAGGAATAGAGATCGAAATAGTCGATCTCGCCAATGTTCCAGCCCGACATCGCGAAGGCCTTGCGGCCCATCATGCGGATGGCCGGCGAGGAATGGAAATTGACGCGCTCGGTCGGATACCAGAGATCGTTGGCATCGGCGCAGCCATGCAGGAAGACCCATTTCGATTGCGGAATGCCAAGCGCGCGCGCCTTCTCGACCGACATCATCACCACCGCGGCGGCCTGATCGACCTGCATGATGGCATTCATGTATTTCGTGTAGGGGAAGCCGACATAGCGGTTGTCGTCGGTCGGGGTGGCGATTTCCTCTGCCGTGCGGGCGATGGGGAACCAGGCCTGCGGGTGCTTCGCCGCGACTTCCGTGAAAGGCGCCATCAGCCGGCCGACGGCAAGCTGATGATCGCGGACGGAGCGGCCCCTGGCGCCGCGAATGGCGTTTTCGAACATCGGATAGATGTTGACCGGGAATTGCAGCTTGTGGCGCTTTTCGGTTTCGGTGACGCCGGCCTTCTCGGTGCCGATGTCGATGCGGGTGCCGCCGGGATTTTCGTCGTGCCAGGGGAGCTGCTTGCCCTGCCCCAGCGCGCGCATCAACGTGCCGAAACATTCCGAGCCGGCGACCAGCGCCACTTGCGTGTCGCCGCGCGCGATCAGCTCGGCGGTGTGGTTGACCAGCATTTGCGGCGTGTTGCCGCCGGTCGGGCCGTAGCAGGTCTTTGCCGGGTTGGCGCCCAGCATGTTGGCCAGCGTCTTTGCCGCATTGGGGTAGCGGCCGAAAGGCAGCCTCCCCGAATCCGGGCTGTCGGTGATGAAGCGCACCGTCGTGACATTGTCGATGGCGGCCCAGAGCTTGTCGCCCAGCCCGGTGTCGGCAGCGGCGGCGCGGGCGGCATCGGCCATCAGATGCATCGGCGAGAGCGCCTTTTCGACATCCTTTTCCTTCTGGACCAGCTGGCCGCAGCCGACCAGCACGGGCATGCGGGGGTCGAGTTTGTCGGACATGAAAGGCGCTCCCTCGGATTTTCTGACGAATTTTAGTTCGTGATGCTAACCATTGGCGGCAGAGAATAACCGCTCGGCCCGCGCTGTCCAGCGGCGGGCCGCGCGGCACGGCGCCGCTGCGTCAGCCGGCATCCGGGGCGGCGTGACGGGCGCGGAAGGCGAAGGCCGAGAGCAGGAAGCGCGCGCCATAGATCAGCGCATCGGCATTGACCTCATGGCCGAGGCCGGGGATCGGCAGGCCCTGACAGACGACACCCGCCTGGGAAAGCGTCTTCACCGACATCATCATGCCGTAGAGCGGCGCCAGCGCATCCTGTTCGCCATGCACCAGCATGACGGGCGGCTTCGAGGTCATCTCGGCGGCCAGCCTGTCGGCGCCGACAAGGCCGCCCGAAAAGCCCAGCACGGCCGCCGGCGCGACGGCACGGCGCAGACCCAGATGCAGCGCCATCACCGTGCCCTGGCTGAAGCCGACAAGGGCGAGGCGTTCGGGACCGAGATTGTTCTTCGCGAGTTCGGCGTCGAGAAAGGCATTAAGCGCCGGCGCGGCCTCGACCGCATCGTCGTAGAGGCGCGGGTCGCCGGCCGGGCGCTTGCCGATCCACTGGAAGCCGCCATCCCTCGCGGGCGCCGGACCGTCCGGCGCGGCGAAGGCGACATCGGGCATCGAGGATTGCCAGTAGTCGGCGAAGGACATCAGCTCGGCGCCGGAAGAGCCATAGCCATGCAGGAAGACGGTCAGCCAGGCGGGCTTGCCGGAGACGGCGGGACGGCGCTGCGCAGCCAGCGTCACGCGCCCCTGCCCTTCGCCCAGACCTTCAACCGCGCACTCGCCTCATCGAGCACCGCGTCCTGCTTGCAGAAGCAGAAGCGGGCGAGGTGTTGCGGCGCCTTGGCGGGGTCGGCGTAGAAGGCCGAGACCGGGATCGCCGAGACTTTCGCCTTGACGGTGATCTCGCGGCAGAAGTCGTCGTCGCTGCCATTGAAGCCGAGAGCCCTGAAATCGGCGGAGATGAAATAGGTTCCGTCCGTGGGCAGAACATCGAGGCCGGCATCGGCGAGGCCCTTCGCTAGCCGGTCGCGCTTGGCCTCCAGCGACGCGGCGAGGCTCGCGAAATAGGCGTCATCCTGTTCGAGGCCCCAGGCGATGGCCAGTTGCAGCGGCGGCGGCGTGGTGAAGGTGACGAACTGATGGGTCTTTGCGACCGGCGCCAACAGGGCGGCCGGACCGGTGACATAGCCGATGCGCCAGCCGGTCAGGGAAAAGGTCTTGCCGGCCGAGCCGATGCGCAAGGTCCGCTCGCGCATGCCGGGCAGCGTCATCAGCGGGATATGGGCGGCGCCCGAAAAGACCAGATGTTCATAGACCTCGTCGCAGACCGCATAGGCATCGTGACGGATCATCAGGGCGGCGATGGCCTCGAGCTCGGCGCGGGCGAAGACCTTGCCGGTCGGGTTCATCGGCGTGTTGAGCAGGATCAGCTTGGTCCGGTCGGAGAAGGCCGCCTCAAGCGCCTGGAGCGGCAGCGACCAGTGCGGCGGCTCAAGGGCCACGGTCACGACTTTCGCGCCCACGGCCTCGATAATCGGCCTGTAGCTGTCATAGGCGGGTTCGATCAGGATCGCCTCGTCGCCGGGGTTCAGGAGGCCCATCAGGCAGTCGGCCAGGGCCTCGGTGGCGCCGGAGGTGACCATGACTTCGGACTGCCAGTCGATATCGAGGCCGTAGAAGCGCCTGTTGGCGGCGGCGACGGCCTGGCGCAGCGCGGGCATGCCCATCATCGGCGGATACTGGTTGGGGCCGTCCATGATCGCCCTGGCGGCGACGGCGCGGATATCGTCGGGGCCCTCGTCGTCGGGGAAGCCCTGGCCGAGATTGATGGCGCCATGCTCGGCGGCCAGCGCCGACATGGTGGTGAAGATGGTCGTGCCCAGACCCGCAAATACCCGGCTCGCCGCCCGCATCGCCCTCGCCTTTTCACGTGAAACGTCGCGGCGTTTGTCGCGGGGCCGGCCGAGGCTGTCAATCACCCGCCGAAAGGATCGGATGCGCCGCCATTCGAGCCAGCATTAACCCGCTGCCTGTTTTTGCACCTTACTGACTATTTCTTGTGCATTTCATCTGCACAACAGACGGGCAGCGATTCGCGGCATTTCACCCAAGCCATTGATTCGAAATATCTTTCCGGCACCGAAAGGGTTGGCACGGGCCGTGCTAACCATCAGGGGCAACGGAGGGCGGCGAGCCCGGGAAGCAAGGAAGCGAACGAATGAAAAAGATCGAGGCGATCATCAAGCCGTTCAAGCTCGACGAGGTGAAGGAAGCGCTGCAGGAAGTGGGGCTGCAAGGCATCACGGTGACCGAGGCCAAGGGCTTCGGCCGGCAGAAGGGCCATACCGAGCTCTATCGCGGGGCCGAATATGTGGTGGATTTCCTGCCCAAGGTGAAGATCGAGGTCGTGCTCAACGACGACCTGGTGGCCAAGGCCGTGGAAGCGATCCAGCAGGCTGCGCGCACCGGCCGCATCGGCGACGGCAAGATCTTCATTTCCTCGGTCGAGGAAGCGATCCGCATCCGTACCGGCGAAACCGGCGTGGAGGCGATCTAGCAACGCAGACGCGGTTCCGGCGCCCTGGCGCCGACGACAGACGACGCGACGCGGGCCCCAGGGCGCCGCGGGCGATTATCAAAGGCGGGCGAGAGCCCGACGCATGTACCCCCTAAAGGACAACAGGGAAAAGAGGATCAAATGGCCGGCAAACCTATTCAGCAGCTCATCAAGGAAAAGGACGTCAAGTATATCGACCTGCGCTTCACCGATCCGCGCGGCAAGATGCAGCATGTCACCTTCGACATCGGTTTCTGCGACGACGACTTCTGGGCCGAGGGCACGATGTTCGACGGCTCGTCCATTGCCGGCTGGAAGGCGATCAACGAGTCCGACATGGTGCTGCTGCCCGATACGGCGACGGCGGTGATCGATCCGTTCTATGCACAGACGACGCTGGCGGTGTTCTGCGACATCCTGGAGCCGTCGACCGGCGAGGCCTATGCCCGCGACCCGCGCGGCACGGCCAAGCTCGCCGAGGCCTATCTCAAGTCGACCGGTGTCGGCGACACAATCGTGTTCGGCCCGGAAGCCGAATTCTTCATCTTCGACGACGTCAAGTTCTCGACCTCGCCCTACAAGACCGGCTTCGAGATCGACTCGGTCGAACTGCCGACCAACACCGACACGGCCTACGAGACGGGCAATCTCGGCCATCGTCCGCGCACCAAGGGCGGCTATTTCCCGGCCAACCCGATCGACTCGTGCCAGGACCTGCGCGGCGAAATGCTGACGGTCATGGAAGAGATGGGCGTCAAGATCGAAAAGCATCACCATGAGGTGGCCGCCGCCCAGCATGAACTCGGCACCAAGTTCCAGACGCTGACGACCGCCGCCGACCACATGCAGATCTACAAGTATGTGATCCACAATGTGGCGCAGGCCTTCGGCAAGTCGGCGACCTTCATGCCGAAGCCGGTGTTCGGCGACAACGGCTCGGGCATGCATTGCCACCAGTCGATCTGGAAGGACGGCAAGCCGCTTTTCGCCGGCAACAAATATGCCGATCTCAGCCAGGAATGCCTGTGGTATATCGGCGGCATCCTGAAGCATGCCAAGGCGCTCAACGCCTTCACCAACCCGTCGACCAACAGCTACAAGCGGCTGGTGCCGGGTTATGAAGCGCCGGTGCTGCTGGCCTATTCGGCGCGCAACCGCTCGGCGTCGTGCCGCATTCCGCACGGTACCTCGCCGAAGTCGAAGCGCATTGAGATCCGCTTCCCCGATCCGACGGCCAATCCGTATCTCGCCTTCGCGGCGATGCTGATGGCCGGCCTCGACGGCATCGAGAACAAGATCGATCCGGGCGGGCCGATGGACAAGAACCTCTACGATCTGCCGCCGGCCGAGCTGAAGGAAATCCCGACGGTTGCGGGCAGCCTGCGCGAAGCGCTGGTCGCGGTCGATGCCGACCGCAAGTTCCTGACCAAGGGCAATGTCTTCACCGACGAACAGATCGACGGCTATCTCGAGCTGAAGTGGGAAGAATGCATGCGGTACGAAATGACGCCGCATCCGGTCGAATACGACATGTATTATTCGGTCTGATCCTCCGGGGACAGACGAAGGAAAGGCCGGCGCGCAAGCGCCGGCCTTTTTCGTTGCGCGTCAGGTGCCCTGTTGATCCGTGTACGGTATTGCCGCGAAATCGGTCAGCAGGACTGACTCAAGCAATGCGCCAGAAACCCTTATTTCTCTTGACCTTTTTGCGAATAGAGGCGTAGCATTTTCCTGTCTCACGAAGGAGGAGGTTTCGAAGATGGCTCCACCGACGCAGGTTGCATCCCTGTAAAGACAGACGATGCGATCCACTGCCAAGACCCGACGCTGTTCTCATGCGTGACCGGTCGGTAAACCGTTTAGGCCAAGGGAAAAGCGCGGAAAAACACCGACGCCAGCGTGACGCTAATTGAGCGCGCGGGCAGACGGCACGGAGATAGGCCCGGCTTTATAGCACGGGCGAGTGCGAGCAGCACATCCAAAAGCAACCCCGCGAGGGAACGCCCGACAGGAAAATCCGGGGCTTCCGCCAGAGCGGGGTTGCGCCGTATGAAAATTCCCGAAATTCAGATATCGCGCCGCGCCAGGTAGTCGTCGCAGAGTTCGACGAGGCGGGCGCCGTCGAAGCTCGGGTCGTGGCCGCCATGGACGATGCGGGGCGCCATGCCGCGCAGACGGCGGATGGTCTTCAGATAGGCCGCGATGTCGGAACCCGGCAGCTCGTCGAGCAGCGGGCCGTCATAGATCGCGTCGCCCGAAAAGAGCGTCTGCGTTTCCGCTTCCCAGAGGCCGATCGAGCCCGGCGAATGGCCCGGAAGATGCAGCACCTCGAAGCGGCGGTCGCCGAGATCGACGGCGTCGCCCTCGCCGATCAGGCCTGTGGCCCGCGTCGAGGTCACGTTGTAGGCGGCGATGTCGAAGCCTCGATGGGGCAGCGCATCGATCAGCACCTCGTCGCGGCCAAGGCCGTAGCCGGCCAGCGCCTCGCGGATCTCTTCCGGGAAGGCGGCGGCCGAGAGCGCCGCGAATTCCTCGTAGCGTTCCATCTGCGCGGCTTCGCCGGGATGGAGCAGCCGGTTCTCGAATTCATGCAGCGAGCCGACATGGTCGTAATGGGTGTGGGTCGCCACCGCGACCAGCGGATTGCCGGTGAGGCCGGCGATCTCGGCGGCCAGCGACGAGACGCCGGTGCCGGTGTCGATCACCAGGTCGCGGTCGCGGCCGCGCACGAACCAGATGTTGCAACGGATGAAGGGATGGACATGCGGCTCGAAGATCAGCGTGACGCCGTCATCCATCTGCCGCCGCTCGAACCATCGTTCCGCAATTTTCACGCTGTCTCCTTCGATGCTCAGGGCCGCTGCAGGGCGGCCGCTGCGCGCGCCTCGTTCCTGGCGTAGTTGCGGAAGGCCGAGAAGACGCCCATGCGCGGATCGGGGTCCTCGCCGGCGCCCATGCGCAGCAGCTGCAGGCAGAACCAGCCCTGCTGGCCCCAGCCATTGAGCGCCTTGACCAGATTGATGCGGCTGTGCGGCCCGAGCAGGCCGGGGCCGAGGCGCAGCGTCTTCTCATAGGCAGGCGTTTCCGCGGCCGCGCCGGACAGGAGCTTTGCGGGTATGGCCGGATCGACGCAGAGCGGACGGGCGATGCCGACCACATCCATCGTGCCGCTGGCCAGCGCCGCGTTCATGCCGGCGGCGGTACGGAAACCGCCGGTCACCATCAGCGGCATTTTCACCGCCGCGCGGATGTCCTTTGCGTATTCGAGGAAATAGGCCTCGCGGGCGATGGTGCTTTCGCGGCGCGGCTCGGATTTCTCGGGATGCAGCGTCATGTCGTCGAGACCGACCAGGCGCGGCTGCTCGTAGGTGCCGCCGGAAATCTCCAGCAGGTCGAGGCCTTCGGCGTCGAGCCAGGCGGCGACGCGGATCGCATCGTCATGGGAGAAGCCGCCGCGCTGGAAATCGGCCGAGTTCAGTTTTACCGAGAGCGGGAAATCGGGGCCGACCGCCTTGCGCACCGCGCGGACGATCTCGAGCAGCAGACGGGCGCGGTTTTCGAGGCTGCCGCCCCATTCGTCGCTGCGGCTGTTGACGTCGGGCGAGAGGAATTCGGAGATCAGATAGCCGTGGGCGCCGTGGATCTGGACGCCGGTGAAGCCGGTGTCGCGGGCGATGGCGGCGGCATGGGCGAAGCGGCCGATCACATCCTCGATCTCGGCGCCGGTCATGGCGCGGGGCTTGCCGAACTGGGCGCCCGGCATGTCGAGCGGCTTTGCCGAGGGCGCGACCGGCTCCTTGTTGACCGAGGCCGGCGTCTGGCGGCCGGCATGGGAGATCTGCATCCAGAGATGGGTGCCGTTTTCGGTGCCGGCCCTGGCGTAGTCGCGCAAGGCGGCAATCGCCTCGTTCGACTGGGGGCCGTCGATCGCCACATTGCCGGGGCGCTCCATGTAGCGGCGGTCGACCTGGACATTGCCGGTCAGCAGCATGCCGGCGCCGCCCGCGGCCCAGCGGCGATAGAGCCGGACATGGGCCGCGGTCGCGCGGTTCTGCACATCGCCCAGCCCTTCGGTCATGGCGCCCTTGGCGAGGCGGTTCTTCAAGGTGGCGCCGCAGGGCAGCGTCAGCGGCGCGGCTATGGTGACGGACATCGTTTTCTCCCGAATTGCGCGATGACCGACTGTGGCACATCCGGCTACGCTGACAAGCCGTTCCGACACATGATATTGAACGCCGCAGCATGGCGCCTGCCATCCCCCCGCCCTACAATCCCGATTGATTCTCTCTCATAAAGTTCCGAGTTCATGGCCGCTCCCAAGTCGCGCAAACCAGCCGATACCGACGATCTCTTCTCCGTCGCCGCCAGCCCGGCGAAGGCCGGCAAGCCCGCGCCCGCCCGGGCCGCCAAGGGCGACGGGACCTATTCGGCCAAGGATATCGAGGTGCTGGAGGGGCTGGAGCCCGTCAGACGGCGGCCTGGCATGTATATCGGCGGCACTGACGAGAAGGCGCTGCATCATCTCTTCGCCGAAGTGCTCGACAACTCGATGGACGAAGCCGTCGCCGGGCATGCCAACTGGATCGAGGTGACGCTGGACGCGGATGGCAGCTTGACCGTGGCCGACAACGGGCGCGGCATTCCGGTCGACCCGCATCCGAAATTCAAGAACAAGTCGGCGCTGGAAGTGATCCTGACGACGCTGCATTCGGGCGGCAAGTTCGGCGGCAAGGCCTATGAGACGTCGGGCGGATTGCACGGCGTCGGCGTGTCGGTGGTCAATGCGCTGTCCGACCGGTTCGAGGTCGAGGTGGCGCGCGACCAGACGCTCTACACCCAGTCCTATGTGCGCGGGACGCCGACCGGCAAGCTCACCGACCAGGGCCGCGTGCATAACCGGCGCGGCACGCGCATCAGCTTCCATCCCGATCCCGAGATCTTCGGCAAGGGCGCGCGGTTCATTCCCAAGCGTCTCTACAAGATGGCGCGCTCCAAGGCCTATCTCTTCGGCGGCGTCGAAATCCGCTGGAACTGCGCGGCGGCGCTGATCGGCGACGACACGCCGCAAAGCGAGGTGTTGCATTTTCCGGGCGGGCTGGTCGACTATCTCAAGACCTCGCTCGAAGGCTACGACACGGTGACGGCCGATGCCTTTACCGGCAAGGTGTCGAAGGCCGGCAGCCACGGCTCTGTCGAATGGGCGATCGCGTGGTTCGGCGGCGGCGACGGCTTCGTCCACTCCTATTGCAACACCGTGCCGACGACCGAAGGCGGTACGCATGAAGCCGGCCTGCGCGCGGCGCTGGTGAAGGGCCTCAAGGCCTATGGCGACATGGTGGGCAACCGGAAGGCCGGACAGATCCAGGCCGACGACGTGATCGGGACGGCGGGTGCGATGCTGTCAGTGTTCATCCGGGAACCGGAGTTCCAGGGCCAGACCAAGGAGAAGCTCTCAAGCCCTGAGGCGCAGCGGCTGGTCGAGAAGGCCATCGGCGATCATTTCGACCACTGGCTGACGGCGGCGCCGCAACAGGCCAACAAGCTGCTCGACTGGGTGATCGACCGCGCCGACGAGCGGATGCGACGGCGACAGGAGAAGGACGTGGCGCGCAAGAGCGCGACGCGGAAATTGCGCCTGCCCGGCAAGCTCGCCGATTGCAGCCAGTCGGCAGCCGATGGCTCGGAAATCTTCATCGTCGAAGGCGACTCGGCCGGCGGTTCGGCCAAGCAGGCGCGCGACCGCGCCAGCCAGGCGATCCTGCCGCTGCGCGGCAAGATCCTGAACGTCGCCAGCGCCAGCGGCGCCAAGCTTGCCCAGAACCAGCAGATTTCCGACCTGATCCAGGCACTCGGCGTGCGCACCGGCTCGCACTACCGCGAGGCCGATCTGCGCTACGACAAGGTCATCATCATGACCGACGCGGATGTCGACGGCGCGCATATCGCCTCGCTGCTGATCACGTTCTTCTACCGGGAGCTGCCCGAGCTGATCCGGCAGGGGCATCTCTACATGGCGGCGCCGCCGCTCTACAAGCTGACGCAGGGCGGCAAGACGCTTTATGCGCGCGACGATGCGCACAAGGACGAACTGCTCGAAAAGGAATTCACCGGCAAGGGCAAGGTCGAGGTCAGCCGCTTCAAGGGGCTTGGCGAGATGATGCCGGCACAATTGAAGGAGACGACCATGGCGCGCGGCAAGCGCACGCTGCTGCGTGTCGTCGTGCCAGCCGACGAGGCCAAGGAAACCGGGATTGCCATCGAGCGGCTGATGGGCAGCAAACCCGAGTTGCGCTTCCAGTTCATTCAGGAACACGCGGCCTTCGCGCGCGATCTCGATATCTGAGCGTTCTCAACTCGCCAGGGCGGCTTCAACCGGCGGCGTCGCAACACGGGTGCCCGGGAAAACCAGAACCACGGCCGTACCGGCTCCCTTCTCGCTGCGGACCATCAGGCGCCCGCCATGCAGTTCCATCATGGCCTTGGCAAGCGGCAGGCCGAGGCCGGTGCCCGATTGCTGGCGCGTCATCGTGTTGTCGGCCTGACCGAAGGGCGTCAGCGCCAGCTTGACCTCTTCGGTCGACATGCCGATGCCGGTATCGGCGATCGAGATCACGAAACTGCCATGCGGTCGATACTCGGCCGACAAAGTCACCAGGCCGTTCCGGTCGGTGAACTTGAGCGCGTTCGACAGAACGTTGATCAGCACCTGACGCACCATCCGCTCGACACCGCACAGTTTCAGATGGCCGTTGTTGATGTCGACGGCGAGATGCACGCCACGCGTATCGGCCAATGGCCGCACCATGCGCTCCGCACTTTCGATCACCTTGTCGATCTCGAACTCGTTCTCGGCTTCCATCGTCGCATGACCGGCCTCGATCTTCGCCAGATCGAGAATGTCGTTGATGATCCCGAGCAGATGGATGCCGCTGTCATTCACGTCGCGGGCATAGTCGCGATAACGCTCGTTGTTCATCGGACCGAAGCGCTCATTGCGCATGATATCGGAAAAACCGATGATCGCATTCAACGGCGTCCTGAGTTCATGACTCATGTTGGCCAGAAAATGCGACTTCGCCTCATTGGCCCGTTCGGCATTGTGAAAGGCCCAGGCGAGGCGCTCGGTCATCTTGCGCAACATCCGGCGCGAAGACTTGATTTCGCGAATGATGATCTGTGAATAGACGATAATCGGGAAGCCGGTGAGAACGGTTACTATGGCGGTCGCGGCGAATATGCGCCAGGTGAAGTCGATCAGGCCGATCTGGCCCAGCATCCAGTTGAGCGATATGGCCAGAACCACCGCGACACCGGTCAGCAGCGTCGTGGTGGCCAGAATCGGCATGCGACCGAGAAGATGGTTGATGAGGGAAAACAGTCCCTGCCGGGAACCACGGCCTGTGCGGTCCATGGGTCCCAGATCGCTCAAGCGCTCCGGCTCATCCATCAATTGATCGGTCATGCCTGCAATCGGCCCAGTTCGCCGCTGTGATCCAGAAGGATGGACCGAAAGCATTAACTTTCGGGAAATCGGCATGTGACGAATCGACCTGCCCGCGGCCCGCAAGACCGGCAGAGGTGCGCCGTTTTCGTCACAATTTTGCTGAATATGGCACCGGACCGGCGGTCGGGACGCCCGCCACGCCCGCTGACAAGGGCATTCTGTTGACAATTGGACCGCAGCGCCTATGGTCCGCGCCTATAACGAAGCGGATCAGCGCGACCGTCGAACAACGCGCATTTGCTGCTCACCCTCCCCGATCCGTTCGCGGAGGTCCGTCCACGGGCCCTGAAAGTGGGCCACCACGGGCAGCGCAACACTGGTGCACAGGGCTCCTGAATGACATTTGACGAACTCGGCCTCACGCCTGAGGTCCTGAAAGCCGTAGCCGAAACCGGCTACACAACGCCGACGCCGATCCAGGCAGAGGCCATTCCCCATGTACTGGCTGGCCGTGACGTGCTCGGCCTCGCGCAGACCGGTACCGGCAAGACTGCCTCCTTCACGCTTCCGATGATCGACAAGCTGTCGCGCGGTCGCGCCAAGGCGCGGATGCCGCGCTCGCTCATTCTCGAACCCACGCGCGAGCTTGCCGCGCAGGTTGCCGAGAACTTCGAGAAGTATGGCAAATACCACAAGCTCTCGATGGCGCTGCTGATTGGCGGCGTCTCCTTCGGGGACCAGGAAAAGAAACTCGATCGCGGCGTCGACGTACTGATCGCAACGCCAGGCCGTCTGCTCGACCATTGCGGTCGCGGCAAGGTGCTGCTGACCGGTGTACAGATTCTCGTCATCGACGAGGCCGACCGTATGCTCGACATGGGGTTCATCCCCGATATCGAGGAAATCTGCAAGAAGATCCCGTTCACACGCCAGACCTTGTTCTTTTCGGCCACCATGCCGCCGGAAATCCACCGGCTGACCGAGACTTTCCTGCACAACCCGGTCCGCGTCGAGGTGTCGAAGACATCGTCCACCAGCGCGACGATCAAGCAGGTTCTGGTCAAGACGACGCGCGACGGCAAGCGCGATCTTCTGCAAAAGATCATCGAGGACGAGAACGTCAAGAACGCCATCATCTTCTGCAATCGCAAGCGCGACGTCTCGACGCTCGAACGCGCGCTGTCGAAGAGCGGGTTGTCAGCCGGCGCCATTCACGGCGACCTCGACCAGGCAACGCGAACGCGGACTCTGGAAGGCTTCCGCAACGGGACGATCCGGCTTCTGGTCGCCAGCGACGTTGCCGCGCGCGGCCTCGACATTCCCGATGTCAGCCATGTCTTCAACTATGACGTTCCGAGCCATGCTGAAGACTATGTGCACCGCATCGGCCGCACCGGCCGCGCTGGCAAGGCCGGCACAGCCTATACGCTAGCGACCCGCGAAGATGGAAAATATCTGACGGCCATCGAAAAACTGATCGGCAATCCAATTCCTGGTCCGGACAGCGCGACGCCACAATCGGCGCCGGAGCTTCCCGGCGAGACACCGGCCGCGCCGGCAGCGGATACCGATGGGGACGCCTCCAAAGCAGAAGCGCCGGCCGAGAAACGAAGCCGTGGACGGCGCGGCGGGCGCGGGCGGAAGGACAAGGAAGCGGCGGCGAAGGCTGATACGCCTGCCTCGGATACCGAGGCCACGGCCGATGTACCTGCCATGGCAGATTCCTCCGCCGCCGAAACGCACATACCAGACCGCGAAGCACACCGGCGCGACGACGACAGACCGGCTCGGCGCGAGCGTGGTGGCCGCGGACGCGGCCGGGACGAGGATGACGGCCCGCGTGTCGTCGGCCTGGGCGACCACGTGCCTGCCTTCATGCTGCGTGCCGTCAAACTGCCGAAGAAAGGCAGCAAGGACAATGACGAGGAAATGGAAAGCGAAACCGAAGAGGCCTGATGGCCTGCCCTCGTGCTCCACAAAAAAGGGCGGCTCCAACGAGCCGCCCTTTTCGCTGGCCGATTTTCCAGCCTATTTCTTGATCTGCGATGCCAGCATCTTGCGCGTCTTGTCGCCGTAGGGCGGGCGGAACATTTCCGCGACCATCTTTGCCTTGGACTGCGTATACACCGCCTTGGCGTGGCTGAAGGTCCGGAAACCATCGATGCCGTGATAGGCGCCCATGCCCGACGGACCAACGCCACCGAAAGGCAGGTCCTCCATCGAAACATGCATGATGACGTCATTGACGGTCACGCCGCCCGACGTCGTGCGATCGAGCACCGTACGCTCCTCGCTCCGGTCGTCGCCGAAATAATACAGCCCCAGCGGACGGTCATGGGCATTGACGTAGCCCAGAACCTCATCGAGATGCTTGTAGGTCTTGACCGGGAGTACCGGGCCGAAGATCTCGTCCTGCATGACCTTCATGTCATCGGTCGGATTGAGCACCAGCGTCGGCGGAATCTTGTGGGCCTGCTGCTGGCTGAAATCCTCGTTGGCTGGATTGATTTCGACCAGCTTCGCACCCTTGTTCTTCGCATCCTCGATGTAGCCGTTGATACGGTCATAGTGGCGCTGGTTGATGATCGATGTGTAATCGGGATTGTCCTTCATGGTCGGAAACATCTTCGTCACCGACTTTTGGGCCGCCGTGACAAATTCATCGACACGGTTCTCGGGCACAAAGACATAATCCGGCGCGAGACAGATTTGCCCGGCATTGAGCGTCTTGCCCGTCATGATCTTGGCCGCAGTCTCGTCCATCTTTGCGGTCTTTGACACGATCACCGGCGATTTGCCACCGAGCTCCAGTGTCAGCGGCACCAGGTTCTCGGCGGCGGCGCGCATGACGTGATAGGCAATCGAGGTCGCGCCCGTGAAAAGCAGATGATCGAACGGCTGGCGGCTGAAGGCTTCGCCGACCGCCGGACCACCGGTGACAACGGCCACTTCGGTTTCGTCATAAGCCGAGCGCAGCATTCGTGCCATCAATTCCGATGTCGCCGGTGTGAATTCCGACGGCTTGATCATGGCGCGGTTGCCGGCGGCAAAAACGCCGGCCAGCGGCGTCCATGTCAGGTTCACCGGAAAATTCCAGGGGCTGATGATACCAACCGTGCCAAGCGGCTGGTACTCGACCCGTGCCCTGGCGCCAAGCAGCCCGAGCGGGAACTGTACCTTACGCTTTTCCGGCTTCATCCACTGACGCAGGTGTTTCTTTGCATGCTTCAGGGGGCCAATCGAACCCATGACGTCTGTCAGCAATGTCTGTTCGTGGCTGCGATGACCAAAATCCGAGGCCAGCGCCTCGGCAATTTCCTTTTGATTGTCAACGATCAGGGCAATGGCGCGGTCGATCCAGTCAATGCGCCGTTCGGCACTCGCCGGCCCCTCGTTGATGTGTGCCGATTTCTGACGGTCGAGAATCGCCCGGATCGAGGCGCCAATGGTTGCCGAGTCGGTTTCGTGGGTCGTTTGCTCCGCCAAGCTCATTTGAAATCCTCCTGATGCGCCGACCTTTTTCGGGCCTGTCCTGGGGGCGGCCCTTATTGCTCGCACTCTCCCGGGCCCTTCCAGCCCTTGCTGGATTCGCCCGCCGATTTTCCTGAAATATACAGAAGCCGGAGGCGTTTGAGAGCCCCCTACGGGCCCCCCATGGGCGGTTTCGGCCCGAACGCAGCGGACACATCAAAAAAATGGCGGTTTTCCGCACCGATTTACAGTGACGTAACCCAATTGACCTAGGTTTCCAAAGACAGAGGCAGTTGCGGAAGCGGCAAGTGGGGGACGGTGTTCGGTATGAACGGAGAAGAGATCGAGTTTGCCGCGGCATGGAGCGCGGAGGCCCTTCGGCTGATGGCGGAAAACGGGGTTCCCCCCTGTCCGGAGAACTATGCCATCTGGTTCCACTATGCCTCCGGCCGCACGCCCGATCTCAACAAGGAGATCGATGCCCGGATCGCCCGGCATGAACCCCTGGACATGAATGCGACGGCCGAACTGCGCGAGCGCCTCACGGGCGAAGGCAAGCTGGCCGACATGACGCTGGATACCGGTGCAAAACTGAACACCGAAGTCGACCGCATCCTGAAAATCATCGGGGAGACTGCGAGCAACTCGAGCACTTTCGGCCAGTCGGTCCGCGCCGCGAGCGAATCGCTGACCCACCAGTCGACGCCGAACGACGTGGCGCACGCCGTCGAAGCGATTATCGCAGCGTCGCGCAAGATGGAAGAGCGCAGCGCAGAGCTTGAGGAGACGCTGCACGCCACCAAAAGCGAACTCAACGACCTGCAACAGAATCTCGCGAAGGCGCACAGCGAGGCGCGTACCGATGCGCTGACCGGTGTCAACAACCGCAAGGCTTTCGATGAGGCGCTGGCCCGCGAAATGGCGGCGGCAAGCAGCAGTGGCCAGGCGCTCTGCCTTGTCATTGGCGATATCGACCATTTCAAGAAGTTCAACGATACATTCGGCCACCGAACGGGCGACCAGGTTTTGAAGCTCGTCGCCAACTGCCTCAAATCCGGCGCGCTGGAACAGCATTTCGTCGCGCGTTACGGCGGCGAGGAGTTCGCCATTGTCATGCCCGCCACCGAAATCGAGATGGCCGAGGCCATTGCCAACAAGATTCGGCAAACAGTGCAGGCACGTGAACTCGTCAAACGCTCCACGGGCGAGTCACTCGGACGGGTCACCATGTCGATGGGAATCGCCCTGTTGCGACCGGGCGAGACCAGCGCCGGCCTGATCGAGCGCGCGGACAATTGCCTCTATACGGCAAAGCATGCAGGCCGGAACTGTGTCATCACGGAGTTGCACGAAACCGGCATGCCGGAAGCCAAGGCCGGCTGAGCAAAAGTTCCATTCATTGACGCTACGGAAGATTGGGCCACACGGACGCCATCTCGCATGGCCTTCCGTCACAGGCGGCGCCCGACTATGCTGCCCCGGAAACGGCGGAATTCGCCAGAAATCCGGGAAGGCGCGTCACATGGAAACCATCACCCTCGAAATCGAAAACAGCATCGCCCTGCTGACGCTGAACCGGCCTGAGGTGTTGAACAGCATCAATACCCAGCTCATCGCCGATATGCGCGCCGCCGTGGCCGAGGTCGCGCAAAATCCCGATGCGCGGGTGCTTGTCGTGACCGGCTCCGGACGCGGCTTCTGAGCCGGTGCCGACCTGGCCGCGCAAGGCCAGCGCGAAGAAGGCATGACCATCGGCCAAGGGGTCGCCCATGGCATGACCGTCGGCTTCAATCCAATGATGCGCGAACTCTATGCTCTGCCCAAGCCGATCGTCGCGGCCGTCAATGGGGTGGCCGCCGGCGGCGGCGTCGGCCTCGCACTTGCGGCCGATATCGTCATCGCCTCGCATTCGGCGTCCTTCGTTCAGGTCTTCGGACCGCGGCTCGGCCTGATCCCCGATCTCGGCTGTACCTGGCACCTGCCGCGCCTTGTGGGGCGCGCCCGCGCGCTCGGTCTGGCACTGACGGGCGACAAGCTGCCCGCCGAAACAGCCGCCGAATGGGGCCTGATCTGGAAATGCGTCAAGGACACGGCGTTGATGGAAGAGGCGATGACAGTCGCCACCAAGCTTGCCAACGGGCCGACCAACGCTTTCGGCGAAATCCGCAAGGCGATCGATGCCGGCGCGCGCAACGGCTATGCCGAACAGCTCGACTATGAGCGCGACGTCCAGGGCGTGCTGGGCGACCACCCGAATTTCGCCGAGGGCGTCAAATCCTTCCTGACAAAGAAGGAACCGGCGTTCAAGGCCTGACAATAATCTTTCAGAATATCATCCTACCAAAACAGGGAGACGGACATGGAATTCGAGCGGGTCAAACTCGATGTCGAAGGCAATGTGGGCATCTTGACGCTCAATCACCCGGAAGTGATGAATGCCGTTTCGCCCGAGATGCTGGGCGGACTGATGAAGGCAATGGATGCCGTCGAAGATCCGAAGAACGGGATGCGGTGCCTCGTGATGACCGGTGAAGGTCGCGGCTTCTGCACCGGCGCCAACCTGCAGGGACGGGGCGACAACTCCGGCGCGCGGCCCGATGCCGGGTCTGCGCTCGAAACCATGTACCATCCCTTCCTACGACGTCTGCGCAACCTGCCGATGCCCTTTGTCACCGCCGTCAATGGTCCCGCCGCCGGCGTCGGCATGAGCTTCGCGTTGATGGGCGATCTCGTTCTTTGCGCACGCTCGTCCTACTTCCTCCAGGCGTTCCGGCGTATCGGCCTGGTGCCGGATGGCGGATCGACATGGATCCTGCCGCGTCTTGTCGGCAAGGCGCGGGCCATGGAGCTGTCGCTGCTGGGTGAAAAGCTGCCGGCCGAAACGGCACTGCAATGGGGCCTCGTCAACCGTGTGTTCGACGACGCGGAATTGATGGCCGAAGCGCGCAAGCTTGCAACCGACCTTGCCAACGGCCCCACCAAGGCGCTGGGCATGATCCGGCAGCTTTACTGGGAGAGCACCGACAACACCTATGAAGAGCAGCTCAATCTCGAGCGTCAGCTTCAGCGGACAGCGGGCAATGGCGACGATTTCAAGGAAGGCGTGCGTGCCTTTCTCGAGAAGCGACCGGCGCAATTCAAGGGCAACTAAGCAGCCCGATCAGCCAATGATGCAGCTTGCCAACAGGGCCAGGAACATCACGGCGATAAAGAAGATCATGTGAGGCATGGCCGCGCGTCCTATTTCTTCGGGCGCGCGGCCTTTTTGCGCGCGGCTTTTGCCTTCGGCCCCGTGGATTTCGCGGCCAGCGCCGCGTCAAGCGACTTGCGCGCCCAGACGATCAATTCGTCCGGTTCATCATAGAGCCTCTCCGGCAATTCATAATACGACATGGCGACAGGTCTGCCGGATGGCGGCGCATAGACAAAGGGGCTGCATTCCTCAGCCTCGAAATCGGCTCGATTGCGATCGTCGACCTTGAAGAAAAGCGTTTCAGCCACGATCAGGGCGAACATCAGGTCGTCCAGATAGACCCCGGCCCCACCGAACATGTTGCGAATCCGCACCGGGCCCAGTGGAACAAGCTGTTCGACGATGTATTCCCTGTATTCGCTGCTGACGGCCATGACGATCAGACGGTGGCAGGAACAATGGTCACGCTCTCGCCACAGCCGCAGGCGTCCGTCTGGTTCGGATTGTTGAAGCGGAAGCCTGAGGCAAACTTGTCCACCTGATAATCCATTTCCGTGCCGAGCAGGAACAGGATCGCCTTCGGGTCGATCAGGATTCTGACGCCCTTGTCCTCCACGACCTCGTCGAGCGGACTGGCGGCTTCCGCATACTCCATCGTGTATTCCATGCCCGCGCAACCGCCATTTTTCACGCCGATCCGAACACCGATGTACTTTCCGTCTGACTCCGCCATGATCTCCTTCATGCGCGCAGCAGCGGCTTCGGTCAACGTGATCGCCTTGGGCATCTGCCTCGCCATCGTCGCCTCCATCAGAACATGTTCAGCGCGACGCGCGCTTCGTCGGACATACGGCTCGGGTCCCATGGCGGGTCGAAGGTCATGTTGACGCGCACATCGGCAATTCCCTCGACAGTGCGCACGGCATCCTCGACCATGATCGGCATGGTCCCTGCAACCGGACATCCCGGCGCCGTCAGTGTCATATCGATGACGACATCGCGATCGTCAGAGATGTCAACCTTGTAGATCAATCCGAGCTCGTAGACATCGACCGGAATCTCGGGATCGTATACTGTCTTCAACGCCGCAATGATATCGTCGGTGATCTGATCGATCTCATCCTGCGGAATCACCGATGCACGCGGCGCCTCGTTTGCACCTGTGGCGGGCTCATCCGGCTTCTCGATCATATTTGTGTCTTCGGCCATGACCCGCCTACCCAAAGAATTTCTTGCTATCGATCAAGGCATCGACCAATCGATCGACCTCCTCGAGCGTATTGTACATCGCGAAGGACGCACGCGTCGTTGCGCCGACGCCGAAGCGTTCCATCACCGGCTGGGCGCAATGATGCCCGGCACGAACCGCAACACCCGCACGGTCGATCACCGTCGCGATATCATGCGGATGGGCATTGTCCATCACGAAAGAGACGATACTGCCCTTTGTCTTCGTCGTGCCGACGATGCGCAGGCCGTTGATCTCGGAGAGCCGCCGCGTCGCATAGTCGCGCAGCTTGAGTTCATGGACGAGGATGCGTTCCCGGCCGACAGTCTCGATATAGGTAAGCGCCGCGCCCAGGCCAATGGCCTGCACGATAGCCGGCGTTCCCGCCTCGAAGCGGTGCGGTGGCGCGGCATAGCTTACATTATCGAGTGTCACCTCGCGGATCATCTCGCCACCGCCGCGATAGGGACGCATTCGCTTCAGGTGCCCGGCCTTTGCGTAAAGAAGGCCGATGCCCGTCGGGCCATAGAGCTTGTGGCCAGAGCAGACGAGGAAATCGCAATCCATCTCGCGCACATCGGTGGGTATATGGACGACGCTCTGGCACCCGTCGACAAGCACGGGAACGCCGTGCTCACGCGCCGTGCGGATCATGTCCTTGATCGGTGTGATGGTGCCAAGCGCATTCGACATATGCGTCATTGCCACCATTTTCGTGCGCGGGGAGAAAAGTGCGCGATAGGCGTCGATGTCGAGCGAACCGTCGTCCAACGCGGGCACGAATTTCAGCACCGCGCCATGCCGTTCCCGCAGGAAATGCCAGGGTACAATATTGGAGTGATGTTCCAGCACCGAGAGAATGATCTCGTCGCCCGGCCCGATCATCGGTTCGGAGAATGAGGACGCCACGAGATTGATCGCGTCAGTTGCACCGGAAGTGAAGACGATCTCGTCGGTCGAGCCGGCATTGAGGAAGGCGCGCGCCGTCTCCCGCGCCTGCTCGAATTTCTCCGTTGCGGCATTGGAGAGATAGTGCATGCCGCGATGGACATTTGAATACTCATGGCCGTAAGCCTCTGCAATCGCGTCGATCACCGCTTGCGGCTTCTGTGCCGACGCAGCGTTGTCGAGATAGACCAGCGGCTTGTCATAGACCTCGCGTGCAAGAAGCGGGAAATCGGACCGGATGCTTGCGACATCGTAGATATCGGATTCGAGAGCGGGACTGTTCATCTTCCTCCCTCCCCGCCGGCAAACCAGCCGACGGCCAGATCCTTCAACGCCTCGCGCGCCGCTTCATGTGGCACGAGATCAAGCGCTTCGTCGAGAAATGCCGACACGAGAAGCTGGCGCGCGCGCGCTTCGGGAATGCCACGTGAGCGCAGATAGAAGATCGCGTCACGCGAGAGCTCACCCACCGTCGAACCATGGGCGCATTGAACGTCATCGGCGTAAATCTCAAGCTCGGGCTTGGCATTCATCGCCGCATCGCGCGAGAGCAGCAGCGCATGCGTCATCTGCCGACCATCCGTCTTCTGAGCGCCGGGCCGGACAATCACCTTGCCCTGGAAGACGCCCTCGGATGCGCCGTCCAGCACCCCCTTGAAGAGCGTTTGGCTGGTACAGCCCGGTACCGCGTGATCGATAACGCAAAACTGATCGGCATGCTGCCTCGATTTCAGTGCATAGGCACCGTTGACATGCGCTTGCGCGCCCTCTCCCTCAAAACGAATGAAATTCTGGGTGCGCGACACGCCGCAGCCGAGCGTAAAGGTGAAATTCGACAGACGGGATCTTTCCGACAAATGCGCACGCAGCGTCGCCATGTGAATGGCGCCTGGAGCCTCATCCTGCAGCTTCACATGCGACAGCCCCGCGGCGGCACCAAGCGAGATGTCGGTCACAATATCGGCAAAGGCCGTGGCTGTGCCGACATGGCTCTCGAAAATCGTCGCTTCGGCTCCCTCGTCCAGCCGGATCAGGTTGCGGGTGTGGGATGCGCCATCATCGGCCGACAGGAAGACCAGATGCAACGGCTTGTCGAGCCGGACGCCCTTGCGGATGCGCAACGCCACACCGTCCTGCATCAGCGCCGTGTTGAGATCGACAATATCCTCGGACTGGCGCGCCGCATCAAGGCGGCGTTCAACGAGATCCTTTGCCCATTGTTCAGGGAGAACTTCCACCAGCGGATGAAGCACCACACCCTTGGGCAGACGTACGGCTCTCGACATGTCGGCGCGATGACGCCCGTTGACGAAGACCAGCACGTGTCGATCGATCGACGCGAAGGCCGAGGCCACCGCGGTATCGGGCAGGACAACCGCCCCACCGTGCACCGGGCTCGCTGCAACTCCGGCCTTTTCCAATGCCTGGCGCAAATCGGTGTATTTCCACTCTTCCAGCCGGCGATGCGGCAAACCGGCCTCGGCGAACGACGCCCGCGCCGCTTCCCGCTGGCGCGCCAGCCACGTATCAGCGCCCGGAAGCGTGCTGCGCTCCCGTTCATAGGTATCGATGAATATCTGTGCGGCGCGGTCGTTCATCTCTTCCTCATGCCGCATCGGCGCCGTAGGCGGCATAGCCGGTCTTCTCCAGCTCGTGCGCCAGATCCTTTCCACCGGTCTTCACGATGCGGCCGCCGGAGAGAACATGGACCATGTCGGGCACGATATAGTCGAGAAGCCGCTGATAATGCGTGATGACCAGCATGGCCCGCTCGGGACTCCTGAGCGCATTGACACCGGCCGCAACCGTTTTCAGCGCATCGATGTCGAGACCGGAATCGGTCTCGTCGAGCACCGCCAATGCCGGCTCGAGGAGCGCCATCTGAAGGACTTCGGCGCGCTTCTTTTCGCCGCCCGAAAAGCCAACATTCAATGCCCGTCTGAGCATATCGTCCGAAACATTCAGCGGTTTGGCCTTCTCTCGCACAAGCTTCAGGAAACGCACCGCATCAAGTTCGTCTTCTCCGCGCGCCTTGCGCTGTGCATTCAGCGCCGTCTTCAGAAAGGTCATCGTTGTAACGCCGGGAATCTCGATCGGATACTGGAAAGCCAGAAAGAGACCAGCCGCGGCACGTTCGTCGACATTCATTGCCGTCAGGTCCTGCCCCCTGAAGCGGACCGCTCCTTCCGTTATCTCGTAACCTTCACGACCCGCGAGCGCATAGGACAGCGTCGACTTGCCGGAACCATTCGGCCCCATGATCGCGTGGACTTCACCTGCACGGATATGCAGATCGATCCCTTTCAGGATTTCCTTGCCGTCCACCTTCACATGCAGATTTTCGATCTCGAGCATATTTCTACTTTCACATTTCCGCGTCAGCCGACGCTGCCTTCGAGGCTGATACCGACCAGTTTCTGAGCCTCCACAGCGAACTCCATGGGCAATTGCTGCAGCACGTCGCGGCAGAAGCCGTTGACGATCAGGGCCACAGCCTCTTCTTCGCCGATACCGCGTTGCATGCAATAAAACAGCTGATCGTCGCTGATTTTCGAGGTTGTCGCCTCATGCTCCAGAACGGCCGTCGGGTTCTTCGTCTCGATATAGGGCACCGTGTGCGCCGAACAACGGTCGCCGATCAGCAGGCTGTCACATTGCGTGAAATTGCGGACATTTTCGGCCTTGCGATGCACACTGACAAGACCGCGATACGTGTTGGACGAGCGGCCAGCCGAAATCCCCTTCGAGATGATCCGGCTCGAGGTGTTGCGACCGAGATGGATCATCTTGGTGCCGCTGTCGACTTGCTGGCGCCCGTTCGAGATCGCGATCGAGTAGAATTCTCCGCGCGAATTGTCGCCCCGCAGAATGCAGCTCGGGTATTTCCAGGTTATGGCGGAACCCGTTTCAACCTGGGTCCATGAAATCTTCGAATTCACGCCACGGCAGTCGCCACGCTTGGTCACAAAATTATAGATGCCGCCCTTTCCGTCCTCGTCACCCGGATACCAGTTCTGGACGGTCGAGTACTTGATTTCGGCATCGTCGAGCGCAACCAGCTCGACAACGGCTGCGTGGAGCTGGTTCTCGTCGCGCTGCGGTGCCGTGCAACCCTCGAGATAGCTCACGTAAGAGCCCTTCTCTGCAATAATCAATGTCCGTTCGAACTGTCCGGTCTGCTTTTCGTTGATGCGGAAATAGGTCGACAACTCCATCGGACAGCGGACGCCTTCGGGAATGTAGACGAAAGACCCCTCCGAAAAGACTGCCGAGTTGAGCGTCGCATAGAAATTGTCCGACGTCGGCACGACGGAACCGAGATATTTCTTCACCAGCTCGGGATGATCGCGCACCGCCTCGGACATCGGGCAGAAGATGACTCCGACTTCACGCAGTTTCTCCTTGAAAGTGGTCACGACAGACACGCTGTCGAACACTGCATCGACTGCAACGCCGGCCAGCATCTTCTGTTCGGTCAGCGGGATGCCGAGTTTCTTGTAGGTTTCGAGAAGCTTCGGATCGACCTCGTCGAGACTGTTCAGCTTCGCCGACTGTTTTGGCGCCGCATAGTAATAGGCATCCTGAAAGTCGATCGGCGGATAGCTGACCTTCGCCCATTTGGGTTCGTCCATGGTCAGCCAGCGACGGAAAGCAGAGAGGCGCCATTCGAGCAGCCAGTCGGGCTCGTTCTTTTTCGCCGATATGAACCGCACCGTCTCTTCCGTCAGGCCGAGCGGGGCCTTGTCCGATTCAATGTCGGTGGTGAAGCCGTATTTGTATTTCTCGACTTCGCCAACCGTCTTGACGGTTTCTCTCACGGCAACCATGTCAACTCTCCACAGCCGCGAACCGGGCGATCGACGCCCCATCCACGTTCACAAGTTCCGATGTTGCCAGACGCCGGCGCCGATGAGCACGCAGCCAGCTATCGACGAAACGGTCGATGTCGTCCGGTTCGCTTGACCAGCCGAGGCTGACACGAACCGCGCCGCGCGCCAGAGCAGGTTCGACGCCCATCGCTTCCAGCACACGTGGACGCCCAACCTTGCCGGATGAGCAGGCGGCGCCTGCGCTGACGGCAACACCATCGAGATCAAGCGCCATCAGCAGTGTCTCAGCGTCAAGTCCTGGCGCAGCGATGTAGCTCGTATTGGGCAGGCGCTCGGCCCCTTGTCCAAAGAACACCACATCGGGCACCGCGACGGCCAATCGCGCTTCCATCCGATCGCGCAAGGGCGTCAATCCGGCAAACGCATCCATGCTTTCCAGCGCGGCGCGCGCCGCCGCACCGAAACCCGCAATACCCGAGACGTTCTCGCTGCCGGCACGCCGGCGCATTTCCTGGCCGCCACCGACCGCTTCGGCCGCGAAGGGCAATCCTTCACGAACGACCATCGCACCAACGCCCAGCGGCGCGCCGAGCTTGTGGCCGCCCAGCACCATCATATCCGCGCCCAGGCTGGAAAAATCGAGCGGAACCTTGCCGGCGGCCTGAACCGCGTCGCAAAGCAGCAGACCGCCAGCCTTGTGCGCAAGCGCTGCAGCTTCCGCCACCGGCTGAAGGACGCCAGTCTCATTGTTGGCATGCATCACGGCGACCAGTGTAGGCTTTTCCGACGCGGCCAGAAGCGAGGCAAGCGCAGCAAGATCAAGCCGGCCCTTGCCGTCGACCGGTGCGATCTCGACGTCCAGTCCCGACGCCTCGGCCGGGGCCAGCACCGCATCATGTTCGATCGCCGAAACAATCAGACGCTCAATGGCCTGACCGGTCCTGGCCGCATGGAACGCAAGACGTGCGGCCTCCGTGCCGCCACTGGTGAAGACGATTTCGGCCGGCTTTGCGCCCACGAGCAGGGCGACATCGCGCCGTGCCTCCTCGATCAATCTGCGCGCCATTCGCCCTTCGGCATGAACAGACGATGGATTGCCCGTAACATCCAACGCACGTAGTACCGCCGCACGCGCCTCCGGGCGCAGCGGCGACGTTGCATTGTGGTCGAGATAGGCACGCTTCATCGTCATCGCGTGGCGAGGCTCCCATTCATGGACTTGGTTTTCGGTCAGTCGGCGGCGTTGGCAATGCTGGCCGATTTGCGGCGCGCGTCCGGAACGACAATCTGACGTTCCGCAACGCGACCGTCGATGACATCGCCAAGCGACACAGATCCCAGATAGAACTGAATCTGGTGACTGAGACCTTCCCATAAATCATGCGTGATACAGCGGCCCGATGACGGCAGACAGCCCTTGGGCGATCCCAGCTCGCAGCGGGTTGCCTTGATCGGCTCGTCGACCGCCAGGATGACGTCGGAAATCCGGATATCGTCGGCAGCCCGCGACAGCAGGTACCCGCCGCCCGGTCCCCGAACGCTCTTCACGAGATCGCCGCGGCGCAATTTGGCAAACAGCTGTTCCAGATAGGACAGCGAAATTTCCTGCCGGTCGGCGATCTCAGCCAGTGCGACCGGGCTGCCGTCGGAATGCCGCGCCAGGTCGGCCATGGCCATCACGGCATAGCGCCCCTTGGTTGTGAGCTTCACGGCCAACTCCTTCGTATGGCGGGCAAAGGGCGGTCAAAAGCTTGCACAACCGGCCATTGCCTGTGTTAAGAACATCCGCCCCGGAGCACCTGAGACTGCGCCAGCGATAGATCATGACGCGGGCGGCATCTAAGGATCGGCGGGGCGCCCAGCGCAAGGCTCTATTATTTCCGAGCGCTGTAGTCAACTATCTAGCACCCTGCGACGGATTTTCCAGAGGTTTTGACGAAATACGGGAAAATATCTCCTTGTCCAATGGTGGGAGATTACCCGTTCGACACCTCGCCGGCCGCATAGCCCGAGACAGACCCAGATATGCCTGAAGTGATTTTCAATGGTCCGGCCGGCCGGATCGAGGGCCGCTACCACCACAGCAGAAAGGCCAATTCGCCGGTCGCGCTGGTATTGCACCCGCATCCGCAATTCGGCGGAACCATGAACAATCCCGTCACCTATGCCCTTTATCAGGCCTTTGTGAACCGGGGTTTTTCGGTGCTGCGGTTCAACTTCCGCGGGGTCGGACGAAGCCAGGGTGCCTTCGATTCCGGTATTGGCGAGCTGTCGGACGCCGCATCGGCCCTCGACTGGCTGCAGTCCCAGAATCCGGATGCGGCGCAGTGCTGGATCGGCGGTTTTTCCTTTGGCGCCTGGATCGCGATGCAGGTCCTGATGCGTCGTCCTGAGATCGAGGGTTTCATCTCCGTCGCGCCGCTCGCCAATATGTATGACTTTTCCTTCCTGGCACCCTGCCCCTCGTCGGGCATCATTATCAATGGCAGCGCCGATCAGGTCGCGCCGCCGGCCGATGTACTGAAGCTGGTCGAACGGCTGAAGACGCAAAAAGGTATTACCATCGAACATGCATCGGTGGAGGGCGCCAACCACTTCTTCGAATCGCATCTCGAACCGCTGGCCAATACGATCGGTGCCTATCTCGACAAACGGCTGGCCGCAGCTCCCGAAAAGGCCTGAACGTCACCCTTCCAGGGTCTTGCCTGCCCGATGGAGTGTGCCGCCAGGCATTGGCTCGGGTACGCCAGTCGTCGTCGGCAGACTCAGCGGCAGGCCGCGCAGCGAGCGGACGGCCAGATAGGCAAAGGCCTCTGCCTCGACATCGTCTCCCCGCCAGCCGAGATCCTCGGCTGGGAGGACACCGCCCTGCAACCGACGTCTCAACATCGCCATCAGAACCGGGTTATGGCGTCCGCCCCCGCATATGACGAAGCGCGACGGAATGCCGGGGACGTGGGCCAGACCGCGCGCGATCGACTCGACGGTAAAGGCCGTCAGCGTAGCGGCACCATCGGGCGGAGAGAGATGGCTTACGGCATCGGGAGAGAAAGAGAAGCGGTCGAGCGATTTGGGCGGCGGCGCATCGAAAAATTCATGCGACATCAGGCCTTCCAGAACCTCCATATCGACGTCGCCGCCCGCTGCCAGTGCGCCGTCCCTGTCGATCGGTTCGCCTGTATGCTCCAGTGCCCAATCGTCGATCAAGGCGTTGCCGGGGCCGGTATCAAAGGCCAGCAACGTGCCGTCGGGCGAGACATAAGTGACATTGCCGACACCGCCGATGTTGATGATGGCGACCGGTTCCACAATGCCCGTGCTGCCGACAAGCGCCCGATGATAGAGAGGCACCAATGGCGCGCCATGACCACCAGCAGCGACATCCGCGCTTCGGAAATCATTGACGACGTCTATGCCGGTCAGGCGCGCCAGGACATCACCGAGACCGATCTGGACTGTCCGTCGGCGTTCCGGCTGGTGCAGGACCGTCTGCCCGTGAAAGCCGATCACCGAGATGTCGGCCGGCCTCAACCCGGCTTCCGCCAGCAGCGCCCGCACCGCCAGCGCATTGGCCAGCGTCAAATGACGCTCGGCCTCGGCCACCTCTTCCGGCACCGGATCGTCCGGCTCCCAACTTTTCGCCGCCTCGAGCGCCATGCGCAACAGCAACCGCTCTTCCGGCTTGTAGGGGACGACCATCGACGCGCCGGGCCGCACAGCCCCTTCGCCATCGGTTTCGATGATGGCGACGTCGATGCCATCGAGCGAAGTGCCGCTCATCAGTCCCAAAGCGCGGATCACGGGTGTTTGTCCATTTTTCCCTCGGCCAAAGCGTGATACACCAGCCGCGTTTCCAAGCATATCCGAAACCCGAGCCGACCATGACCAGATTCAAGTCCGACTTCCTGCGCGAGCTTTCCGTCCGCGGGTTCATCCACCAGACCTCCGACGATGCAGGCCTCGATGAGCGTCTGCTGGAAGGGCTGTTGACGGGCTATATCGGCTTCGATGCGACGGCGCCGAGCCTCCACGCCGGCAGCCTGGTCCAGATCATGCTGCTGCGCTGGCTGCAGAAGGCCGGCCACAAGCCGATCGCACTGATGGGCGGCGGTACAACGCGGATCGGCGACCCGAGCTTTCGCGACGAAGCGCGCCCCCTGCTGACCGACGAAATGATCGACGCGAATCTCGACGGCATCAAGACCGTATTCTCGAAGTTCCTGACATTCGGCGCCGGCAAGACCGATGCCATCATGGTCAACAACCGCGACTGGCTCGATGATCTCAAATATATCGACTTCCTGCGCGACTATGGCCGCCATTTCTCCGTCAATCGGATGTTGTCCTTCGAGAGCGTGAAGATCCGGCTTGAGCGGGAACAGAACCTGTCGTTCCTCGAATTCAACTACATGATCCTTCAAGCCTATGATTTCGTGGAGCTTAACCGCAAATATGGCTGCACGCTGCAATTGGGCGGCTCCGACCAGTGGGGCAACATCGTCAACGGGATCGAACTCGGTCGCCGCACCGACGGTACACAGCTCTACGGGTTGACCAGTCCGCTGCTCACGACCTCGTCGGGCGCCAAGATGGGCAAGACGGCATCGGGCGCGGTGTGGCTCAATGCCGACATGCTCTCGCCCTATGGCTACTGGCAATACTGGCGCAATACCGAGGACGCCGATGTCGGTCGCTTCCTGCGGCTGTTCACCGAATTGCCGATTGAAGAGATTGAGCGCCTGGAAAAACTGCAGGGCTCGGAACTCAACGAGGCAAAGAAGATACTCGCCACCGAGGCGACTGCAATGGCACATGGCCGTGCCCAATCCGGGAAGGCGGCCGAGGCGGCCCGCACGGCCTTCGAGGAAGGTGCGATCAGCGCCGACCTGCCGACCGTCGAGATCGACGTCAATGCGCTCGATGTCGGACATGGGCTCCTCAATGCGCTCGTTCAGGCCGGACTGGTTGCCTCGACCAGCGAAGCCCGACGTCAGATCAAGGGCGGTGCTGTGCGTGTCAACGACGCCCAGGTCGGCGACGAGAAAATGGTCCTGGTCCGGCAGAATCTGACGCCCGAGGGTGTCGTCAAGCTTTCGCTCGGCAAGAAGAAGCATGTGCTGCTGAAGCCGCGGGCCTGAACTACAGGCGCCGAAACGAATGAGCCCTCCCCGGTCGCCCGGGGAGGGCTTCTTCCTGAACGCTCCCTGAAGTGCGTTCCACGGCTTATTGGGCTGCCGCGTTTATGGCTCCATCTGGTTCGTCTATTCGGCTGCTGTCGAGGCGCCGAGCGCGAAAATCGCCGCATCGCCTCCGGCGCCGTTGATCGCCTGAAGATACTTGATGCCTTCCTCGGCAATGTCGTCGCCGACCATGCGGTCGCCTTCGCCATAGAGTTCGGCCATGTCGACATAGGCCGCATACATCGGCGCCGTACGGCTGGTCACGATGCCGGCCTTGACCAAGGTCTTGATAAGGACGCGGAAGATGTTGGTCGCTTCCTGCAACTCGCCACGCATGTTCTTGTCAGTCAACGCCTCGGCCAGCGCGCCTTGCACCCAGCGCCAGTCCAGACCGACCTTCTCGTAGATCGCCTTTTTCTGCTCTGGTCCGGTCGAATTGCGCATCAACGTCATGAAGACCTCGAGCGCCCAGTCCTCGATCAGATCGCGCTCCGCCGGTGGCAGGTTCGGCACCGTGCGGTCGGCCCAGATCTTGCCGAACTTGTGATGGAAGGCCTCGTCGGTCATGGTCAGCTGCATCAGGCGCCGCAGCACCGGATCAGTGGTCTTGGCATAGAAAGTCGCAAAGGCGCCCATGGCCAAACCTTCGACGATCATCTGCATGCCGACCAGTTTCTTCCAGACCAGCGGTGTCGAAACGATCTCGCAGAGCAGCTTCTCGAGTACGACCCCGCAAGCTGTCGGCTTGCCCCAGCGCGCCTGAATATACCTGGCAAAGCCGGTAACGTGGCGCGCCTCTTCGCGCGTCTGGTTGGCCGCATATTCCTGCGCACCGGGATCCTTGAGGATGTGGCAGAGGCTCGCCGACAGCGCCAGCGCGCCCTGCTCGCCATGCAGAATCGACGACATGCTCCAGCGGACGTTCTCGTTGACGAGATAGATCTTCTGCTTTTCATCGAGTTTGTCGGATACAGCCGTCTTCAGTTCCATACTGAAATCGGCGGGCATCAGCGCGGCATTGTCGAGATCCCAGGGCTGGGAGAAATCGATGTATTTCGTATCGAGCGGATCCCAGAAATGATCGTGGGTCGCCGAAATGATCTTGTCGAAGGCCGTCGATCGCTTGCCGTAACGGTCGATATCCATCATGGCCGGGAAATCATCCGGCGAGACCGCCTCATAGGCCGCGTCCATCGTCATCTTCTGATTGGTGGACATGGGTTTCCTCCTCCCCTTGCCTCGTCAACAGCAGAGCCAGAGCTTACATATGCGGAGGATTACTCCGCAATCCTGAATCGTACGGATTTGTCAGTTTTGCGGTACAGGAAGAGTGTCTGAATCCCGGTTTTCTGCAGCACTTTCTTCGGGAGACACACCAGATTCCACGGCAGGCGCTCCCGTTGGCTCAGGCGCCGCCTCTGGCGCGGGCATTGCCGGCGGCGCGCCGCCGAACTCGAACATGCGCCGCAGAAAGCCGGGCGCCAGGGCGGAGAGCGGATTGACGGTCACGGACGGGTCATCGGAAGGTCCGCGGACCCGGTAAGTCAGCGCAAATATTCCTTCGCCTTCCCGGCCGACGATCAGCGGCCCGAAGACAGGCACCTGCCCGAGAAATGAATTGATCGTATAGGCAGGAACCATCGTTCCTTCCATATCGATACGATCCGTCACCCGGTCGACATGACCCTTCAATGTCAGCCCGATGGCCGGACCCGAAGTGCGGGCTTCCTCGATGTCGATGCGCCCTTCGGTAATGCCAAAGACCAATTCCAGACCGTTGAACAGAATTCCCTCGCCGTTCAGCGTGTCGCGTATCCCCGTCAGCGATCCCACCGTCAGAATGTTTGCCAGTACCGGAGCATCGACGATGCGGTAGGTACCGATGGTCACAGCGCCTCGCAGCGGCGATCCGGCAATCGTGTCGTCATAGGTGCCTGTCGCACTGAGCACCCCGCCCCTCATGCTGTCGGTGAAGTCGAGCGCGCGGAAGACGCTTCCGGCGTCGTTCGACGCCAGCGACAGCTGCCTCACACCGGAGTCATCGGGAGCTATCCTGACCGTCAGCGGCGTCTCCTGCAGATCGACTGCGGTCACGTTCAACGTCCAGATACGATCGTCCACCTGAACGACATGGGCGCTGACGGCGTTGAACATCGTATCGTTGTTGCCGACGACCCGCGCGATTTCGGCGCGTATCGCCGTTCGGCGCGCCGGGTCGGCCACAAGCTCGGGCGACAACAGCGGAGGGCCTGCCTCTTCCGTTGCCGCATCTGCCTCTTCTTCGCTATCACCCTTCGAGCCGACGATCATGTCAGCGAGAAGCCGGCGCGCGTCGAAGCGCGCACCGGTGACAGTCATCGTCACCGATGTGTCGTCCGTCGCGCCTGCCATGAACGAGAAATCATTGTCGGGCCCCAACTTGACCACCGGCAGGTTGGCCTCGGTCAACCGGCCGTTGGCTCCAAGCGAGAAGTCGCCACGCGCGTCGATACCATCTCCCGCGAGTTCGAAGCCAGACACACGAAATCCGCCGCCGCGCAGAAAGGCAAGCCGAAGTTCGGCCGCCGCGCCAATGCCTGGAGGCTTCGACCAGCCGGCATAGTCCAGTTTGACGATCGTGTCGGTCAGGTCGGCCTTCACCTCGGCTCGGTTCACCTCCCTGCCGTCGCCCGAAAATCTCGCATCGAATGTTGCCGGACCGTCGAGAAACGCGCCAAGCCCGATCCCGAGTGCTTTACGGCCCTCATTGTCGAGTACGCCGGTCAATCGATAGGTCGAACCGCCGCTCCCACGCTCGAAGGCCTCCTGCCATGTCAGATCCAGCTGCGGCGCGCCGTTGATGCCGACAGGTCCTCTTGCGACAAGTTTCGCACGCGACACGTCGATATCGAGTGCGCCGGATGTGATGGAAAGCCCGCGCTGGATATTCGGAATGGCGATATCGTCGGCATGGGCCATGCCGGAGAAATCAACCTCTTCCATGGTGACGTCTTTCACCAATGGCAAGGCAAGATTACCGGTAATACGGCCTGTGCCGGCGACGTCGCGCGGATCGATGCCGAACTTGCCGATCAGGCCCAGCGGTTCGTGGTCCAGCACGGCAAGAATGTCGGCTGTCGCGCCGGCGACCGTGAAGCGGATATGACCGGTCGCACCTTTCCGATGCAGATCGTCGACGTGGAAATGCCCATCGCTGACCGCAAGCGATCCACCACCATCGACATCGATGCGGGCAGACGAAACCCAGGCGTCAAAGCGGTCACCCAGAACCAGACCGCGGGCCTCGACCTCCTGCATCGGCGGCAACTTGCCGAGATACGTCATTGTCGTGCCGCCCACCGCAAACTCGAAGCGAAGGTTCTCGGAGGGTATCGGCACGCGATTTGCCGCATCATCGATCATTCCGGCCAGCATATCGATTTCGAATGTTCCGCTGACGACATCGCCACCCGAGAGATTCTTCCCGACCCATTCGCGTGCACCTTTTGCAAGAGGGAGTGGCCAGATGGCCTTGAATGCATCGAGCGGCATCGCGTCGATGCCGCCGGAGACGCGCACGGCCGGCGAGCGCTCTCCGTCCCGAACGGCACCGCTCAGCGAAATTCCGCCGCCCGCCGTTCCGACCGAGAGTTCCTCGATGATGGCTGTCAGGGCGTCGAAATCGAAACTGCCCTTCAACCGCGCCCTTTCGAGATCAACGGGCCCCACAAAAAATCCAGGTACTTCCGTATGAATACGATCGGCAATCAGGTCGACGGTCGCACCGGCTATGTTGAGGCCGTCGCCAATGCGGTAGTCGAGCCGTCCGGCCAGCGACGCAAAGTGCGGTCCGGCATGGAATGTCAGACCGATGAGATCGATCCGCCGCGCCATGCCGTCGAATTCGACTTCGGCTCGCGCCTTTTCGATCGGTATCGACGTATCCCATGGACTCGGCAGATCAATCTCGCCGCGCCCCGCGTCGAGTGTCAGCTGCGCACCCAGCATGTCACCATTGGCCTTGATACGAAGTGTGCCGCGCGCCTCGATGGGCGCATCCAAGATCGCATAATCGGCAAATGCCGATGACATGCGCGCAAAGGCAGCCGGAACGACATTGGTTGCGCGTGCTTCGATCTGGGCCGCATCGGCACCCGACGGCAGCAGCCCGTTCATCTCGATGGCTGCTGTGGTGTCGTCAATGCTGATGTCGGCGCGCAGGGTGGCAGCAAGACCTCCCTCGCCGCGGAACATGATCAGATTTGCGGAAGGCGCGTCGAACGACACGCCGTTGACCTCATCGACGAGCCGCAATGTTCCGTCGCGAATGCCGACATGGGTCAGATAGTCCAGCGGCGTGCCGGTTTCCTCGCCGGCGGACAGCGCCTCGATCAGCCGGCCGACAAAGGCGGCGGATTCGGGGTCGACCGACTGCGCCGGTGTGCCGACGCCCGCCATGGCCAGGGTAATGCCAGCATCGGGTCGGCGGAGGACGGTGGCGCTGACACCGAAGAAATCAACAGCCGTCGGCGCCAGTACGCCGCGAAACAGTGCCGGCAGGCTGATCTGGAAGGCCAGTTCGGGAACGAAGGCGATGGCGTTTTCGTCGGCGCCGGCCAATCTGACATCAACAAGGCGCAGGGACAGCCGACGGTCGTCGGCCGACCAGCGCAGGACTGTGTCACCGATGTCGAGCGCGCCGCCCTGAAGCGAGGGCGCGGCCGCGTTTTCGATCATGCCCCCGAGAAAGGTCACCGAAACCGGGCCGGAAGAAAGGCGCCATGCAAGGACGGCCAGCAGGACGGCCGTCGCCGCGACGGCAACGCCTACAACCTCCAATGCGATTTTACTGGTCCGGCGGATCAAGAAGCGACATCTCTCCCTGTACTGCCCGCCATGCAGACAGCAGAAATAAGGCAAAAGCGCGTCGGTCTTCTATCTAGCCGCAGTCCGACGCCAAGTCTGCAATTTTGGCGGCCTGCGGCGCGACCTTGCGCAAACAGGCTTAACACGGCTGGCCTCGCAGGCCGCGGCGCTCCATATTGTGCCCTGCCCGACCAAAGGCGGGCATAACATTCCCCTGCAAGAGACAATGAGGCTGATTTCCATGGCGAAGGCACCCGCGCGCAAAACGGCCAAGGCCGCTCCGAAACCCGCCGCAAAGGCAGCCACGAAAGCCCGCCCGAAGGCGGCGGCCACCGCCAATGACGCGCTTCCCGCCGAAGGCGCCAAGGCACCCGCCTTCAAGCTTCCGGCGGATGATGGCAGTTCAGTGACGCTGAAGAGCCTCGCCGGCAAGAAGGTGGTGCTTTATTTCTACCCCAAGGATGACACGCCGGGCTGTACGACCGAGGCCATCGCCTTCAGCGCACTGAAGAAGAAGTTCGACGCCGCCGGCGCCGTTGTGCTCGGCGTTTCGAAGGACACGATCGAGAAGCACTGCAAGTTCCGCGACAAGCACGGCCTGACGGTGCGGCTGCTGTCGGACGAGGATGGCAACATGCTGGAGGCCTATGGCGTCTGGGGCGAGAAGAGCCTCTATGGGCGGAAATTCATGGGCATTACGCGGACGACATTTCTGATCGACGGCAAGGGCGTGGTGCGCCGGGTCTGGCCGAAGGTCAAGGTCAGCGGTCACGCAGAAGACGTGCTGGCCGCGGTCAAGGAACTCTAGGCCGGTGACGTCGCTTGTCGAAGGCGCCCTGTCGGTGCTGACCTGCGCAGATGCCGATGAAAAGGCACGTCTGGCGGAGCGCGTCGCCCGGGCGTGGCGCGCGTCGGCGCTGACCCTGCTGCCCGCGGATGGCGCGGCGCCGGCCCTGCCCGACCGGCCATCGCGCCCTGCGACCCCGGCACTTCTTGCGCCGCGCGACATGCCGCGGCGGACCTTCCGGGGGACGCGCGGGCGCATCGCGCTGCTGCATTCGCTGGCACATATAGAACTCAATGCCATCGATCTCGCCTTCGATCTCATTGGACGGTTTGCCCCGCTCGACCTGCCGCGCGCCTTTTTCGACGACTGGGTCGCCGTCGGCAGCGATGAGGCTCGGCACTTCGCGATGCTGCAGACGCGGCTCGCGGCACTGGGCGCGCGCTATGGTGACCTGCCGGCGCATGACGGGCTGTGGCAAGCCGCGACCGAAACGCGGCACGACCTGATGGCGCGGCTCGCCGTGGTGCCGCTGGTGCTCGAGGCGCGCGGACTGGACGTGACGCCCGGCATGATCGAACGGCTGGACGCGGCCGGCGATACGGAGAGCGCAGCAGTGCTGCGGACGATCTATCGCGAGGAACAGGACCATGTGCGCGCTGGCGCGGTCTGGTTTTCCCATCTTTGCCGCGCCGAGGGCCGCGAGCCGTGCGCCACCTTTCAACGGCTGGTGCGGCTGCATTTCCGCGGTGTCCTTAAACCGCCCTTCAACAGGGCGGGACGGCTTGCCGCCGGGCTCGATCCCGCGTTCTATGAGCCGCTGGCAGAGCCTATGGTGAATCCAGATTAACCATTAACATCAATTGTTAAGGCGGGTATGTTGTAATCCTGTCCCAATTTGGGTGAGATGGGACTGCAATTCAGAGGGGGGTCGTGGGGCATTGAGGGGCATGCACCATAAGGCCGGATGGGCCGAACGCGTTCGAGATTTTCTGCGCCACAATTATGTGGAGCGGCAGATCTATATCCGTAGCCACGGCCATGTTCAGTTCATTTCGCTGTCGCCGCTGACGCAGGCGGCCTTTGCGACGATCGCGCTCGCCTTTTTCGGCTGGATCGCCTTCGCCTCGGTCAATGTGGTGTTCAAGGAGCAGATCATCGCTTCGAAGGACCGCCGCCTGGTCAAGATGCAGGGCGCCTATGAAGAACGCATGGCGCAGCTGCAATCGGCCTATGACGCGCTCAACGGCCAGCTGGTGATCACCGAGGAGCGGTTCCTGGCCACGACCATGCAGCTCGAAGACAAGCACCGCCAGCTCGCCGCGCTGATGAGCCAGCGCCAGACCGCCAGTTCCCTGCTCGAGACGATGCGCCAGCGCCATGCGGCCACGACCGGCAGCACGGCCGGGGCCGAACGCGGCAACAAGGTGCTGATGCGGGTCGAGCGGCATTCGAGTGCGCCGGATCTCGCCGACACCACCACCGGGCCGCGCCGGATGGCCGATACCGGCCGTTTCATCATCGATGCCGACGAGAATGTCGGCGGCACGGTCGATCTTGCCGGGCTCAGCGAGCTGACCGGGCTGGCCGGCGACACCCGGAACGGCACCGTGGCGCAGATCGACACCCGGCTGGCCCAGATCGACCGGGCGCAGCAGACGCTGATCAACAATATCGAGGAAGTGACCGACCGGCGCGTCCGGGAGCTGAAATCGATCATCGGCATGACCAAGGTGATCGACCCCGAGGTGCTGATCGAGCGCCGCCGCAAGGCCGACAGCAGCGCCCAGGGCGGTCCCTTCATCGACCTGGCCGACCATGAGGCGCTGGCCGGCGGGACCAGCGACAACGGCTTCGGCAAGCAGCTTTACAGGGTCAGCCAGAATCTCAAGACATTGGCCGATCTTGAGGAATCCATTGCGAAAATGCCGCTTGCGGAACCGCTGGTCAATTACCGGCGGACCAGCAGCTACGGGTCGCGCCGCGACCCCTTCAACGGCCGCATGGCCTTCCATTCGGGCGAGGATCTGGCGGCGCCGTATGGCGAGATCGTCTATGCGCCCGGCGCCGGCACGGTGACCTTTGCCGGCTGGCGCGGCGGCTATGGCCGCCTCATCGAAATCGACCACGGCAACGGCTTCCGGACCCGCTACGGGCATCTTGGCCGCATGAACGTCAAAACTGGCCAGAAAGTTGCATTCCGGGAGATCATCGGCAAAGTAGGGTCTTCTGGCCGCAGCAGCGGGCCCCATCTTCACTATGAGGTCTGGTTCGACGGTATCGTTCGCAACCCCTCCAAGTTCATTGAGGCAGGGCATTATGTTTTCGCGAAGCAAGGATAGAGACACCGACAAGGCAGCAGCCCCCGCAATGGCGGCTCCCGCCCCCATTCCGGGCAAGCGCCCCGGCACGCGTAGCGTGCCGTCGATCATCTCCGGCGATCTGGTGGTCCATGGCAATCTGACCGCGACCGGCGATATCCAGGTCGACGGCACCGTCGAAGGCGACATTCGCAGCCAGTCGCTGACCATCGGCGAAAAGGCCTCGATCACCGGCGAGATCGTCGCCGAGGATATCGTGATCCGCGGCCGCGTCATGGGCACGATCCGGGGCCGCCGGGTGCAGCTTTCCTCGACCTGCCATGTCGAGGGCGACATCCTGCATGAAGCGCTGGCGGTCGAGACCGGCGCCTTTTTCGAAGGCAATTGCCGCCATTCGGACGATCCGATCGGCCAGGCCTCGTCGGGCGCCAGCCTGCGCCAGCCGCCGAAACCGGCCAATAGCGGCGGTCCGGCCGACGCGCCGCGCCCGGCGCCGCGCGCCGCCCCCGGCGACAGCCCGGTGGTGGTCAATGATGGCGGCGTCGTCGTCAAGCGGCCGGCCGCGCAGTAGCACAGCAACACCGTTCTTCGGGGGGAGAACGGCAAAACCGGGGCCGGCGCCCAGCGCGCCGCCCCGGTTTTTCATTGCCTGACGGCACGGACTGTCATCGTACTGTCGCAAAACCCCGGGGCAGCGCCGGAAAGCGCAACGGTTTCAGCAACTTGCGTCGGATTTCCACGCCGTTCACGCAGAGCGGCACAGCCGTGCACCCCCCTCTGTCACGGAACTGTCAAAAAACTGTCACAAACGGCCTTCGGACCGCCGGCGCGAGCGCCGGCAGACCGGGCGTGTGACGGCGCCGGTGCCGGCGCGGTCTCTCCCGGATGTCCCTTTGCGCGCGGCGACTGTTCCGGATGTGCACAGGGGCGTGCGCCGGAATGTGCCGGAACGGTACATTTCCGGGGGACGGGAACGGTGCGCAACGGCCGCAGGGGGACAGGTGCCCCCATCTCATTTTACAGCCTCAGACGATCCGCCTAGCCTGGCCTCTCGATGCGCGGGGGACGGATGGCGGCGAACGACCGGACGGGCGAGGACTGGAACGAGCAGGAGATCGACCTGATCGTCGCCGACTATTTCGACATGCGCGACAGGGAGCTTCGCGGCGAGCCTTACGTCAAGGCGCAGCGCAATGCCGAATTGCAGAAGCTGACCGGGCGCTCGAAAGGCTCGATCGAATTCAAGCATCAGAATATCAGCGCCGTGCTGATGTCGCTCGGCGAGCCCTGGATCGCCGGCTACAAGCCGATGGTCAATTTCCAGAAGGCGCTGCTCGACGGCGTCGAACGGTTTCTCGACCGGCGTGCGGATTTCGTGCTGCCGCTGCCCACGAAGGAAACGGCGCTGGCCGAACAAGGCGCGCTGTTCATCGGCGAGGCGCCGGCCAAGATCGAGCGGCCCGAAGATGCCCACCCTGCCCTCGCCCGGCTCGTGCGCAAATTCGATCCGGCGGCGCGCGACGAGCGCAACCGCGCGCTTGGGCGGCTTGGCGAGGAGCGGGTTTTGAAATCCGAGGAGGCGCGGCTGCGCGCGGCGGGCCGCGACGATCTCGCGCGCAAGGTCAAATGGGTGGCGCAGGAGGAAGGCGACGGCGCCGGCTACGACATTCTTTCGTTCACCGCGCGCGGCGCGGAGCGCTATCTCGAAGTCAAGACGACGACCGGCGGCGAACAGACGCCGTTCTTCCTGTCGCGCAATGAAAAGAATTTCGCCGAGGAGCGGCCGGAGGGGTTCCGGATTTTCCGGCTCTATGATTTCGCGCGCGCACCGCGGGCGTTCGAGATCGCGCCGCCGCTGGAGAATGCGCTGATCCTCGAAGCGGCAAACTACAAGGCGTCGTTTCGGTGAGGGGTGGGGTTTTGGATTGCGTCAATATTACCCCACGAAAGCTCGACTCACGATTTTGGGTTTGGGACGATTTGGCGCACCTCAGCGCATCGTCGGATTCGTCGATCGCCGCCGCAAAAACCGAGGAGAATGGCGGCGGTATGAGCTATTGCGACCGAATTCTGGGACCCACACTGCTTGTGGAACTCATAATTTTGTGGACACTTAAACACGGCGTTAGGGTCGATTCTGCCTAAATGAGTGTTTATAACAGTGCGCAGACGCTGGGTTGGCTTGCGCACGCATCTAGGATGCAGATATCTGATGACCGACGAAGCATGGCTTGATCCAAAGCTCAAGCCTTCTGACGACGAAGTCGCTATTGACTACATAAAATCCCATAATTTTGGTGTAATATGGGCCGACGGCGCATTGGGAAGTCTCACGCCAAACGGGATGGTTCACTTTGTGCTCTACGCTGAAAGAGCGGCTATTCCTCGGCGCCAGGTTTTTCGAATTGAGAAAATCAGCGACCACACGGGCACTTTGGGCGACGAGATAGTTGAGAAGCAGATTTCACGTGGTTCAATCGTGCGGGAGATGGCATGTGATGTTTTTCTGTCTGTTCAGTCTGCGGAGAACTTAGCGCGTTGGCTACTCGATCGAGTCGAAGAGGCCAAGGGGGGAAGCAAATAACAGATGCGAAGCCTTGCTTTAAATACAACGATTGGGGCAAATGGTCGGTATACCGGGCGAGCACAACTGTCATCGTCGTCGCGTTCAAGTGGTCGCTATGTTCCTTCTCCAAACGATTTCATTGCATCGTTCTATGCAATTTTAAGGCGCTGGAAAAGCGAGACGGCTTTTTTGTCTGATCCGGAGGAGATTACGGATCACCCGAGCTTTAGAGCGATAGTGGAAAATGCGAATTTAGTCGCGCCGCTCATTTTGTCAGAACTGAAAACCGGGCCGTCATTGTTGGTTTGGGCGCTTGATGATGCACTCAACGAAAATAGGTTGGAAGTCGGCAAAGAGCGTCCTTACACACAATCAGCGGTTGGCGACATCCAAGCGATGACCGATGCTTGGATCGCTTGGGGCGAGCGAAATGGCTACTCAATTTAGCCAAGCCTTTCCACTTCTGACAGACGTGGCTAAGAAAATCACAAGTCCGCAAGATGATCGCTACAACTGCATAGCTTGGGCCTTCGAAGACAATAGGCGGTTTTGGTGGCCTACTTCCCGCGCATTCTGGCCAATGGATGCCCGTGGCAAAACCACAATGGAAGCCTTTGAAGATTGGTTTGAGGCTGACGGTTGGGAAGAAACAACCTCTGCATCAGTAGAACGCGGATACAAGAAGGTGGCGCTTTACGCACTGGCCGGTCAACCTACTCATGCTGCACGACTGCTCAGTAGCGGAAGGTGGACCAGCAAGCTTGGTCGGAACATTGATCTTTCGCACGATTTGCCGGAATTGAACGGGCCTGAGTACGGTCAAGTTATAAAGATTTTCAGAAAACTAATCTGAGCGCGGAGGCGCTTCGCCGACCTACGAGAAGATTCAACAAATTCGTGGGTGCGCTGCTTTGGCTTTCGCCGGGTTGACATCTGTGGTGGGGCGCGCGCGGCGTTTCGTCCGCAGGAAGATTCCTTGCGAGGCGGGACGGTGCGGCTTGTGCCGCGCCTTCCGGGTTGCCGGGTCACGGCGCTTTGCGCCGGCCCGGCAATGACGATGCGGAGGGAGCGGGCTCGGGCGTCATTGACTGCTGCGGCAGGAGGCACCGCGCGTGGGCCCCGGGGACAAACCCCGGGGTGACACCGAGAATTTGTGAAACGGTGAGGATCAGATTGAGCGTCGTGCCCCCGCCCCGTAATTTGCTCGCTACCGCTCGCAAATTCCGACCCGCCCCCAGGGTGTTTGTACCGGGGAGATAGCTAACAGGCGTTCGGGGACGAAAAGGTCCACTGGACCTTTTCTTCTGTCCTCTCACCCCTCTCCCCGCAGGGGAGAGGGATCGAAGGGGCATCGCTCGCCTCAGAACCAGGTGCGCAGGCCGATGCGGAGCGTCGTGTCGTCGACGCTGTCGCCGGCGGCACGCGCGAGCGAGGCGGTTTCGCCGAGCTTGCGTTCCCAGACCAGATCCAGATAGGGCGCGAATTTGCGCGTGATCTCGTAGCGCAGTTGCAGGCCGGCCTCGATGCTGCTGAAGCCGGCGCCGATACCGCGTTTCGGCATGTCCTGCGCGTAGAGGTTCAGTTCGAGATGCGGTTCGGCGATCAGTTTCTGCGTGACCGGAATGTCGAGGCTCTGTTCGAAGCGGGCCGCGACATCGCCTTCTGTCGAAAGCCATGCGGTCGCTTCGGTCTCGAAGAAATAGGGCGCGAGGCCGACCACGCCGGCGGCGAGCCATGTTTCGTCGTCCGGCTCGACATCCTGACGGACGCCGACCAGCAGGTCCCAGAAGGGATGGACGTTGCGGCCGTAGAAGAGCTGCAGTTCGGCCTTCTCGACCTCGCCATCGGCGATCTCGCCGGCGGCGCGGATCCAGAGACGGTCGACATCGCCGCCGATCCAGCCGTCGAGATGGCCGTTCCAGAGGCCGCCATGCCGGTCGGCATAATCGACCTCGAGCTGAATGCGATTGAAGAGCATCGCTTCATGCGCGTCATGCACAACTGCCGGTTCTTCGGCGCGGGCGAAAGCCGGGACGGCGATGGCAAGGATCAGTGCGAGCGTGGGGACAAGAATGTTCTTCATCACATGCTCCCATGGCCGGCATGGGCCGCGTGCGCCGCGCCGTCTTTCGTGACGCCGATCGGCAGGATGGCGCCGTCGGGCGTGATGGCGCTCGCGGCGGTTTCGGGCGGTTCGACGATGAAGGCCGTCATCATGCCCGAGACCATGTGATAGAGCAGATGGCAATGCAGCGGCCAGGCGCCGACCTCGCGCGCGGTCAGGACGACCGAGACCGACTGCCCGGGCGGCACGATGACGGTGTCCTTCAGCGGGCGGCGATCCGGGCTGCCGTTTTCCAGTTCGAAGAACATGCCGTGCAGATGCATCGGATGCGCCATCATCGTCTCGTTGACGAAGGTCAGGCGGACGCGCTCGCCATAGCGCACGCGCAGCGGCGGGGCTTCGCCGAAACGCGCCTCGTCGAGCGTCCAGACATAGCGTTCCATGTTGCCGGTCAGGCGCATCTCGATGCTGCGGGTGGGCGCCGCATTGTCGGGATTGGGGCGCAGGCCGCGCAGGTCGGCATAGGCCAGCAGTTTCGCGTCCGGCGGAAAGCCGGAAGTCCAGCCGACCGGGCGCGCGGCGACGGATGAGGCGGATGCATGATCCGCATGGTCGGCATGGTTCATCGTGCCGCGGTCCATGGTGTCGTGATCCATGGTGCCGTGGTCCATCGTTCCGTGGTCCATCGTGCCGTGGTTCATCGTGCCGTGGTTCATCGTGCCGTGATCCATTGTGCCGTGGTCCATGGTGCCGTGATCCATCGTGCCG